>MEQJ01000154.1:4010-6247 GCA_001770165.1 Bdellovibrionales bacterium RIFOXYD1_FULL_53_11 | reverse complement strand
GTCAATGGAATCCGCCGAAGCGCCCGCCATGTCGTGATCCGTCGACATCGCGTATACGAAGTTCGATACGTCATAAGCAACTCCGAGAATCATCCCGGCAAGCGTGTCGATGCCGTATTTGAGCAGCTCTTTCTTTAATCTCTCCGATTCCTCCGCATTCGGGTTGGGCATCGCTTCAAGACGGTCCCAGGCATTAGCCATGTCGCGCCAGACACTCTGCGATTGGTGCGCGGACAAGAGCGCGTTTGGAACAAGCCCCGATAGCTGCTTGTTGTAATTATCCTGTACCGACAAGTACAAGTCCGTCTCATGATTAAGACGTTGTAAATCGCTTCTTACCGCGCTGTCATTGGTCCGCTCCGACGCGCGTCCCATCATCTCGCGCACATGCCTTGCTTGCGTGGCCAGATCAGAGGACTCAACTCCCCCGATATCCGTGCGCCCGCCGCCCGATGAATTATCCGGCTCAGGCTTGTAGTTCCTGTCCGAAACCTTCCTTGCGTTTTTTATGGATTGATTAAGCGCATGGTTTACATTCTCCCGCATCCTTTCAGGAGGCGTTATGTCCTGTAAATCAATAACGCATCCCTTGGGATTAAGCTCATACGCCGCCGTGCCGCTGTTGTTTTCATAATAAAACTTGCCCTTGTCATATGATTCCTTCGCGCCAGCATCGCCCTTGCCCCCACCCGCATCTCCGCTTCGCACGGGAGGATTCACCGGCTGGGTGTCACCATTGCCGTTGCCTTCGCCGGTATTGTTATCCCGGGCAATCCCGCTTGCCGGCTCTTTAAACGCCACAAAAGACAAGCTTGATAAAAAGCTGCTTTGTGTCGCTACGGCTCCGCTGGCATCGGCATCACTCTGCCGCGCAAACCGCTCAAAACGCTTCTCCATCTTCTCCTGAATCGCCGCCGCCGCCCTCACCAAAAGCGCGTAATCAGACCTGAGTCGCTCGCTTGCAAGCTTCTTCGCAAAATATGCCGGTATCACGCTGGTCCTTAGCCACGCCGCCGCCACTATGTCTTCGCGCGCGCGCTTTACCTTCCCCCTGTACAAACTATCAAGCAGATCATCCGACAGCCTCTGCATGATCCCGTTAAACTCAAGCACCGCGCTGTACGTCGAGGATTCAAGCCGCGCCAGGCGCGCGCGATCCACATGTCGCGATAAATCCGCCCTGCGCTCTATCTCAAGCCATCTCTCTATATTTATGCCGCTGACCTTGAGCCGCTCTTCGGCTTTTAAAACAAGACCGGAAATGTCATCCAAAATCCCCTTGCGACGCTCATTGAAAAGCTTCCTTAACTCAGACCCCTCGTCAAACCCGGATCGCTCAAGCGTCTTTTCCAGCCCGTCCAGAAGCAGCGTGATCTTGCCGCGCGCAAGCACCGCGTTAATGCGTATGTATTCAAAATGCCCATGCTCCGCATATATCTGCTTCAACAGCTCATCGGCCGATGCCTTGATGTTTATCGCAGGCACTGGAGTGTTTACAGCCTTTCCAAGCTCCCGCGCCTCTGCGCTTACCGCGTCCCATACGCTCTTGAACTCCATGACCCCGCGCACGCGAAGCGACATCGCATCCTGATATGCCTCACGCCTCGCCCGCGTAAGCCTGATCTCATGCTCGTATGCCGTAGAATCAGCATGCAATATCCAGCCATCCGTGGCGCCGCATACGCCCAGAAGAATCGCGGAAAGGAATAAAATACAACGCTTCATGGGGGGATTCATTTTGTACACCTTTCTTCATTGTCTGGTGTGGCGATTCGTTCATATGCTCCGTAATCATCCAATTTGTCGCAAAACGGCTCGTTATCGCAGCAATGCCATCTGACGTGTGAGACAAAAAACAGATTCTGATTATGTATCAGGGATTCATGCAAACTATTTATACCTTTATAAAGAGAATCAAGAAGCTTCTCAGAACTGGCAAGTGCCTCAGCCGTTATTTTTTGCTTTTCAACAAGTTCGCGCATCTGGCGCGCAATAAGCGCAGACTGCTGGTTCTGGCTTGCGATCAACATCTTAAGTTGCAGCTCGACATTATAAATGCCGTTTGTCAGTTCCATTGTTTCGGTTCTGCCGGTCTTCGAAAAGTCATGGACCATTCCAATCAATGCCTGGGTTTCGAGGGCCGTACCGCTTCCCATGGGGGCACTGCCTGAGTTTATGGCATTTATGACCGCGCGTCTGGCATCATCGAACGATTCAAAGGATTCTCCAAATGTCTT
>MEQJ01000154.1:0-3998 GCA_001770165.1 Bdellovibrionales bacterium RIFOXYD1_FULL_53_11 | reverse complement strand
ACGATCAATACGGTTCTTGGCCGCCAGCCTTTCCCGAGCCAGCATCACGAGCAGCAAATCGAGACGGGCTTCCTGCCTGCCGAGAAAATCTGAAAACGTGTTCAGGATTCTTTCTTGCGCAAGATGATATTCACTGAAAAACGCCTGGGATTTTGTAACCGCATCTTTTGTGAACGAAATAATTTTTAGCGCCCTGTCAGTGTCCGAAACAAGACTTGAATGCCGCGCCTGAAGAAGCGTTAAACTCGAACCAACGGCCGACAACTCGCCTGCAAGACGGACTTTTTCGACTTCTGTCTGCTGCAATCTTGTTTTTGTATCAGGAAGGGCCTTTGTTCTGATATGATCGGACTGATTTCTTGCCCGGCTGACTTCGGACCAGTACCTTGTCTGGCACGAGCTCACTTTTTTGTCATCGCAAGCTTCTGACATGTTCCAGGCAAACATGCCGGCTAACACCACAATCATGAATAATTGATTCCTTTTCATGGACTCATCCTCTCTAATTCTTTTGGTCCAGATCCTCTGGTTTAATATGAACGGTAATTGAATAATTTTTATCTATGCAAATCATTCCCCTTTGTTTGTTGGTGACACAGACTTCGGTGATGCCTGCCGAAAGAGAAATAATATCGTCGCCGATTCTTTCCGAAGGTATTGTTTGTGCTGACCTGGCGCTCGATTCCTTGCTTGTGCCCCAGCACAACAAATGATTTGAAGCATCAAGACCGCATGCAAAAACGGGGGTCGTCACTATTGACTTCAGCGGCACGCCTGTTTTGACTTCCTGCAGATTGCCGTAATCTCCGCCCCAGCAGTAAACCGCTCCTTGGGTTGAAATTGCGCAATTGTAATTGCTGGATGCCGATACCGCGGTGAATTTCAAATGTCCAGCCGGCACCTTGCGGGGCTGCCTGACGCGCATTCCGGCAGGAATCCCGCATTGGCCGTCATAGGACAGGCCCCAACAATATATCTCGCCATCTGCCACCGCGCATGTATGCATGTATCCTGTCGAAATGAATGAGGCCTTTCCCGGCAGAACGACCATGCCTGGATTTGCGACTCTTGGCTTGCGGGGGCTGACATCAAGACCGGTCTGACCGTACAGATTGCTGCCCCAGCACCACGCCTTGCCTCCGGAAAGAATGCAGGAATGGTAGGCTCCCGATACAAGAGTATCAATGGATTCTACCGGTAAAACTGTTTTTACAGGAAGTTCTGAATCCATGAGATTGCCGCTTCCAAGCTGGCCAAATAGATTTCTGCCCCAGCAATACACCTCTGAATTCATGATCGCGCATGTATGGTTCTGGCCTAATGAAATAGATTGCACATGGCTTCTTGGAAATTCGGTTATTGCCGGCTTTTCACTGTTCATGAAGTTGCCGGTTCCAAATTGACCGTGATTATTCGTTCCCCAACAATATACGGAATGGTGATCTGTCGCGCAGGAATGCAAAAAGCCGACATGACCTGAATAAATTCCCTTTTTATAACCTTCTACGACAACGTTGTTGCAGATCATCTCGCCATCAGCGCGGAGACTGCACTTCGTGTTTTTATCCGGGATTATTTTGTTTTTGCTGTTTTTATCCGCAATCCGGACGGGGTTGCTCCCGAAACCCTTTCCAATACAAAAAGTATCGCCATCAACAGCGACAAAACATGTTTGACTTTGACTGGCAAATACAGTTTTTGCCTTTCCATTCAGGCTTTCAATCCTTTGCGGATAAATAACATGGCTGGAATCAGCTTGTCCGGCCTGTCCAAGCGAATTATCGCCCCAGCAGTAGGCTTCCGCATCTTTTGAAACGGCACAAACATGCTTTGCGCCGCCGGCAATAGCAACATAGTCGCCCGACGGAAGCGGAATCGGCACGGGTTTCGTGCTGCCGGTGTGCGCGGCAAGCCCCAACTGGCTCATGGAGTTGTCGCCCCAGCACCAAACACGTCCCTTGGCCAACACGCAAGTATGAGAATCTCCGGCAACCACTTGCTTTACAGAAGGTAAATATGCTTTTGGAACAACCGGTGCCATTGAAAACGGAACATCTGATCCAATACCAAGTTGTCCGTACTTGTTGTCGCCCCAGCACTGCAGGATTCCCTGTGTGATCGAACAGGTGTGATTTGCTCCAGCGGTTATGTGTGACGGCGATTTAATAATGCCTTGAACATAAACAGCGCTTTGAATCATGCTGCCGGGCTTGCCATTGCCGAGTTGACCGAACTTGTTGTCGCCCCAGCATTTAATTCCTTCCGGAACCACGGCGCAAAAATGATTGTTTCCAGCCACAATCAACTGTTGTCCGGATACCGGTACACCGTCCTGCCGGACAGCAGGAGCGGGGGCCGACTGACTGACATTATTATTAATAAGAGTTATTCGTCCGCCTGGCCCGCACGAAAAAGCAAAAGCAGCTAAAACCGATAAAATTAAAATATTTTTAATGTTATTCATCATCGTCTACTCCTGTGGATTTGGATTATTGAATTCATATCTATAATTGATGGCAGCAAGCCACGCTGTGTAGGCGCAACCCGTCTTTCGATCATGTATAATGTTCCATAATCGAAGGCTGGAGCCATAACGCCCGGTGTCATAACGATACCAATAATGGCGGGTAAAATTAAAATAACCTTGTATTTACGCCAAATAACACAATTCATAGCCGCCACCTCTTCGCAGAACAAAATGATGATTCAATCAATTGGGTCGTGGTATATGCAAACAAGAGGCCAACTCGCACCGGGTTTCAGCTCAAAAACCGAGGTCATCCCATTAGAGAGAAAGTGATATCGTGTCTAGCGGGTACAGGTTCTAGCCCAGAATTCTTTTCAGTCGTTCGGTCCGGCGCAATAACCCCACTCCATTCGCTGGCGTTGATATTAATTTTTCTTTCCGGGTTTTACCCCGATTTTCCAGATTCCCTTTTCAAGAAATGCCTCAATCGTCTGCCGGGTTGCCTTATTGATCAGATTCGAATGTGATATTTTACACTTCTTTGCATAAGCAGACAGGGTTAAGATATTCATGCTCTCAAGATAAGCCAACCTTTTATGGTAACTGTTGGTGAGGGCTTTTCCGACAATTTCCTCCATCGTTGAAACAATCCCTTTTTTGTCGAATTCCCTGAATGCCTCGTAATATTTACTCCTGTCAATGAACTTGATGTTGATTGGAACATAACCTTCCCTGATCAGCAGATAGTTGTTCAACACCCTTCCCATCCGCCCATTGCCATCGACAAATGGATGTATGTGCTCAAACGTAAGATGCAGCAATGCAATACGGTTGATGATGTTTTCGTGGGCAGTTGATTGATATTTGACCAGCATTAATTCAAGCAAATTCACGATTTTAACCGGGTCCACTGCAACATGGCTGCCGACCCGGACCCATTCATTTTTTGCCCGGAATCTTCCTGCCACATCATCACGGATATTTGAAATCAGCATTTTATGGAGCAAAAGCATTACTTCAAGTGTAAGTTCCTGTTCCTTCGCCTTCTTGTCGATGTAGGATACTACACGCGCCAGATTTTTTGTTTCAAAGATCTCCCTTTCTGAGATGTACCGGTCAAGGTCGATCTGCAGAAGTATCTTTTCTGTTTCTTCAAGACTCAGTGTGCTGTTTTCAATTGCATTGGAATTATATACCTGTTCGGCGATTTCTGCCTCTCCAAGCATATTCAAGAGGCTTTGTTTGCCCATCGAGGCATTATAATATCGCCTCCTTAGCTCGATGACTTTTCTATAGTAATCCGGTCTTTTCTTCATTGATTTGATTTTATCATTTTTCACGTTATTTTCAAGTATGTCGTGAAATACTTTCCAAAACACACTATATTTTACGATATACATGCTTTTATCGTGAAATATCACCGACCTCATCTTGTCTCAAGCCGTCCCCCCAGCCTGTGCATGTTGAGTAAAAAAGGCGAGCCCAGCGGTTAACTGCTGCGAATCGAAAGCCAAAACACCCAGGTTATCAT
>MEQJ01000153.1:954-21328 GCA_001770165.1 Bdellovibrionales bacterium RIFOXYD1_FULL_53_11 | reverse complement strand
AAGCATGTGCCCGATGCCAATCACAAATACCGCGCCATGTTTGCGGCAGAGTATGACAACCCAGAGCCATTCAAACCCAGGTTTTTTTGAACAAACTCCGAAGAAGATCCAAGAACAGCAACAACGACAGCCGTTACAACTCAAATTGTCAGTAAAAAGGGCTTTTCAAACGGTGCATCATAAGATCATTATGGCTTGATATTCATCGCCGTTACGGCAAACACCTTGGCATCCCCGATCAGGTTGTCAAGAATGCAGTACTCGTTGGGCTGATGCATGACCTCGTCCTGCTTTGAATAAACAACGGCGGGCAGCTTGAGCCGACGGAAAAACGCTGCCACCGTGCCGCCGCCGATGCCCATCGGTTTTGCTTTTGACTTGTGTATCTTTTTTATCGATTCAGTCAGGACTTTCACGATTTCCGAACCGGACGGCGTTGGCGGCGCGGCCTGCCCTTCCTGCACGGATTCGAACGAAATCCTCACTTTGTGTTTTTTTTCGATTTTTTTTGCGTGCTTTTTGATCTCGGCCTTGACCTCGGCGAGCTTGTAACAGGGCATCACGCGCGAATCGAGGTAAAACACGTCCTCGCCGGGTATGGTATTGACGTTGGGCACGTTTGCTTCTTTTTTTGTCGGCTCGAACGTGCTCACGGGAGGATCGTAGAGTTTGTCCTTTTTATTGAATTTTTTATACAACGCCCCCAGATTGACCGCCAGCTCGCACGCGGCCTTGAAAGCGTTGCGCCCCTGCTCCGGCGTGGAGGCATGGCACTGTTTTCCGAGCGTGCGGATCTTGAGCCACATGATTGATTTTTCGGCCACCTCGATCATCGTGGCGTCGGGCGTGCCACCGTCCGGAACAATGAACATGTCGTTTTTGCCAAAAATTTCGGGATGTTTGTTTACAACATATCCGGCGCCGAACGTGCTCCCCGTTTCTTCGTCGGCATTGAACAAAAGCGCTATGTCCACCGGCGGGCGATACCCGCATTCCATCATCGCGCGCACCGTGAGGATGCTCGCCACGAGCCCCTGCTGGTTGTCCTCGGTGCCGCGTCCGTAGAGGCGGCCATTTTCCACATGCAATTTATACGGATCAGTCTTCCAGAGCTTGAGTTCGCCGGGCGGCACAACATCCATATGCGTCATTATCCAGAGCGTCTTTGATGAACCCGTGCCCTTGTACCTTGCGATGATATTCGGGCGCACGCCGCCCTTTGCCTCCGGCTGCGGGCAATCGATGCGCGTGAGATCGTCAAATTTGAGTTTTCTGAGTTCAGCTTCAAGCCAGAGGGCCTTGTCGAATTCACCCTCGCCGCCGCTGGAAGGGCTGATTGCCGGAATTGCCGTCAAACCGCGCTGAAGCTCGATGGCATAATCGCCGTAGGTTGCTATTTTATCCAGAATGTTTTTTTCCATATTACCCCCCGGGAAAGATATGAAAAAGCCTTTAAATAAACAACAGCAAACTCACCGCCATGACCGCCATGCCGCAAAAAACCCCCAGAATCGAAGTATGATGCCGGCCGTATTCACGCGCCGCCGGCAAGAGCTCGTCAAGCGAGATGTAAACCATGAATCCCGCTACAACCGCAAAGACCAGTCCGAACATCGTTCCGTTCATGAACGGACGAAGCAGGGTATAACCCACGATGGCTCCAACGGGCTCCGAAAGCCCTGACGCAAAAGACCACCAGAAGGCCTTTTTTCTGCTTCTGGTCGCAAAATATATCGGCACCGACACCGAAATGCCTTCCGGGATGTTGTGGATCGCGATGGCAACGGCGATTGCTATTCCGAGCTTCGGGTCCTGGAGCGCCGCCATGAAGGTGGCGAGCCCTTCCGGAAAATTGTGGATCGCGATGGCAAGCGCGACAAACACCCCCGTGCGGCCGAGCGGCTTGAACGAATGCTTGTGCGCCCTCACCGCCGCATTGGCACCGCCCTCCATTTCTTCGACACTATGGATTTCGTGGGGATTGTCATTTTCAGGAATAAGCCGGTCGATAAGGCCCATGATTGCCACGCCCGCGAAAAAAGCCCCGGCCGCGCCCCAGGCCCCGCTTACCGGCCCCCAGGCCTCGGAAAGACTGGTTTTTGATTTCGCGAAAATCTCGATCATCGAGACGTAAATCATCACGCCGCCCGAGAAGCCGAGTGAAAACGAGAGAAACCCCCTGTTGGTAGTGCGGGTCATCAGCCCGATCAGGCTGCCCACTCCGGTTGAAAGCCCTGCCAGCAACGTCAGTCCGAAGGCAAAAAGCACGGTGTTGTCCATGCTGGCAGTATATATAATTTTCAAGCTGCGATCATCTGTATTCGAATGAAAACAATCTGACGTTGGCATCAGAAGCACTGGCGGCCGCGGGACCGATCAGAAGGATCTGGCCGTTTTCAAACATCCCTGTCTGGAGCTTGGGATTCTTGCATGCCGTAGTGAGACACCCGGTGTATCCGGTCAAGACGGTACCGCCGTCCCAGCCTCCGTCTTTATATAGGTAAACCTTGTGCCCGTAGCTGCGGTTTGCAACCGTGGCATTGTCCGTTGTAATGCGATGAAGGGCAAGCACGGCATTGCCCGCGCCGTCAGTTGCGAGCTTGAGATCGTTGACCACCCGGTACTGGTCTGCGGTGCCTGTGATGCCGGAAGAATCGAGCGTGGTGTTTTTTGAATCCCAGCCCCTGCCAACATTATAAGTGCGGACATACACGGCGCCCGTATGAGCCGAAGTGTTGATCATCGGAAAAGCCGCCATGAAGATGCCGTCGCCGAGGTAGGCAACCGATGGCGTGGGATAATCCACGCCGCCGCTCGTGGCGTTTGCCTGGTAAACCGTGGAAGTCGTTTCGTCGAGAATGCCGCCGTCAAGCTGCGTCGGCCCGGTCCAGACGCCCGTCGCTCCGCGCATGGAGGCAAACACGCGGTACTCGCAGCCGCTTGTGGCGGGCGTGGTCGTGCCGGAGCAGACGGGCGCGGGGTTTTTCTTTTGCACAAAAACCACCACCACGTTGCCGCTCGCGTCGGCGGCCGCCGAGAAGCCGGCGGCGGTGTATTTCGCGCCCGAACTGTCTATCAGAGGAGCACTAAGCATGGAAATCTTTGACAGATCCGTTGTTCCATATGAATCCACGGACCAGGTGGAATTAATCGCGCAGTTGCCATCCGCATCAAGACAGCCATAAACGGGGACGCCGAAGTCTCTTTGTGTGTTCGTGTTGTCGCCAACCTGCCCGCTTGTGTTGTCGCCCCAGCAGGAAACCGCATTTGTCGAATGAATTACACAGGTGTTGCTGCCTCCAGCCTCCACGCCGGCGACATTGTTGCCGACGGAAGAAATGCTTACCGGCACAGCGCTGTCGGTACCGGAGTTGTTGTCGCCGAGCTGCCCGCTTGTGTTGTCGCCCCAACATTTGACTTCGCCCGTAAACAGCAGCGCACAGGTATGATTGTCTCCGGCTGTAACTGCCATCACGCCGGACAACCCCGACACCGCAACCGGAACGCCGCTGTCATTCGGGGAATTGTTATCGCCGAGCTGCCCGTCACTGTTCTCTCCCCAGCATTTGACTGTGCCCGCCGCCAGCAGCGCGCATGAATGAGCCGCACCGGCCGCTATTGCCGTCACCCCGCTTGCAAGTCCGGAAACATCAGCGGGTACCGCCTGATTGGCCGAAGCCGCATCGTCACCTATCTGTCCGCTGGTATCATCGCCCCAGCACTTCACGCCGCCGCTGGTCGTAAGGGCGCAAGAATGATAACTTCCGAGAGCAATCGCCGATACTCCGCTTGTCAGCCCGGAAACATCAGCGGGAACATACGTATCGACAAAAGCGGCATCATTCCCGAGTTGCCCGGTGTTGGCGCCTCCATTTTCATCATCGCCCCAGCACTTCATGCCGCCCGACGTGGAAAGTGAACAACTGTGTTGTCTTCCTGTTTCAACCGCGACGATTCCGCTTGTCAGATCATACACATTGACAGGCGTAGTTTGATCGGCGCTTACGGCGTTGTCATTTCCGAGCTGCCCGTTAGCATCCGATCCCCAGCAAAAAGCCGCGCCATTTGTATTGACTGCGCACGAATGCTCATATCCGGCTGAAACAAATTTGGTTCCGCCGGTCATTCCGATTACCGTGGTATTTCTCGCCTTATCAACAATTGTTCCATCCCCGAGCTGCCCCTTGCCGTTTTCTCCCCAACACTTTGTTAATCCGCCTGAGCCTACCGAACAGGCATACAGGTAACCGACGCTTATCTGATTTGCAGTGAACAACCCGTCGCCTCTCCAGACCAGCGTTTTACCGATACCGTCGTAAAGAAAATCAAGCTGTTTGGCCTGCATGCCGACACTTGCGGTCACGCTGCCCGCCCAAGCGCCCGAATATGCAAGCACCTTGGGCCAGGCGGTTGCCGAATCGACAAATGCATAAGCGTCACTGTTGCCTTCAATGGAAATCGCGCTTTTATAACCATATGTATCATTGGCCGCAGCGGGCGTTGCCGCCGCCGGATCGGCCGTTGCCGCCCACTCAAGAGATGAAAAGAGCGCGCCGGTGGCGGCTGGACCGGCTTTTGAAAACATCGCAAGTCCCAGCCATCCCGCACGTTCGATACCGGCCGCGATGTTGCCGGCCGCGGCGGCCGCGGCGCCAAGCAGGGTTGTTGTGGCGCCCCACCCGGTTTCGTCGTCCCCCGATCCCATGCCCCAGAAAATGCGGCTTGTCTTCACATAGGTATCCGCGCCGCCGCCGCAACTCGTGCCATCGCAAAAAGATCCGACATAAGCCGCCGAAATGCGGGAGGTCGCAAGCCGGTAGGCGTTGTAAGACAGCGCGGTGGAATCATAATCAACGGTCGCGGCTCCGTAATCGGCAAGTCTTGGCTCACACCATTTTTTTGCGGCCGCAGCTACAGGGTGGTTGAAGTCCTTGTTGGCGCATCCCGCCCCCCCCATGGAAAGCGCTCCGGTGGCTGCAAATCCGATAATGGCAGCGCCCGTGGATATGCGAAGTTTAGCACTTTTTACCACTTCCACCCCCGACTTTAATGTTATAGCCCGTGACCCGAGGCGTCAACAAGCCGTCATTTTTCCTGAAAAAAATAGTTGTAGAATCAGAATTGCCAGGCGTGCAAAAATGCCGTATGACATGATGCATCATGACTGTGCATCACATGTCAGTGTTGTTGGCTCACATCATTATAATGCCGCTTGCATCCGGCCAGAGCTACAAGCCCGTCGATTTGAACGGGGAAATAACATACTACCTGTCTGCTGACGCCGCCGGGTCTGTCGATCCGAACGTCAGGCGTGCTGCCGCCAAACGCGAATGCAAACTGCTCGCTTCGGCAATGGAGCGCGCATGGAAATCACGATCTTCCCATTGCGGCCTGGCCTCCGACACCCGCGGCATTGAAAATGCCCGCCGGTCAGGAGCTTTTGAATACCACGCATCTGCCATCAGGCTTGCAAACGGTGCGCTTCAAGTCACGATTCAGGACTGGAATGGCAATCTTGATGAAACCGATCCGCTGCAATCGGGCTGGACAATTGAACCGGCAAGCGCCGCCAGCCAGGGCGCAACCCTCGAAAAACTTCTGCGCGGGGCATATGGTTCATTCAATTCGAGGCGGTTTCAAAAAGAAGCCCTCCTCAAGCTCTCGCTCGACACCCTGCCCGGCGGCTCGGAAAAAATCCGGTTCGACCCGAAAGACGGAGAATACAAGGAGAAGATCAGCGGAAAAACGCTTTCGTTCGAAGACGCCTGGCGCCTATATGCAAATGAAAAACCGAACAACAGGCAATACCTGAAAGCCGCGATCGAGATTTTTGCTTTTTTAGGCACACAGGTCGGGGTTTACTGGGCCGACAAGAAAACAAACGCGCGCGACTGGGAGCTCGGCTGGGACTGGCCGAGCTGGCGCAAAAAACTCTCGGGTGAAGCAGTCCGTTTTGACAACAACTACCACGCCACCAATTCCGTCGGCCACCCGATGGCCGGCGCCTACTACTACCTTTTCATGCGGTCCGGAAATTTCACGACCCTCGAATCGTTCCTGGCGGCCTTCGCCGCCAGCGCCTTTTGGGAATTCATCTGCGAATTCCGCGAAAAAGTGAGCCTCAACGACCTGATTGTCACGCCGCTGGCCGGCATGGCGATCGGCGAAGTGCTGGCGCAGCTTGGCGCCTTTTTTGACAAGGGTGAAAACAGCATCGTAAACAACGTGCTGGCTTCCGTGTTCGGCACCCCCCGCAAGCTGTATGAATGGATCTCAAAAAACAAGCCCAAGCGCAGCGCGAACACCGGCAGATGGGGCTTCACCACCGACATCTGGCATGAATTCGCGCTTTATGCCGGCACCGGTTATTCGCACGCAAGCGGCACCTCCAAGGGACCGGGCGGGACGCAGCGCCACTCGCACGCGGGCCAGTCGATGTCGATTGGCTTTGAAACCGAGATCATCAACATCCCGATCTACGGCAAACCCGGCAAGGCCGCCCGGCTGCTCTGGGACGGCAACTTCACGCAAAGCTCGTTAAAAGCGGTGATCGATGCCGAAGGGCTGCTCGAATTCCAGTTCTTCGCCAAGGCCGCCCTTTTCGGGTATTACAAACAAAACACCAGCGAGGACGCCCGGGGTTCGCTGAGCGGCTACAGCTTTTTCATAGGCGCCGCAAGCGCGTACGATTACTCCGTCCACCGCAAGGGCGAAGGCGCCCACACCGCTGTCCGCGACAAGCTCGGCATCGTCAACGTCCTCGGGCCCACGCTCAATCTGAGCCTTTATTACAAGGGGCTCAGCGTCCGGATGGTGATAGACGTGTTCGGCGACTTCGCAATAGTGCGCTCCTACGCGATCGACCGCTGGAGCGAACACAACAGCACGGAGGGCATCAGATCCGTGCTTGCCGAGCAGAAATACTACTATGCCTTCGGCATCACGATCACCCCCAAGCTTGTCGCAAGCTACAAGGATTTCGAGGCCGGCGCCGAGTTCAAGTTTGATTACTTCAGATCCATAGACTTCAAGGACCGTCATCAGGAAGACATCACAAACCACTTCAGCCTCACCGACCATCGCACAAGCTGGCGGGCCTGGCTCGCTTATACGTTTCCTGGTGATTTTTTGAAATTCGTCCTCTCCGTCGAACAGTGCTATCGCGAAGGATTCATTCAGGATATTTCCGAAAAACACGTTGAAACCACGGTAATGGGCAATCTGGTATTCGTGTTTTAAAAAAACGGCATTCATTCCGACAAGCAGTATGTGAGAGCAATATCTCTATTCATGCAGGTGTGTCTGCTGTGCGCCGCATTATCGTCCGGTGCGGCCGCCGCTGGCGAAATTCCGGGATTCGGCGATACCCCGGTCGGCCTTGAAGATTTTGGACCGCCTGATAAATCATATGTGGTCCCGAACGAAACCTTCACGCATAAGCTCGCCCCCATAGTGAAGGACGCCCCCAAAGGGGTGTATATCTCCGTCGGAACCGAGCGGGGATTCATCGGCGCGTCACTGGCTGAAAACACCTCACACCTTCTTCTGCTCGACCGCGATCCGCGCGTGGTTTTTTTCAACCGCATGAACGCCGCCCTGCTTGATCTGGCAAAAGAAGCAGACCCGCTGGATTATCTCAAGCTGCGGCTCTCGGCTTCGCACGAAGAGTGGCTGGCCGCGCTCAAGGCGCGTCCTCACCTCTCCGGCACGGCCGCCATGCTCCAAAGCCGCGCCAACTGGGAATGGTGGCGGGTCTGGGCCAGGGACAGCAAAAGCTGGAAACGATACTACAGACCCTGGCTAGCCAATATACCCGACCCGGACGAATTCCGGAAATCCATCTACTGGAACAACAAGGAACTGTTTGTGCGACTGCAAGGACTTGCAAAACGCGGCCGCATCATCGCCGACGTGGCAAATCTCAACCGCTCGGTCGATGCCATGCGGATCACAGAAAACCTGCAAAATGCCGGACTCCGGATCTCGGTTCTTGACCTCAGCAACACCTGGCATAAGGCGTATTTGGGGAAATCCGACTCGGAATATCTTGTCAGTATGCTTGAGCCGGTCTCTAAAAAGAGGAGCGTTGTTGTCTTCACGGATTATGACTTCAAGTATCGCGAAATAAAGAACCACAAGAAAATGAACATGAACCACAAGAAAATGATCGAACACATGAAAAAAACCGGGAAACCCGTGCCGTTTGTCTATCGCGCTTACACGTTCGGTTACATCGCCGGACGAAACGGCGACATACCGGTGCACGGGGTATCGAACTTCCTCGCAAGCCGCGACCGGCTCGTCACCGGCAATGACAGCGCCGGAGCCTGCCTCAAGGCGGTCATTGCCGTGCTAAGAGAGAAGCGCTGACAAAAAGCTGATCAGTTTTTTTCACACGAACAGGGGTAGCATGACAGTCATCAAGTTTCCAACAACCACCGCGTGATATTGACCACCGATATTACGCCATGGCTTGTTTTTATTTCTACATCACGATCTGTTGTTAATATCATTCCATTCTTGATTCCGGTCTCACCCATGGCTTCTGTAAGAGCGTCAAGTTCTCTCTTTCTGGTTTCTACGTCTCGAATGGAATAACAAACCTGAATAAGTGATGAAGGCGTTACGCCTTTCCTGACAAGAAAGTCCACCTCGCGGTCTGTTTTTGTTTTATACCAGTACAATTCGGCGTTTCGCCGCTTTAGTTCAACTGCCACAAGATTCTCAAGAAGTCTGCCTTCCTGGTTTATGACGCCAAAGCCGAGTGCTTGGTGAAAGCCGTTGTCCATGCAATAAATTTTCTTTGGCAGAACCAATTGCTTTTTGAGCGATGGAGAAAAACAGTTGAGAGCAAAAAACAGGTAACAGTCCTCAAAATAGCCAATGTATTTTTTCAATGTATTGACGCTTCCAAGCGAAAAACGGTCTTTCATTTTATTAAACGAAACGGAACATGCGATTTGTGAGATCAGCTGGTGACCGATTTCGCGTAAAAGCCTTATATTGCCCAGATCATGTCTGACGGCGATGTCCCTGTATAAAATATCGTCATAAACTGATCGCAATAATTCAATATCCCTTTCTTTGATATATTCAGGCATGCCTCCGTTATGAAGATAGTAATTGAATGCACGGTTGATTCCGGCTCTTTCTTCTGGCTTGTTGAAAAAAGATTTTGAAACATCTATTTTCACAAATCGCAGGTATTCGGCGAATGAAAACGGATAAAGAGTCGTATTGCGGTGCCTGCCGGTAAGTTTAGTGCCAAGTTCACGGCTGAGCAGGGAGGCGTTAGAGCCTGTTAGAAAAAATTTCATGCCCTTATCCATCATGCGACGGACAAAAAGTTCCCACTTCTCTACGACCTGGATTTCGTCAAACCAGAAAATCCGTTGAATGCCGAATTTTTCAAGAAACACATCATAGAGCAACTGAAAATCCTGCGCATTAAAATCGATAAGCCGTTCATCCTCGAATCTGAAATAATAGTCCCGCTCTTTATCTTGAGCAAACTGCCTTAAAAGCGTGGATTTGCCGCATCTTCTGATGCCCGTTATAACCGCGGCATGAGAAGACGTGATTGATGTGCCATGTTCTACGTTGCGCGGTATCAATGCTTCTCTTTTATCAATCCATTCGGAGTGCTGTTCTTCAATGATTTCAAGTAATGCATTCTTTTCAATCATAATGAAAAGGTATCATATAACCTTTTCATTTACAATGAAAAGGTTATGCTTCGTGGCGCGGGACGAAGCGGGATTTTGTCGAGCTGTATTGCTGGGAGCCGATGTACAAGGTGTTCTACCGCAAGTGGCAAATCGCCGGGCTCAGAATGCCACACCGGCTCCGGCCGTGGACATCACGTAGTGGTTCGACCTTTTGACAGGGGTTTCGCTTCCCTCTGGAACAACCTACAGACCGTATTTTGCGGGAGCGTGCGCGGTTAATTGACGGGTGACCACGGCGAACGGTGCTCCCATGCAACAAGTAAACGCGCATTCCCATTTCGCCCTCAAAGCCGCTCGAATGGCCTTAAGACAGGCGGCCAATGACGTGGCCATACGTACAGTTATTGAATATCATCTACTATCGGTGCCTTACATGGGTTATTACATGACTTTTTACTAACATACTTGACTTCTTACCCCAAATGTCCGACACTAAAGAACAAGGAGGCACCTAATGCGACCCGCTCAAACTCTCGAACGACTAAAGACAGCGTTGGTTCCCGGCAAGGTGTATCGCCGGTCTGAACTGGCTCGCATCTCTTCAAACGTCGATCGCCACCTGGTTCAACTGGTCAAAGCCGGCCAACTGAAAAAAGTTTCTCAAGGCATGTACGCCGCCCCGAGAGCCACCGTATTTGGAGAAGCGCCGCCAGAAGAGCACTCACTCCTTCAATCATTTCTGAAAGACGACCACTTTGTCGTCTACGGCCCCAGTCAATTTAACGCGCTCGGCCTGGGAACCACCCAGCTCTACAACACGCGCGTCGTATTCAATCGCAAGCGGGTCGGCGAGTTCCAGCTAGGCTCTCGCACTTACACATTCCACCGCTGGCGAGAGGCCCCCAAGGTACTCACCCAGGAGTTTCTTGTCGTCGAACTTCTCAACCGCTTGAACGATCTCGCCGAAGACCGCGACAGAGTTGTCGAACTCCTGAAAAACAAGTTGCCACAGATGAACTCGCGTAAACTTATCCACGCCGCCCGACACTACGGGACGCTTTCGACACTGAAAAAACTTGAAGCCATCATAAAAGATAACGCCTCAGGACGCTCACTATGACCCAGCCCCTCCTGCACAGTCTTTCGGAGTTCAAGGATCTCATCGACATCACCGCTGGCGAGGTGGCCATCAAAGACCCGGCGCTTGTCGAAAAAGACTACTGGATCATGCACGTCCTGTGGAGCCTGCAAGAAGCGAAATTCAGCTTTCAACTTAAGGGCGGCACCTCGCTCTCCAAGGGCTACGGTTGCATCCACCGTTTCTCTGAAGACATCGACATCAAGATCGAGCCTGACGAGAAGGCCTGCGGGTTTAAAGTCTACAGTGGTAGGAATCACGATGATGACAAACACCGGGAATCCCGCCGTAAATACTTCGACTGGATCGCAAAGGAGCTTCGCGGCCGTATTCCAGTAGTCACCGAGGTTACCCGCGATGAGACGTTCGACGATAAGCAGAAATCACGGAACGGCGGCATCCGCATCGTCTACTCATCACACTTCGGAACCGCCCCGGGACTAAAAGAAGGAATCCTGCTTGAGGTTGGTTTCGACAGAACGACCCCGAACCAGCCTCGCTTGATTTCGTCCTGGGCGTACGAAAAAGCCTGCAACACACCCGGAGTCGCCATCAGAGACAACCGCGCACAGAATGTCGCATGCTACGAGCCCCGCTACACCTTCGTCGAGAAGCTCCAGGCAGTTGTCCGCAAATTCAGACTCTACAAAGAAGGCAAACAGGGTGCGAATCTTCCGGAAAACTTCATCCGGCACTATTACGATCTTTATCAGCTGATCGAGCGCGATGACGTCCGCGCCTTCATTGGGACCCCCGAATACGTCGCATACAAGATGGAGCGCTTCGGTGGAGACGATCCGAAAGTGGCAAATAGCGACGCCCTGAGGCTGAACTCCCCCAAGGACCGCGAAATCTTTGAACGGGAATACGCCCGAAGCGCATCCCTCTATTTCCGGGGGCGCCCCACCCTGACTGATATCCTCGAAAGAATCGCAAAGGATCTTGAGCGCCTGTAATTCCCACTTTTAGAACAAGCGAGTTTCAACTTCAGAACTCGTTACTCTCTTTCACGATGAAAACTGAAGAAATTATGGTAGTCAATAAAATCAAAATAATGAGATATTCGCGGTAGCTTTTGTAGATCGTGGTCGTCAACATGGCGACAACATGTAGAATAGGCGAGAAAATCTGTCAAGCGATTGGCTTGGCTTTCTGTGATTACTGGTTGTAAATACTACATTAATGTAGTATTATGGGTTGATATGGCTTTGATTTTCATAAACTACAAAAAGCAGCATCATTTCGACCGCCCTGACAACGACAAAACCAAAAGTCGGCAAAGTTATTTACAAGAAGGGAGAATGATCATGTACATATATTATGATGATAAAACCGATTACCTAGAAGTCATTGAAAAAAAAGTCAGGAATTATTCCGTTCCGCAGAAAAACGGCATATTCAAGATTCTTTCAGCGAAGGGCAGGCGGTTGATCGGCTGGGGCATGGAATCGGCATCAGAAAGGCTGGATGAATTGAATGAAATGTTCAATCCATTTGAACGGCTTTCCATCATGATCAAGATGTCCCGCCTTAAGCATCAATATACCCAGCAACAGGTGGCGGACAAGCTCGGCATCGGCCTGTTACCGTATCAACGGCTTGAATCCGGCGAAAACAACCCGACCTTCAAGACTTTGCTCAAGGTAAAAGAGGTGCTGGAGGATATTGATCTCACGCTGGTAGCTTGAACACAAAGCAAGCCGCGACCGGCTTGTCACCGGCAATGACGGCACTGGCGTTTGCCTCAAGGCGGTCATTGCCGTGCCAAGAGAGAAGTGCTGACAAAAAGCTGATCAGTTTTTTTACACGAACGCCAGCGCACATGCTTGACACGTGGCGTCAAACATGCAACAACCCGAATATAATTATTGTCTCTGAAAAATGAAGGGAGATAGACAGTATGTTGAATAGTATTATTTCATGGCTGGTTTTTTGCCCGCTTGCTGTTAGTGTGGCATTTTTTAATTGTCTCAATGCAAGAGCTGAAATTTCCAGTGAAGATGGTCCACCAATTATTGATGTTGGCATGGGCTCACAAATTCAATTGCCATTCAATGGCAAGGCTCCAATGGCTCTTGTTTTGGTAAGAGGAAATTTAAATTTTAACTTGAATGGAAAAAACACCGGCTACGGAGACAACAAGACGCCGGGTAGATTTGATGCAGATCCAGATGCCGGTCCCATGGGAAATTATGGTATTTTATCACCATCAGAGTTTATCATTGGTATCTCAATGAAAAACCTAGAAGGGAAACTGGATTATATGGATGTTCAATTATCCATATTCAGCCTTCAGGCATTCGGTGGTGATGTGAATGGAGGGGTTACAATATTAGGAGCAGATTTCCAGCGACGTGATGACATGAAACTTAAATCTGCAATTGGCATCACGCCTGTTGCCTTTTGGTTGAATGCACATCAAAAAATTTCTAGTCCTTCGGAAGAGAAATTAATCTGGTTTTTAAACGGAATTCTGACCCTGACGGGTATTGCATTAACAAAAGATATTGCTGTTTCTGGAGACAACAACAGACATTTACTTGGCAAGGGTAGCGGTGGTAGCGAGTTTGATCCAGGAGATCCGTCAGGATGGAGTTCATGGCTGAAGCTGGAAACAGGTCTGGAATACGCTGGTTTCTTAAGAATCGTGCTGCGGCAGGGATTGCATTATTTTGCAGGTCCGCTCGCTGATGTGTCCATCACAGATGGTACAAAAAACATAATTGACAGGAAGGGTGGGCAATCAGTGCTTTCAGATACCGAACTGAGACTGGAACTCGGATATAAGTGGATAAAAGCCTTTGCTTCGGCAGGGTTGTCTGCATTTTATTATAAAAGAGGTTGTACTGAAGATCGTAAAAGCCCGCAGTGCGAAGGACTAAGCAAACGCTGGATATTCACGATGGGCGTTGCCGGGGAGTATTAGGGCGTGTTTTTAAAACACAAAAAACTGATCAGTTTTTCGCGGGATTGGTGCTCAGCTCGATGTAAAAATCGCCGATATCCGTAGTATACGGCACGATGATCGAGGGGCGCGAGGACGACGGCATGACCCGGACCTTCTCGCCATGAACAACGGTTGGAATCGCCTGTTTGATGGCAAAGCCCTTTTCGTTCAGGGAAACCTTGACCTGGCCGAGTATGATATTGAGAAGTTCGGCCGCACCGTCGCGGATTTCGTCGGTCAGCTCATTGAACTCCTGTCCAAGCAGCCGTGACATGATTCCAAGATAGGTCTTCAGCGGAAACCCCACGATAAGAGCCCCGTTGAACGGAGCACTTATGATACCGACCGTGGCCGCGACGTCCGCAACAATATCGGGGCCGCTGCCGCGCATATATGTTTTGCCCGGCGTCGCCTTCGTGTTGGTTGAAACCTGCAGCGTATATGCCACCGCCTCAAGCGTGGTATTCAGAAATTCGAGTGCCCGCTGTTTGGCGGCGGAGGGATCGTTCACCACCTCGCTGAGGCTCAAATGACAAGAAAAAATCCTGTCCAGCCCCTGATCCTTGATCAGCTTGCAGGTCTCCCTCGTTCCGATCACCGCTACTCTCGCTTCATGCTGGGCAAAGGCGCTCAAGGCCCTTGTCAGGGTTCTCAAGGACTGAAGCGGCACATCAGGCACGGACAGGAGGTCGAAAACGACCAGCGGCCTTGATTCCGTCTGCGCCTTGAGTTTTTCAACACTCTCCTTGGCTTCATTATCGTCAAAAACACTACTGTCGGTGCTTATTACAATATGGTTTTTTTCAACCTTGATGTTTATCGCCATATAATCATTTACCCGGATTGTGTTTCTTCCAGACGGCAAGGATTTTTTCCTGCAACCCGGCCGGCGTAAAGGGCTTTACAAGATAATTGCTCACTCCCGCCTTTATGGCTTCCATTACCTGTGACTGCTCGCCTTCGGCCGTGACCAGAATAAAAGGAAGATTCTTGTAGGCTTCGATCGTTCTGACTTTTTTCAGAAACTCAAGCCCTGTCATGACCGGCATGTTCCAGTCGGAAAGCACAAGCTCGACCGGGGCGTTTTCCGCCTTTGCGGCTTCGAGCACCTTGAACGCATTCTCGCCGTTGTCGGCATCGACGAATCTCCTGAACCCCATCGCCTTGAGCTGGCTTTTGACGAGCGCACGCATTGTATTCATGTCGTCCACCACAAGTATCTTTGTCGTTTCTGAGAACATAAGAATAATTCTAATCCAGGAATTGTCAGAGTTGTTAAAAAAAAATCAAACCCCTCTGCAGCGCCGCGCCAGAAAGAAGGACGTAATTTTTTTGGCCAGGTCGGTGGCGGACGCCGGATCGCGTCCGTTGATTCTAGCCAGTCTTTTTTCTGAATTGCTGCAGGCAATACGCGTCAACTCATCATATTCTTCCGCAAGCGCCAGCGGATACGGCGCATTGCCGGTTGACGAAAAAAGTCTTGGAACACGGTCCGACAGGAATGGAAACAACTCCACATCCAGCCCCAGCATCCTGACAAGCCTGTTTCGGGCGCTGCCAACCCTGTAAAGATCTTCCCTGATGCGATCCCGCGCCAGCGCCGGCTCTTCGCTGACCCTGTATCTCATGCACCGCGCCGCGGTCGCCCCACGCACAATACCCAGTTCACCGGCCACCCGGCACTCGGTTATAAGCGCATCAATCTCGCCGCCATCGCCTTCGAGCGATATCCAAACGTATCTGGCCGCAGTGAGTTCGGGGTCATAAGGATCCCATTGGGGTCCGCTGGCTGCATGGGTAAGTTCATGTGCCACATCAAGAACCAGATCGGCCTTCGACTGGCCGCGTTTAATATAAATTGTAACCAGCCTCTCACGCTGCTCTCTTCCTGTTTCGGGATCAAAATGACGGGTAAGCACGGCGTCGGTTTTTGAGACATTTCCCCACTTGAAAATCCCGGCCACCGCCTCCTCGTCCGGAAGCTGCCAGCGCAGCATCATGTTTGAAATCACCCTGCGGCCGGAAGGCAGATCCATCAGCACGGTGAGCGCCGTCCTTATGGCATCAGTTTTCTGTTTTTTCGAACTTCGTCCACGATCCGGCGCCGACGCACCAAGCACGCACCAGGCCGCCACAAGCAGCATGATGACCAGTGATGCGCGGGCAGGATTGCGCAGGAAACCCTTCATATTAAGCCTATCGGAAAGGTGTCCGCCAACTTTTAGGAAAGTGTCCGCCAACTTTTGGTATATGCGGCGCGTTAGGGCGCCATGGGAGTGCTGTTATTAACTCAAACGCACCAGATGATAGGTTTTCTTGCCCTTGCGAAGAACGATAAAACCGCCCGCAAGAACATCGCAGGCTCCAAGCACCCGCGCCTGATCGGTCACACGTTCGTTGTTGATGTAAACACCGCCGCCGGCGATGTCCTTGCGCGCCATGCCCTTTGACTGGCAAAGACCGGTCTCCGCAAGCGCGTCCACCAACGCCCAGCCGCCCTCAACCGCCGCCCTTGGTTTTGAGGTTGACGGCGCACCGGCAAACACTTCGCCAAGCGTGCCCGCATCAAGATCACGGATCTCGGAACCGAAAAGAGCCAGCGATGCCTTTTCGGCCCGCCGAAGCGCCTCCCGCCCGTGCACCAGCCCTGTCAGCTCGCCCGCAAGCGCAATCTGCGCCTCGCGTTTTTCAGGCGTAGCCCTGGTGGCCGCCTCAAGCTGCTGAATCCGCTCAGGCGGATGGAACGAAAAAAATCCGAGCATCGCGCCGGCATCGGCGTCCGTGGTTTGAAGCAGGTACTGGTAAAACCTGTAGGGCGAAGTCCGCGCGGCATCAAGCCAGATGGTACCCGACTCGGTCTTTCCGAATTTCGTGCCATCGGCTTTTGTCACAAGCGGGAAGGTCATTCCATAAACCTCTGTTCCGCCGCACTTGCGGACAAGATCGGTGCCGGCCGTGATATTGCCCCACTGGTCGGAGCCGCCGATCTGGAGCGTACAGCCGTATTTTTTGTGAAGATGCAGAAAATCATGCGCCTGCAGGAGCATGTACGAAAACTCCGTGAACGAAATCCCGTGCTCGCGATCCTCAAGACGCGAGCGCACCGATTCCTTGGCCATCATGTAATTGACCGTAAAATGCTTGCCCACGTCCCGCAGAAATTCAACCAGCGTCATGCCGGACCAGGCCATGTTGTCGAGTACAAGCGCGGGATTTGCCCCCTGGAGATCCAAAAAACGCGAAATCGTGGCGCGAACGCCTTCGATGTTCTTTCGAAGCTCGGTGTCATTCATAAGCGTGCGCTCGGACTGTTTGCCGCTCGGATCGCCGATCATGCCGGTCGCGCCGCCCACCACTGCGATGACCCGGTGCCCGGCCTGCTGAAAACGCCGCAGGGTCAGCAGCGGAAGCAGACTGCCGATATGAAGACTGTCTGACGTCGGATCAAAACCGCAATAGAGCGTAATTTTTTTTTGGGAAAGAACGGCATCCAGGGATTCATCCGTAACCTGTTTTACCAGACCGCGCGCCTGAAGATCGCCAAAAAGATCCATACTACCCCGCCATCCTTAATATAAATCTGATCAGCCACCACGAAAACGCCGCCATGAGTGCTGACGCGGGAATGGTAAAAATCCATGCCCAGACGATCCTGCCGGCCACGCCCCAGCGGATGGCCGAAAGCTTGGTGACCGCCCCTACGCCGACTATCGCGCCGGTGATCGTGTGCGTGGTCGAAACCGGGATGCCAAGCCCCGTGGCAAGAAACAACGTCGCGGCGCCACCCGTTTCCGCGCAAAAACCGCCAAAGGGCTTCAGTTTTGTAATCTTCATGCCCATGGTGCGCACAATGCGCCAGCCCCCGAAGAGGGTGCCAAGCGCCATCGCGCCATGACAGCCCAGCACTATCCAGAGCGGAACATGAAACTCCGTGCCAAGCATCCCGGCCGAAAAAAGCAGCACGGCAATAATGCCCATGGTTTTTTGCGCATCGTTGCCGCCATGGCCCAGGCTGTACAGGGAAGCCGATACCAGCTGAAGCCGCCGGAACCACCGGTCCACCTGCCGCGGCTGATGGCGATGACAGATGATCGAAACGATAAGCATGAAAATATACGCCAGTATCAGTCCAAGCAGCGGCGACAGGACTATCGAGGCGCCGATCTTGATGAGCCCCCCCAGCTTGAGAGCGCCCATGCCGCCCACTTTGGCAATCACCGCTCCCGCCAGACCGCCGATAAGCGCATGCGAAGAGCTTGAGGGGATGCCGTAGTACCACGTGATCACGTCCCACCCGATCGCACCAATGAGCGCAGACACGGCAATCACGGGATCAATGACCGCGGGATCGACGATCCCCTTGCCTATCGTGTTTGCAACGTGAAGGCCGAAAAACAAGAAGGCGATGAAATTGAAGAACGCCGCCCAGAGCACCGCCCAGTGCGGCCTGAGCACGCGCGTGGACACAATGGTTGCGATGGAGTTGGCCGCGTCGTGGAACCCGTTCATGAAGTCAAACGCGAGCGCCACTATGACGGCGAATATTATGAAACCCATCGTGTATTCCATCTTGGCAGCTCCTGCGTTCAGGCGTATTCGAGGACAATGCCCTCGATGATATTGGCAACGTCCTCGCAGCGGTCGGTCACCGTCTCAAGAAATTCGTAAATCTCCTTCAGTTTGATGAGCTTTTTGACGTCGTTTTCTTCGCGGAAAAGCTTTGCCTTGGCCGCGCCAAGAATCTGATCCGACTCGTTTTCGAGCCTGTTTGCCTCGACGCATTCATGGATTATGCCGGACGTAAAAGAAAGATCGTGGATCTTGTCGATGGCTTTTTTCACGCTTTCACATGCCTTTATCGAAACATCCGCCAGATCCTTCATCTCCTGCGTGGGCTCGGTGATTCCATAGCGGTATACGCGCATCGCCGCACCGTCGATGAAATCCAGGATATCGTCCATCTTGCTGATGAGCTGGTAGATGTCTTCGCGGTCAAGCGGCGTGATGAAAGTCTTGTGAAGAAGTTCAACCGTCATGTGCGTGACCTCGTCGCACTTGTGTTCGATGTCCTTTATTTCACGCGCATGTTTTTCGACATTCGGAAGATCGTCAAGCATGGCCCTGAAAGCATGGGCGCCTTTCACGCTTAGTTCCGCGCTGCTGCGGAAAAGCTCGAAAAATCTTTCCTCCCGGGGCATGAGTTTTTCAAACATCAGGGTGACTCCTTAAATATGTTTTTGTTTGAATACGCATTAAAAGTAAACGAGTTGACCCGCATTAACAACAGACTATTAAAGTCGGGGACTATTTGCGCCCGTAATTCAATATTGGTCATGATGGCCCCACCAAGCAGAATCACTTTGTCCCCGATAACGCATGGTATGTAACAAAACTCCTGAATATGACCCCAAATATATCTTGTGATGCAATATTTATTGGCACCACAAATGCAAATCCGATTTATGTTTTAAAAGTTCGTCCCATTTGGGAGACATAAACCAGAGTAAAGGAGTCTATTTTATGTATAAACAACCCTTGCAACCTTGGCGACCCAGCAATTGGCCGCTCATAGCAGCAGGTGCGCTTCTTTGCATGTCGGCACCGGCACAGGCCAAAGACCATGTGAAGATCGTATCGATTAACGGAAATTATGAACCAAACCATGCAGAAAGCATTGAGGTCCGCACCGGCGACGTCATCCAGCTCGCTGCCGACGTTTTTGGCGTCAGCGCAGATGGCGTGCAGTTCGAAGCAAAGAACACTCCGGTCGAAGACTTCATATGGAGTTCGGACGGAAAAGAAAACGACGAATGCGACGCCGCACAAGCCGAAAGCTGCGCCGGCGCGACAAATTTTGAAGTCACCGACAATGGCATGAACTTTTATGTGCCCTACAACGCACAAAAGGAAATAACAATCACGGTCCGCAACAAGACGAACCTGGAAAACGACACGCTCAAGCTCATCAGCACGGGCACGGGTGAAAACGCCGCCCCCGCCCAACCGCCGACAAGCGTGATTACAGAACCGGAGGATTACAATTACAATTCGGTTAACGAAGACAACGCGCTGGCCGGAATGGGCCGGTGGATCTACATCTCAGGCGAACGCTACTGGGTTCCCTATGGCTATGCCAGCGGCTGGGTCCCCTACCGCAACGGCTACTGGACCTGGGTCGACAGCCATGGCTGGACCTGGGTTTCTTACGATCCGTGGGGCTGGTTTACCGACCACTACGGTTTCTGGCGTTATCATTACATTTACGGATGGATCTGGATGGTTCATCCCGAGAGACGGTATCATGCCCACACCGTGACCTGGTTTTACAACAACGGTTATGTGGGATGGTATCCATATTATGACGGTTACCGCGACGGTTACCGGCATGGCTACGAACACGGATTCCGCGACGGCTACTGGTGGGGGCACCGGGCGGGCCACTACTACGGTCATCACCAGCACCACAACAAATACAGGCCCGGATTCACTGCCGTACATCACCGGCATTTCGGCGAACGCAATATCGTGAACCATACGCTTGATTACAATATAACCATCAAGCACTGGAACGATTCGTATCCGAACGGATATTATGGGCGCTTTCCCGGCGGACAAGATCAG
>MEQJ01000153.1:0-919 GCA_001770165.1 Bdellovibrionales bacterium RIFOXYD1_FULL_53_11 | reverse complement strand
CCGGTAACCACGATGAGGTCACGGCAGATCGGCAGTCACCAGCTCATGCACCCTGTCGCGGTTAACAAAGTACCGGGCTATTATCGAAATTCCGTCACAGGTCATGACCGCTTTTCACGCCCGATCCCGATGGGATCGATCATTCAGCATGACCGCGCCGGGAGCCGCCATGTGGTGCAGCCGCCTTCGTCAAATCACAGAGGCATCTCGCATCCCCCGATGAAACGCGATCCGGCCAATGATCAATACAGGCCTGTGGCGCCAAGGACGCGCAATCCCGCGCAGCCCAATCCGCACAATCCTGTAATCAGACCCGGGCATCCGATGAATCCCGGGCACGATACGCCGGGATACAACCCGCGCCCGCAGCCGAGGCCGACATATCAGCCGCAGCCGAGGCCGACGTACCAGCCGCAGCCGAGGCCGACGTACCGTCCTGGACCCGCACCATCACGGCCAAATCCGGGATATGGCAGTGGAAGCTCGCGTGGAGGAGGAAGCTCACGCGGCGGCAACAGTGGACGCGGAGGACGCCGCTAGCAAGCGCAGATAACTGATCAGCAGTGAATCCAACCGGTTTCCGGCGGGCATAACATGTTCACGGGAACCGGTTTTCTTTAACAATAGCCCGGCGGCCCCACTCCCGCGGCCATCATCGAATCAAGCCAGTGATCAACAAACGCGCGCGCCGGCAACCACAGATTTCTGGATTCAAAAAAATTGCGCGAAAAATAATAGCTTATGCTGTTGTATTCGCGCCCCCAGCTTACGAGGCGCGAATAGACAAGCTTTTGCCAGAACGACCGGCCCTGTTCGTTCCGTCCCATGCCGCGCGCCTTGTAAGCCGTCCCCCCAGCCTGTGCATGATCGCAATTCGTCATAGGGCAAGATAGCTGATCTGGCTCGCAAATTGCTCTTA
>MEQJ01000152.1:2254-6282 GCA_001770165.1 Bdellovibrionales bacterium RIFOXYD1_FULL_53_11 | reverse complement strand
CTTGTACGTCACGTACTTCGGGTTGACCAGAACCGCCGCTCGGGGCGCGGCGTGGGCGCGCGAACGCGGGCTTGTGACCATCCATGACAACGCTCATGGCGCGTTGAGCACGCCGTCAGCCGGCCCCGCCTGTCCTTCTGATTATTACATTACGTCTATTGGAAAAATGCTGGGTATGCGCTATGGCGCGATTTTACGGGTGCCGGAGGCTTCATACGGCACGGCGCTTGCGGCAAGGACGGCATGCGTTCTGCGAATAGAGCTTTCAAACCTGCTTTCCATGCTGCCTCCTTCGGCGGGGAGACTGCTTCGTCCCGTCGCAGCAGGGGCGCCCGGCGCCGGCCAGGCGGCGGCGGTCCTTCCATCAAATCCCACTTCCTCGCTTGCCTGGACGTTCAGCAATCATGAGGCCGTAAAGGTGCGCCGCCGCCGCAGATACGGACAGCTCATGTCACTGCATAATGTGGAGGCGTCCGGTCCATTAGCACTCGACGCCGGCGATGTTCCGTGGATATTCCCGCTGGTTTCCGCCAGGGAGCCCGACCCGGCCGCCGGCGAGTTCCGCTGGCCGTTTCTGCCCGCCGAAGTGCTTGGTTCTTCCGGTAAATGGCCCCGCTGGTACCGCGAAATCCTTGCGCTGCCGGTTTGGTGACGCTCCTGAATGTGCTAGACTTTATTCTGGAAGGGGTGACGGCATGATGACTTTTTTTATACTTCTATTATCGAGCGTTGCCGGGGCCGGAATGGAAAACGGTGAACCGTTTGATCCGGGTTCCGACAAGGATTGCGCTGACTGCGGGAGCGTTGCGCGGCAGCAGCAGCTTCCTCCGGGTGCGGATGATGCATATGTGGCGGCCGAGCTGACAAGGCTTGTTGAAGAGGCGCTTGAGCGCGAGACGCATAAGAATCGTTCTGGGAATGAAGAAGAAATGGATGTGGCCGACGCATATCGCAAGCCGGTTTTGTTCCCGTCGGACAAGGATCTGGAAATAATCCTGCAAGGCCGCATCAAAAAAGAGGAGATTGCGCGGCACAACAAGGAGATTACAACGCCATTGAAAAATCAAGCGCCCGCGGGTTCGGATCCTCTCAAGCCAAACGTGAATATCGGCGGTACCAGCGTTGGCTTCGACGGCGGGGTGAAAATCTGTCGCGCTGGAACCTGTTGTACCGGAAAAATCCGGGGCGGCAAGATACTCACGGTTTCCTGCACTGCGCAGTAGCGTTCAGTGCTGTCACAGAGACTCGCGCCGGGGGCTCAGGCAAGTCTGACCGTTTCTTCCACGGCTTTGCGGATGCCTTCGAACACCTCGCGGAGTTTCGCGTCTCCGTGCATGTAGGCGGGGGCCGTGACAATCCTGTTCGGGATGTCGACGTTGCATTCGTCCGGACGGCGCACGGTGGTGCGGTGGCCGAGTTTTTCAACCTCATGTGTGCCCGAGCCCCGTGGCCCGAGCGTGAGATCCAGGTTTTTTCCCGGAAGGGACATGGCGACGAGCACGGGCGCGATGCAAATGGCTCCGATCGGTTTGCGGGCGTTGAAAAAGGATTCGATCGCGCGCCGGAGATCGGGAATAACCGTGCCGCCGGCGCCTTCGGTTGCAAAAGTGCAGAGGTTTTTTGCCGCGCCAAAACCGCCCGGCAGGAGAAGCATGTCAAAATCCGCCGCGATGAGTTTGTGAAGCGGCAGCACTTTTCCGCGGGCGATGCGCGCGGATTCGACGAGCATGTTGCGTTTTTCGTTCATGGGCTCGCCCGAGAGACAGTTGATCACATCGGCCTGGTCGGCGTCGGGGGCAAAACACTGCGATTCTATTCCGAGCGAAGAAAGGGCCCAGAGCGTGGCGACGGATTCGCGGATCTCACTGCCGTCCTTGAAGCCGCTTCCGCAAAGGATGACGGCGGCTTTTTTCGCGGTTCCGGCTGTGTTCATAGCGAAAACCCCGCTGATTTTGTGTCTTTTATGAAGATTTGTACGGTTTCGAGGCTGAGGTCCCGGAGACCCTTGTTCAGACCGGAGAGTTTTTTGAGCACCTCCGGCGGCGCGGTGATGATGTCGCAGCCGGCTTGTTCGGCCTGTATGATGTTGTAAAACTCGCGTGTGCTGGCCCAGAGCACCTCGATGCCGTGGTCGATCGCGTCGCGCGCCTCGCAGGAGGCGTGGATAAGCGGCATCGGGTCGCGGCCGGTGTCGGCGATACGGCCGGCAAAAATCGAGATGTACGAGGGGGCGCCGCCCTTGAGTGCCTGGCACGCGTCAAGGACTTCTTCGAAGGTCGTGATTGCCGTGATGTTGAGCTGTACGCCTTTTTGCGACAGCTCGCGGATGAGGCTTGCGGCCGAATCGCCGCGCGAGTTGATGACCGGGATTTTGACATAGACGTTTTTGCCCCAGGTGGCGATTTCAAGCGCCTGTTTTCTCATGCCGTCAAACTCGTCGGCAAGCACTTCGAACGAGATCTGCTTCTTTGTAACGGTTTGCAGTATCTCGCGGCTGTAGGCCCGGTAGTCGGTGACGCCGGCTTTTTTCAGCAGGCTCGGATTTGTTGTGATGCCGCTGATGAGGGGGGTTTCGTTCATTTCGAAAATGGTTTTTTTGTCGGCGCCATCAGAGAAGAGTTTGATTTTGCCAGTGTAAGGTGATTTTGCGTTCATGTGTTGACGGGGCTCCTCGCGTCAGATGTTGAATTAGTCATGGATAATCTACGTATAAAAAATATGCAATGTATTAGGTAGTTAGATCGGATTGGGGGTGTCGTCTTATGTCGCGCCGCATATACCAAAAGTTGGCGGACACTTTCCGAAAAGTTGGCGGACACCTTTTTTAGTTGACCATTAAGGTCTAATATGATTAATGATTCAAAGTCATGTATTTTAAGGCAAGAATCATAACCAGGATGCTGGTGGCGGCGGCGGCGGCAGGCATGGTGGGAGGCTCGCTCGGAGGGTGCGGCAAACAGGAGCCGGATGCGGCCAGCACCAAACAGGCGCTTAGTGCAAGCTGCAAGGCCGGGGCGGATCAGATGGGCGCGTTCCTGCCGCGTATCGAGACGCAGGAGCCTGTGACCGTCGGTATTGACTCAAGATTCACAAGCGCGCAGCAAAGCGAAATCATGAAATCCATCGACGTGTGGAACGACTACGGACGCAAGAATACGGGCCGTGATTTTTTCCGCGCAAGCGTTACCCGCGTGCCAGGCGGCTCGCAGCCTGCCGCGCGCGAGGATTGCAAATTCAGCGCCGGCGAGGCAAACGGGAGCGGTTTTCGTATCGTGAAGGAGGATAACAGCAAATACTGGAAATCCCTCAACCTGTCCGAACAAAACGGCGCGGCCACGGTGCGCTGTTCTTCCGGCGGAAAACTTCTCAGACAGGTGGTGATGATCAATACTACAAACAGCCCGCCGGAGCAGTTTATGAGCATCTCTCTTCACGAACTCGGGCACACTCTTGGTCTTGGTCATAGCTGTACCAATGGGGCCGGTACCGCGGATTATGCATCCTGCGGATCGCTCCAGCCCGATCATGCTTATCGTGTCGCTGTCATGTATCCGGTCCTCCAGTTGTTCGGCGACGGAAAGGTCGAAACCAAGGAATTGCTCCGACAGAACGACACGGAGCGGACCGACTGCCTTTACAAACCATGATTATTCTCGTTTCTTCCGCATTTTTTGTGGGTTTTGTCCACTCGCTTGCGCCGGGTCACTGGCTGCCGGTGGCGCTCATCGCGCGCGCGCGCCGCTGGAATTTTGGCGAAGCACTGGGGGGGGCGCTTCTCGTTGCTGCAGGACATATTGTTTCTTCCACCCTGGTATCGGTTCTGATAATGCTGCTCGGCCTCAAGCTTGCCGCAGGCCATGAACACGTGTTTGAAAAATATGGCGGGCTTTTTGTCGCGGCCTTCGGAATTTTTTATGCTGCGTATTTTTTCTGCCGTCATGCAAAATGCCGCGGTCATACGCATCATGGCCCGGACATAAAGAGCGGTCGCAGGAGACCGTTTGTTTTTCTGCTCCTGCTTGGCGCGG
>MEQJ01000152.1:0-2246 GCA_001770165.1 Bdellovibrionales bacterium RIFOXYD1_FULL_53_11 | reverse complement strand
ATCTTCTGGCAACGGTGTCGGCTTTTTCGGCCGGTACGGTGGCCGCGCTAGCTGGCGCCACGCTGCTTGCGCGCGCCGGGCTTTCCAGGCTTGATCACCCGGTGCTTGAACATTACGGCGATGTGATCGCGGGTGTGGCAATTACCGTGATGGGCGTTGTCTGGTTTGTCGCCCCGTTTTGATTTTACGCTCCGCTCCTTGACCTTCATGCTCCTGGCGGGGTAACCGGATTTACGGGGGTGGTGATTTGTCAAACCAGTCTGCCGTCATTCTTGCAGTTCTAGCGGCGCTTGCCGCCGCAGCGCAGGCGCTTGCGCCGGCGCACTGGGTGCCGGCGTCGGTGATGGCCTGGCAGCGGGGGTGGTCGGTGGCCCGTTCCGGATTTTTTGCTGCCATCGCGCTTATGCTTCATGTGTTGCTCGGAGTTGCGATATTTTTTATTTTTGAAGACACCCTTGTGTCGATACGCGGAAGGGCGCTTGCCGTCTTCACGCTTTTGCTTATCGGCGTGGCGCTTGCCGTCAGGCTGGTGCGGTTTCCGCGCATGAACGAGGTATTCCGGGCCGGTCCCAACGGCGCCTGGTCGCTTGTGTCCGTGCTTTGGATTCTTGGGCCCTGCGAACTCATCATTCCGGTGCTGATCAAGGCCAGACAGGTCGGGATCGGTTATCTTGTTCCGCTTGTTTCCTTCGGGGCCGCGACTCTTGTTGTTGGCGTGGCGACTGTTGTGGCCGGCAGGATCATGTGGAACAAGCCTCTTCTTCTGCCGCGCGGAATAAGCTGGGGGACCGAGGGGCGGGCGCTCCTGCCGGTGCTTGCGGGTCTTGCCATCGGCCTTGGAGCGATGCTCCGGCTTGCCTGATTTTTCTGAATGGCTTGACATTGATTTGAGCAACATCATCTGCTAATAAAAGTAATCTTTTTCGAACAGGAAAGGGAGACAGCGGAGACAGATATGCCTTTGTACGAATATCATTGTTCAAACTGCAATAAAGTCCACGAAGTCATGCAAAAATTTTCTGATGCGCCGATGGCCGCATGTCCGGACTGCAATGGCCCGGTTGCGAAGCTGATAAGCGCAACATCATTCAGCCTCAAGGGCGGCGGCTGGTACACTTCGGATTACAAGCGTCCTGCCGGCTGTCCGGTCAAGACCGGCGAAGCCCCTGCTCACGCTTGTGGCAATGCCTGCGGATGCGCCGCCAAGAGCTGATCGATATCGTAATCAATCATTGAAAGTCCGCTCAGAACGCGTTCCTCGGGCGGCGCACTTGTGCGCGGGCCGACTTTTTTTCGGAGGGCGGCAATGGCATCACGGACGCCAAGGCCCTTTGTATTGAGAATCGCGTCGGCCCGGTGCAGATAGAGCGCGAGTTCGGCCGTGTAGTCGGTGATTTTGCCGGTTGCAAGCGTGATCTTTGGAAGCGGCGGTGGTGGCGCGTGGGTGGGGATGGGTTCGGGCTCGGATTCGAGTTTGGGCTTGTCCGTGCGTTCGCGGGATAATACATCCGGTTTTCGGAGCCATAACACCGGATTTGTGCAAAGTTCCAGAAGATCATCCAGGACTTGGAGTTTGGACCAGCGGTCAAGCGTTGCGGCGCGTGGCAGTAAAAAGTCCAGGAAGTCCGATCGCGAGCCCTCGTCCTGGCCTTCCGAAAAAAGCTCAAGCCCGGCCGCATGGCATGCCGCCGCCCATTGGAGCGGGGACAGGGGATTTTCGCGTTCATTGAAAAAAGCGTCTTTGATGCCAGCCCTTGTACCTGTTTCGGGGTGGATGTCAAAAAGGTGTCCGCCAACTTTTGGTATATGCACCGCGTTATCCTGCGTCGTTGCAAGCAGGGTTTTCATGCATTGTTTTTTTAGTGTTGACGCAGTGCATATACCAAAAGTTGGCGGACACCTTTTTAGCTGCTTGGAAATTTCGCGCATCCAGATGCGGCTTGATTTGGGGTAGGTCACGATGCGCATTATTGCGCCGGGCCTGAGCCACGAAGCAAGGCGCCGGAGCATGGCGGCCGGGTCGGACATGTGGTGGAGCACGTTGGATGCGATTATGTAGTCAAAGGTGCCGTCTTCCCACTCGCCAAGGTCGGCCGCGACAGGGCGGACGGGCGGGAGGGGCCCGGCCCCGATGCCGAATCCCATGAAGGCGCGAATGCGCGCCAGCGCAAGGCGCCTTTTTAAAATGGCGATCGATCGGCGGCTGAAATCAACGGCGACCACTTCGCGCGCGCGCGGATGCGCCT
>MEQJ01000151.1:30351-35916 GCA_001770165.1 Bdellovibrionales bacterium RIFOXYD1_FULL_53_11 | reverse complement strand
TACTTGAATGTCTTTGCCATTCGTCCGTAATCATTGAAGATCATTTGAAACTGTTTGATTGTTGTTTTTGGGAGATAACCATCCGAGGACTTCAAAACCATAGCTATAGCGATGGTTGGATGAAAAATTTCAATACTCTTTCTTCAAACAGGGGAAATTCAATTTGTTTTCTATAGAAAGTAAGGCCAACCCGAAAACATCGAGCAAGTTCATTGAAAATCTTGCGGATTTCCTGAAGCCTGAGCCGTTTTTTTATTTGATGATAGAGCGGGCTAAAATGATTTTTATTCTTGGAATGCCATGCTTTTTCATTCTCGCGTTGCCGCTTCTTCTGGCACGCGGTACACGCCCTTGGTCGCTTGACTTGCGGTCTTGGCTGAAACATGGAATGACAGAATTCGCATCGATGCATAAGGGTACCTCCGGTTTGGTTTGATCACTTGCCGGGGTGCCCTTATTGCCTTCTCAAATCGAGCAATACTTGAATCATTCCAGTTGTACTTGAATGTCTTTGCCATTCGTCCGTAATCATTGAAGAGCATTTGAAGCTGTCTGATTGTTGTTTTTGGGAGATAACCATCCGAGCACATCAAATTTGTCAGCCTGACGGCTTGGGTTTACGGATTCAATTCCAGAGCAAAAGGACTGATGTCCCGGGCATTGCCCTGAGCCGGCAGATGTTTTGCGTTTTGCCGGACGAATAACAAAACAGACCCCGCTGCAAGTAGGGCTTTTGCGCGAAAGCTGCGGGGTGTTTTTATAATTGCGGTGCAGGCACACGAAAAAGGAAAATTTTACAGTATTTCCTTGCTCTCCATTTTATCTAATATAAAATGGAGCAGATGATCAACCAATGGATTCCGCGCTGGGAAGAAGAATATATCAAGGGTTGGCTTGATAAAACGGGCAAGGGGCTGCTTTTGCTTGGAGCCCGTCAAATTGGCAAATCCAGCATACTGAAAAGAATAATGACGAGTCTGTCTGATGTTGTCTTTTGTAATTACGCATCGCCCAGCATGCTGCAAAATCACCGGATCAGTCTGGACTCTTTAAAAAATGAAATTGAATATAAAATTGAATCCGCCAAGGGGCATATTGTCACCGTTATCGTGGATGAGGCTCCCCGGCTGCCTGCTGTTTTCGATCTTGCACAAGAAATGATGGATGAACAAAAAGGAAAAGTACGTTTTGTCATGACGGGGTCATCTGCCAGAAGGTTGCAGGCAGGTACTTTCAATAGACTGCCTGGACGTATTGTCGCGAGAGAATTGTGGCCGGTTGCTCTGGGCGAAATGCCGGACTCAATTCAAAAAAAACTTGAAGATCATTTGGTTTTTGGCACCCTGCCTGAAGTTGTTACAGATACAAGTATTCGAGGAGAACTGTTGAGTTCTTATGTCGGACTGTATGTAAGGGAAGAAATTGAACAGGAAAATCTTGTCAGATCACCGGAAGTGTTTTCCCGTTTTTTGAAACTCGCGGCCGGCGAATCAGGCGGGCTTCTTAATGCCGGAAAGCTGGCAAAACAAATCGGGGCTTCGCTCAAGACGGTGCAAAGGTTTTATGAAGTTTTAACAAGCACGCGGCTGGCGTTCTTTCTTTCTCCGTTTACCCATGGCCGTTTGCGCGGGGAGATCATCCAGACTCCCAAATATTACTGGTTTGACAACGGCGTCAGAAATGCGGCGGCGGCCCGTCCTTTGGATCGCTCACTCAATGAAATCGAGGGCGGATTGCTCTTTGAGCATCTAATGATTCAAGAGGCGCATAAGGTCGTATCAGCATATTCAAGACCCTCAAAACCCGTGACATGCCATTTCTGGAAAGCCCATAATGGAAAAGAGATTGATCTTGTGTTGGTCAAGTCCGGTCATGAAGTGGCTCAATATGAGTTCAAATACACCAAAGCTATCAACGATAAATATTTCGATGGATTCAGAAAATATGATGAACTTGTAAATAAAAACAAATTCAAAATCACAAAAAGAGCGGTTGTCGCTCCGGTCGCGAGGAATCAAAAACACGGCGCCATGTCCGTGATTTGTGTAAACGAATATCTGAAATCATTGATGGATTTTGTAACAAGTTAACTGCTTTTTCTTCACCCTCTTTGTCGTGCGTTATAACGCCTTCGCCATCAGGATGTCCCTGAAAAACTCCATCCAGGGAAAAATCTCTACATCCCGGAGCCTGCGACGCCGGGAGCCGGTGTATAGAATTATTTTGTGGCAGGACTTTCCATAAAAGCCGCCAAAACTCTCCAGCCCGCTCAGATCAGAGACGCCGATATTGCTGCTGGCTTTGACCTCGATGGCGAAGAGCCGCCCGCGCGTTTCGAGAATAAAATCAACCTCCGCCCCGTGCTCCGTCCGGTAGTACGAAAGCCGGCTGGCATCATCCACGGAGTTCTGGATCATGGCCGTGAGCTGTTGGTATATCAAGGTTTCAAACAAGAGGCCCTTGCGGTCATCGGAAGGCGTAAAATTCTTCAGTAATCCGTTCAATACCCCGGTGTCAAAAAAGTAGTACTTCGGACGCTGAACAAGACGCTTTTTTTCGCTTTTCGCGAACGGTTCGCAGCGGTCGGCAATCAGGGTATCCTCAAGTATTTCAAAATAACGGCTTGCGGTCTTGATGCGGATGCCCGATTCGGAAGAGAGCTTGCCGAAATCAAGAACTGAGGCGTTGTATGCCGCCGCAAATCTTAAAAATCTTCCGAACTGTCCGATATCGCGGGACAGGGATTCGGCCTGTATTTCCTCCTGAAGATATGTACCGGCATAAGACGCGAGCAGGCTCTTGCGTTCTTTGATGTCGGGTTCGGTGCGGATGCCGGGCAGCATGCCAAAGGCGAGTGCATCAGCGGTATCAAGCTCGAACCCAAGCTCTCCGCAGAAAAGCGGAGAAAGATACATGGTGTGCATGCGTCCGGGAAGAAGATTGGCGCGGCCGCGCCGGAGCTTTCTGGCGCTTGATCCGGTCAGCAGGAATTTTGTGCCGTGCCTGCCTCCATCAAGGATGATCTGGATATCGTTGAATATCCGGGGGAGTTTTTGCGCCTCATCAATAAAAACCAGCTTCGGTTTTTTTGAGGCGATCAGTTGAAATAAAAAATCCGGATTCTGTGCCAGCTCAAGAAAATCACGGCTGTCAGCGCAGTTGAGCGAAATATCCGGATCAAGAGAGCCGCAAAGAGTTGATTTGCCGGTTTGTCTCGGGCCAAGCAGCAGGACGCTGCGTTTTTTTTCAAGGAGCCGGTCTTTCAGGAAGCGCTTGATCATTAATCACCCAATGTCCATTATACCGCGTATTTTGGACATTACAAGGATTTGACGGGAGCGTGGCCGGGGGCTGCTGGTCAGCCCAGCGACTCGACATACTTTGAATAATCCCCGGCGCTCATGAGGCCGTCAAGCGTCGAGGGATCGGCAAGTTCCATCTTGATGAGCCAGGCGCCCGTGTGCGGGCTTTTGTTTATCTGCGCGGGGTCATCCGGAAGGCCGGTGTTTACCTCTATGACCTTGCCGGTGACCGGCGAAAACAGGTCCGAGACCGCCTTGATGCTCTCAACAACCCCGAAGGTCTCGCCCTGCTTGAGGACGCGGCCGACCGGCGGAAGTTCCACGAACACGATGTCGCCAAGGGCGCGCTGGGCGTGGTCGGTGACGCCTACCGTGACGGTGTTGCCCTGGGCATGGGCCCATTCGTGATCTTTTGAATATTTGTAATCGGCTGGAAAGCGCATCATGTGTGTGGTTCTCCTTAATAAGGCCGTTTATAGAACGGCGTTGGAATGATTTCAGCAGGAATCTTCGTGCCGCGGATTTCTATCAGGACGCGGGCGCCGTCGGCGGCGTGCGGCAGCGTGACGTAACCGATGCCAAGCGGAAGATTCAATGATGGTGAATGCGTGCCGCTCGTGATTTCGCCGAGGCGCATGGCCCCGTCCGGGGAATACAGCGGGTATCCCGGGCGCGGGATGCCGCGGCCGGTGACCTTGAGTCCGACCAGCTTGCGCGCCAGGCCGCGTTCTTTCAGCGAAGCCGTGGGCGTCCGGCCGACAAAATCCCCCTTGGCAAGTTTGACGGTCCATTCAATCCCGGCTTCGAGCGGGTTGGTGTTATCCAGCAGCTCGTGGCCGTAAAGCGGAAAACGCATCTCGAACCTGAGCGTATCGCGCGCCCCCAGGCCGCAGGGCTTCAGGCCATGGGGCTTTCCGGCATCCATAAGCGCGCGCCAGAGGTCCGCGCCCTTGTGCCACGGCAAATATACTTCGAAGCCGTATTCGCCGGTGTAGCCGGTTTGTGAAATTATTGCCGGGACGTTTCCCAGTACGGTACCCTCTTTGAACCAGTAGTACTTGATTGCGGAGAGATCGGCGTTTACCAGCGGCTGGAGTATTTTTGCGGCATTTCGCCCCTGTACCGCGATTTGCGAATAGCTGGGACTTTCGTTGGTGAGACGCACGTCACTAAAACGCGCGCGTTCGCGCGCAAGGATTTTTTGCATCCACGCAAAATCCTTGTCGGTATTGCTGGCGTTGATTACCAGCAAAAAACGGTCCGGCGCGCGCCGGTAAACAAGCAGGTCGTCAACAATGCCGCCCTCGTCATTGCACATCGGAGTATAGAGCGCCTGTTCCACCGAAAGTTTGGCGACGTTGTTTGCCACGAGATGATTTACAAAGCCTTCGGCGTCGCGGCCCTCGGCGTGCACTTCGCCCATGTGGCTTACGTCAAAAAGCCCTGCAGCGGCGCGGCAGGCAAGATGCTCGTCCAGGAGACCGGTGTATTGCACGGGCATTTCCCAGCCGCCGAATTCGACGATGCGCCCGCCTGCGCGGACATGTTCCTCATAAATCGCGGTTCTTTTCAGCATGCCTATCAGATAACGCCGCGGAGGCAGGATGTCCAGAATCAGTAATTGCAAATGGCAGGCTACCCGGCGGGTTTGACCCAGCTTTCGACATTGATTACATGGGCGAAATAGTCCTTCTGCAGTACGTTTTCGGACAGGTTTCCGCAATATATCAATACCGGCTTGATTGAGGTGAATTTTGGTCTTTTGAACACGGCGGCTTTTTTTGCGACATCCCTGATGACTTCAGTGCCGATGTTTTTCCTGTTTTTGAACTCGCAAAGGTAATAAACCCCGTTTTTTGTGTTTATAAGAAGATCAAGCTGGCAGGACCCTTTGTTTTTCGTGGTTCTGGCCTGGAAATGCGGAGACGCGCTTATAATGGTGTTCGGGTCCAGTCCGATGGATTCGATGACAAGCTTCAAGTTGTTCAAAACAATGTTTTCAAACTGGAGGCCCATGATCACATCCCACTCCGGTAACAATTCAAGGGATTTTTGCCTGTAAATGCCGCTTTCGATTTTTGGAAGGACCGGCTCGATATATCGCAGATAAAACCGCAGGTAGTTGTCCTTGATGCGGTAATAACTTGTTTTGGAGGTTTTTCCGTCCGGTTTATGATTGAAATCACGCTCGATGAATCCGGATTTTCTAAGGTCTTCGAGATACGAAAGAATGATGCCGCTCCTGGGCTTTTTTATGGCCCGG
>MEQJ01000151.1:23564-30340 GCA_001770165.1 Bdellovibrionales bacterium RIFOXYD1_FULL_53_11 | reverse complement strand
GAAGCTTTTTTTACCGCAGGCAAGGTTTTTTACGATCTGTCTGTAGGTGTTTGCGCGCTGGTCGAAGATTTCGTTGAATATTTTCTCGAATTCCAAAAGGAGCAGGCTTCCTTTTGTAAAACAGAGCCTGTGAATGTTGTCTTCCGCCGAAGATGCGGGATCAAGCTCTTCGAGATACCTTGGCACTCCGCCGGTAACCGAAATGAATTTAAGTATTTCGGCGGTGCCGGTATTTTTGAGATGGTTTTTCCAGAATCCGCCAAGCACGCCGACCGGAAGTTCGGTTACATCCAGCGCAAGCGTGATCCGGCCCACAAAATCCGTATTTTGCAGGATGTTGGCGTTGATCCAGGAAGAAACCGATCCGCAAAGCACGAGAACGATGTTTTTTTGGCGGGAGAACTTCATGTCCCAGGCGATCTTCAGTTTTCCGGCAAAGTCCGGGTCACGCGACGCCATCCATGAAATTTCATCGAGCAGGACAACCGTAGTGCCCTTGAGCCGTGAAATACGGTCATCAAGCGCCCAGAAGGCTTCATTCCAGTTATTGAGCTTCATGGCGGGCGTGCGCGTTTGAAGACCCAGGATTTCAGCGAAATTGGCCAGCTGTCTGTCGTTGGTGATTTTAGGGGCGGGAGCGAGTCCTGAAATCTCGATGAAATTATTTGCGGTTTTAGAGAATTCGCTTATGAGTTTGCTTTTTCCGATCCGGCGTCTGCCGGTGCAGACGATCAATTGCGCTTTTTTTTGTTTCCATGATTTTTGCAGTTGTTTCAGCTCGTATTCGCGTCCCACAAACATAAGTTGCTCCAAATGGTAAAAAAAGCCGTTTGGAGTAAAATATAGCACGGATGCTGGATTACTCCAAATGGTAAAAAAAGCCGTTTGGAGCAACTGCTGGCGCTAGGCCCGTTCGGCCGCCCGCACTGTATTTTCCAGGAGCATCGCGATTGTCATGGGTCCGACGCCGCCCGGGACGGGTGTGATCGCCGAGCAAAGCGCCGCGACCTCTTCAAAACGCACGTCGCCGCAAAGCCTGCCGTCTTCCTTGCGGTGCATGCCCACGTCCACCACCACCGCTCCTTCTTTTATGTGTTCCGGCCCGATCAATCCCCGCCTGCCGGCGGCAACAACCAGAAGGTCCGCCTGCGAAGTCATGGACGGCAGGTCGCGCGTGCGGGTATGGCACTGGATGACGGTTGCGTTTTCCTTGAGCAGCATCGTGGTCATGGGTTTTCCGACAATATGACTGCGTCCGATCACGCACGCAATTTTTCCGCTCGCGCTGATATTATAATGTTTCAGGATCTCCATAACGCCCGCGGGCGTGCAAGGCGCGAAGCAAGGCAGTCCGAGCACGAGCCTTCCGGTGTTAACCGGATGGAAAGCGTCAACGTCTTTTTCGGGCGTGACCCAGTACAGGACTTCGCTTTCGTTGAACTGCGAAGGCAGCGGGCGCTGGATCAGAATACCATGCGTGGCCGGATCGGCATTGAGGCGGTCAACGGCGGCCTTTACTTCCGCGGGCGCGGCGGACGCCGGAAAGGCGATTGTCTCATGGAGCATTCCGAGTTCCACGGCGGCCCTGCCCTTGTTGCGGGTATAAATGACGCTTGCGGGATCATCGCCGACTAGCACGACCGCAAGCCGCGGCGGACGGCCCCGGAGCTGGCAGACGGATTCAACCCTGGGTCCAAGGCGGTTTTTGATTTCTTCGACAACGGGTTTTGACTGTAGAAGCAGCATGTTTACTAAATTAGCACGAAGGGTAATATTTTCCCTATAACCTTGTCATTTTTGCCTATCCGGCAACGAGTGCCCGGATTTTGACGGAAAATGGAGCCATGCCGCAATCGTGACGGGGTACGCCAGGAGCAGGGTGTTTCTTATTGATTACAATCGCATGATGCGCCGCTGCCGGAAAAAGACCGGTGATGCGAAATTTTTTCCTAATATTTTATAAGCGGCATGCCGATTGCTTTTAATCCCCGTGGGGGGACAGGCGTCTTGGCAAGTGGAATCTGGACAGCGGCAGCGGGAGCGTCGGCGCAATCACAGATGGTTGATGCCGTTGCCAACAATTTAGCCAATACGGATACGCTTGGATTCAAAAAGGACCAGCCGACATTCCGCGAATATCTCACTACCCTCGAACGCGAACATGTTCCGATGGATGTTCCGCGCAATCCCGTCAAGGACAAGGATTTTTATCCCCTTGATGGCCGCGACCAGGCGTTTGTGATCGCAGACGCAACATATACAAATTTCAGGCAGGGCAATTTGAGGGTTACACACAACCCCCTTGATGTTGCCCTTGATGGACCAGGTTTTCTCGAAGTCAGCACGCCTTCGGGCATCCGCTATACGAGACAGGGAAGTCTCAAGATGGCTATGGATGGCCGGTTGGTGACGCCCGAGGGATACCCCGTGCTGGCTGCTCAACCCGGAGGGCTGGCTAACGCGCTGCCAGCTGCCGCCGTTCAGCCGGGCCAAGGATGGCCCTTGACTCAAGGAGGAGTCACGGCTGGACAAGGCAGAACTCCGGCACAGATCGCGGCTGAAGCGGCTGTGGCGCAGAGGTATATCAACATCGGCGACAAGGGCACGCGGGTTTCGATCGGCGCATCGGGCGAGATGTATGCCGGGGAGGATCTCGTGGCGAGATTAAGTGTCGTCGAGTTCAATGAACCGCGGAAGCTGCGCAAACAGGGAGGGCAGCTTTTTGTGAATCCGGACCCGCAGAACGTAAATGTCGGCGAGCAGCGTACGGTTATGCGGCAGGGCGTGCTTGAAACATCGAACGTCAATCCCGTAGAAGAGATGACAAATCTCATCAAGGCAAACAGGATGTTCGAACACGATCTGAAATCCATGAAAACCTACGGTGACATGATGGGCAAGGAAACGGATATAGGCAAACTATGATACGTGCACTTACTACCGCGGCAAGCGGGCTTTCGGCGCAATCGGCCAATATTGAGCGGATTTCAAACGATCTTGCGAACGTGAACACCGACTCATACAAGCGCGGGCGCACCGAGTTCCAGGATCTCATGTACGAAACGCTCAAGGAGCCGGGCGGACAGATCGGGGCGGGTTCGCAAACGCCGGTTGGAATCCAGGCTGGCATGGGCGTCAAGGTTGGAGCCACATACAAGATCTTCGAGCAGGGCCCGGCAAGGATGACTTACAATATAAATGACATGATGATCGAGGGAACGGGCTTTCTGCCGGTTCAGCTCCCCAACGGCGAAATTGCCTATACCAGGAACGGGGCCTTTCATCGCGACTCGCAGGGAAAACTCGTGCTGTCCAATGGCGCACAGCTTATTCCGCAGGTTACGATTCCAAGCAATGCGCTTGGCATGCAGATTTCAAACGGCGGCGAGATAAAGGTCCAGCTTCCCGGCCAGGGCGAAGCCGTGATCGGACAGATCCAGCTTATGAATTTTGTAAACGAACAGGGACTCCGGGCGGTCGGGGAAAGTCTTTATCAGCCGACGGCCGCGAGCGGACAGCCGCTGCAGGGCATTCCGGGCGAAAACGGCTATGGAATGATCCAGCAGGGGGCGCTTGAGGGATCGAATGTGAATGTGCCCAACTCCATGGTGGACATGATCACCACGCAGCGGGCTTATGAAATGAACACGAAGGTCATGGGGGTCGCCGACCAGATGCTGGGGGCGACGGTGAACGTCAAATAGGATGCAAAAGCGGGGGCGAACGCGTGAGGACTTCTGAAAAAAAACGGACATGGGCGGTTCTGGCAATGTTTTTTGCGCTGTTTGCGTCCGTTGCGGCCCTGGCCGCGGTCGACAACCGCAAGGATGCCACCGACAGGCTGGATTCATTGATACAATCAGCGCTTGCAAAAAACTATCCCGGCGCAAGGATCGAGATCACCGGTGCCGTGAGATGGATTGAAGGCTCGCTTCCGGCTGATCCGGCGCAGGTAAGGATTCTTGGAGACATCGGACGCGGCGAGGCGAGATTTTCGGTCCAGGGCGAAGAAGAAGTCATTGGCGACGTCCGGTTTGCGGCCTGGATGCCCGCGCAGGTGGCCGTCAGGCGCGTCATGCCCGGCGAACGGCTTGCCCCCGAGATGTTCAGCCTTCAGGACGTGAATGTGGCTGCGGGGATGGCGCGGGAGTACAGAGGGGTTATTTTAAAGAAGGAAGCGGAGCTTTCACGGCTCGAAGCCAGGCAGACGATTCTTGAAGGCTCGTTCGCCATGACTGCGGCGGTGCAAAAAATTCCTGACGTACGAAGGGGAGACCAGGTCAGGGTGCGGCTTGTTTCGGGAAGCATAAGCCTGATCACCATGGGAACGGCCGCGGAGCCGGCATATGTAGCCGGCCGGGTGCGGGTGATTGCAGGCAAAATTAAAAAAGAGCTGACCGGCAGGTTGTCCGCGCCGGGCGTTGTTGAGGTGCAGCTATGAAGCCGGAAAAAATCATTTTAGGCCTTGTGCTTGTTGTCATGCTTTCGGGGTGTTCAAGACTCATGGGTACGCTCAGGCGCGATCTTGACGATACGGAAGCGTATGCTCCCGCGCCCGGCCCCACGGTTGGGGGAAGATGGACCGAAAGAGGGTATCTTGCCGAGGAGGAGCAGATTCCTTCGGCTGACCGCTATGCTTATGTCGGGCACACCGAAAGGGCGATTGCCAGCCAGTACGCCCCGGGCCGGGAAGGCTCGTGGGCTTCGGGCGATGAAAATGCGCGCGATGCCCTGAGAAATATGGGTGGCGTGCCGGCGTATTCGAACATGCCGTCGCTTGCCCCGCCCGTTAAGCGGATGTACAAGAACGGCGCCCGCGCCACAAAATCCGATTTTGTTGACGAGGAACAGGATACCGGTTCGCTCTGGGCCGCGGACGGGCAGACGAATTTCTTCTTTTCCAAAAACAAGGTGCGTGGAATCGGCGATATTGTAACCGTCAATGTCGAACAGGAGCTTTACAGGGATGTGACCATCGAGGTGCGCCGCACGCTCACGCCCAAGGAAAAGCTTGAAGAGATAAAACTCGCGCAGGACCGCCTTAGCAAGGAAGGCGACGCGCCAGCAGGCGCGCCAGCTGGCAAGGACGCGATTAAAACCACGGCGGCAGCGCCGAAAAAGTCCGCCGCTGGGGCCAAAGGAGAAGAAAAACAGGAAGAAAGGGCCGAAGAGAAGGAAAAAAAGGAAGTCAGAAAAGCGGTCGAAGCGGATATTGATGTAACAAAGTCGCTTATGTTCAAGTCCGGCGAAACAATGCTTGCGGAGATTGTGGAGCGGTACAACAACGGAAATTACAAAATCAGGGCATCAAAAAGGATTCCATACCAGAACGGATTCAAGACGTTTTCGATGGTCGCGATCGTGCGCGGTGCGGATATCAGCGAAGAAGACATATTAAACTCGGGGAAGCTATATGAATACAGACTCGAAGTCATATATTAAGGCGTGGCTCAAGGCGCTCTTGTTCGTGTTCACCGTTATTGCGGTTGTGGGCATTCCGGCCACCAGCAGCGCGGCAAGACTGAAGGATGTGGCCGCAGTGAAGGGCGTACGCGAGAACATCCTTATCGGATACGGAATTGTCGTGGGCCTCAAGGGATCCGGGGATTCAGGGACCGAAGTTACAGGCAAGTCGCTTTCGAGGCTGTTTTCCAAGCTGGGGCTTGATTCGGCGGGGGATGTAAAATCAAAGAATGCCGCAGCCGTTATAGTGACCGCCAAACTGCCGCCGTTTGCCCGGGCCGGCAACAAAATAGATATCACGGTGAGTTCTATCGGTGATGCCGCAAGCCTTGAAGGAGGCATGCTGCTGGTAACCCCGCTCAGGGCCGGGGATCAGAATGTTTATGCGGTTGCGCAGGGTCCGGTCAGCATCGGAGCGGTTGCGGACGGGTCAACCAAGAACTTCCCGACGGTCGGCAGGGTTGTTGCCGGCGCTACCATTGAAAAGGATGTTGATGCCAATTTTTCGGGAAAAAAGGGTTTCCGTCTTTCGCTGCATAATCCTGATTTCACGACCGCCGCCCGCGTGGCGACCATCATCAATGGAGAACTCAGCGGAAAATACGCCACGGCCCGCGACAGCGGCACCATTGATATCGTGGTTCCGTTCAACTACGAGGGAAATACCGTGGAGCTGCTCGCGCTTCTGGAAAATCTGAATGTCAATGTCGAGAGCCGCGCCAGGGTGGTGCTCAATGAGCGCACCGGTACGGTGGTGATGGGAGAGCGGGTGGTGCTTTCGCCGGTAGTGCTGGCGCACGGAGAGCTGTCGATCGAGGTCAAGAGCGAAGGCAAGGACAAGAAGGGCGGAAAACCGCAGAGGCTGATCGAGATCGGCAAGGGTACGAGCGTGGCGGATCTCGTGAAACTTTTGAATACGCTTGGCGTGCAGCCCAAGGACCTTACGGCGATATTCCAGTCGCTGCGTGAGGCCGGCGCGCTCCAGGCTGATCTGGAGATAATGTGATTTACTGGAAGGATTTTATCATGGACGACGTCATGGGCGCGCATTTTGCGCCAGACTTTGAAAACGTGTCCATTCAGGTTTGCCGTAAAACCGTAGCTGTCCGCGCGTGCGTCATGGACGATGCAAAAGACGGGTACACAAACGAAGCGCCGGAGTGCGCTTCAATCCAGGAAACGAGACAGGAACATGAGCCTGCTAGGATGGTGGGTTTATCCAGTCTTGATTCAGCCCGGGCCGGCATGGAAGCCGGGCGGAGCGGAAGAAACGGTTTACGGCAGAGGGAGAGCGGATGACGGCGCCTGTCGCC
>MEQJ01000151.1:20514-23542 GCA_001770165.1 Bdellovibrionales bacterium RIFOXYD1_FULL_53_11 | reverse complement strand
CCTCCAATTTTTTGGGTGTCAATTCTTTGACAAACAGGGCTACGCCGGCAAGCCGGACGGCAGTGATAGATAAATCAAAAGTTGATCCCAAAACCCGCGAGGCCGCAGAGGGAATGGAGGCCATGTTTTTGGATTATATGATGAAAGTCATGCGCGAGACTGTTCCCAAAAATGATATGGATCTTGAATCTCCGGCCACCAAGATATATCGCGGCATGCTTGACAGTGAGTTTGCCCGGACGGCGGTAAGGACCGGCGGGATCGGGCTTGCCGAGCAGATAATTGCTTATCTTGAAGCCAACCGTTACAATAATAATACGGTGCAGTCCGCCCCCCCACGGAAGGGGTCTGACGATCGTACAGGAGGTACCCATGCGGGTCAGCCAATCGACAGCAAATAATCCAGCAAAAAGCAATGAGGCCTCGGGTTCGCGCAAAACCGAACGCGCATCGCAAGCCCAGGGGGCGAAAAAAACCGACAAGACCGGCAAGAGTGCCGGCGCTTCTGATGCCAATACGGAAATTTCCACCAAGGGCAGGGAGTTTGCGAAGGCAAAAGCGGTTGCGGCCGACGCCCCGGATATCAGGGAGCAGAAGATCGCTGAACTAAAAAAGCGCATTGCCGAGGGAAAGTACAAAATTGATGAAAAAGCGGTGGCCGACAAGATGGTCGATGAGCACATCGACATGCATGGAATAGGCTGACGTTTTTTCGGTCCGCAGGAAGCGGACCCGGACAGGCGGTCATGGAGGATAGCCGGATGGTTGATGAAAGCCTGATTGAGCTTCATAAAATTCTTGAGCGCATGATCGGTCTGCACCGGCAGATGCTCGAAACCGTGCGCATGGAACGCAATTCGATCGCGGCGGCGGATGTTTCAGGAATTCAGGAAGCCGCTCTGGCCAAGGAAGGCATCATTGCCGCCATCAGACAGCAGGAGTCGGAGCGTCTCAAGACAATAGCGGTGATGGCCCTTAAATCAAGACGCAAGATCAGTGATCTCACGATGAACGTACTTGTTCTTGAAACGCAGGAGGTGGATGCCGGTTTTTCGGAGCAGCTCAGGAGCACGTTTGCCGCGCTTGTCATGCTGATCGACCGGGTGCTTGAACAGAACGATCATAACAAGGCGGTGGTCGAAAAATCACTTGAACATGTTCGCAACATGAAGGCCAACATCCTCAGGGAAAGCGTGCCGCGTTCGGGGACATATTCGAGCAGCGGCCAGAAAGTCGGCGGCCGACACGGAGAGGCGAGGATGTTCTCGCAGGAGATATAGAGGCAGGAAATGGGCATACCCAATGTTATGAATACCGGAAGGTCGGGGATGATGGCGGCGAAGACCGCGATCGCCACCACCGGTCATAACGTTGCCAATGTAAATACCGAGGGGTATTCGCGGCAGAGGGTGCAGCTTTCGTCGCAGGCCCCGCATGTCGCCAGGGGGACAAAGATAATGGTCGGCCATGGCGCCGACGTTTCCAGGGTTGAGCGGGTCAATGACGAGTATATCGGCAAGCAGCTCCGGAACGCCGAACGCGATCTGGCGCATGCCGAGGAAAAGGACGTGGTTCTCAAACAGGCCGAGGATATTTTCAACGAGATGAACGGCGAGGGCATGAACAGGCTCATTTCGCGGTTCTTCAACGAATTCAGAAAACTTTCGAATGATCCGGACAGCGAGGCGATCAGGCAGTCGGTGCGGGAGGCGTCCCAGGCGCTTGTCAATGATTTCCATCGCGTGCGCCGCGAACTTATTGATGTCCGCAATCATATTGATGCCAGGATCGAAGGCAATGCGCTTGAGGCCAACTCACTGGCGGACCAGATCAAGGAACTCAACCTCAAGATAAAATCCGCCGAAATTGCCGGCGCATCGCCCAACGATCTGCTGGACAAGCGTGATGAGGCGCTTCGCAAGCTTGGAAGCTTCATGGAACTCACGATGCACAAGGACAAGGACGGCGCCTATATCGTGGATGTCGTGGGTGTGGGCCCGCTTGTAGCCGGGCCGACGGTCGAAAGGTTTTCGGTGTTCCGTTCCCCCGCAGACGATCAGGGCAAGCCGGAGGGCGCATTTGATCTGGCCACGTCGGCATCCTCGCGTTCAATCGTCACGCATCAGATCAAGGGCGGCAAGATGGGCGCCCTTCTTGATGCGCGCGATCACACGCTTTCGGTGATGCTGACGCGTCTTGATGACCTTGCCTACAACATCGCCGGAACGGTCAACCAGATTCATACGCAGGGATTTACACGCGAGGGATTCCAGGGCGTGAATCTGTTTTCTCCGGTTTTCCAGCGAGAGCGCGCGGCGGAATTCATAAATCTCTCGGATGAAGTCAAACACAGCGTAAACAATATTGCGGCCGCCGCGATTCCGGACGCTCCCGGCGACAACCGCATAGCGGTTGCGATTTCAGGTCTCCAGCATCAAAAGATCATGAGCAACGGTACCACCACGATGGATGATTTTTTCAATTCCATCATCAGCGAGGTGGGCGTAACCGCGGCGCGGAACCGGTCGACGCTCAACCAGCAAAAGGACATCCGGCAGCAGCTCGCAAAGCTCAAGGACCAGATTTCAGGCGTTTCGATTGACGAAGAAACCACGAATCTCCTGCAGTTCCAGCACGCGTTTGATGCTTCTGCAAAGGTGATACAGGTGGCGGATGACATGCTTAAAACCATTTTGGAGATAAAGCGATGAGCGGGGGCGTTGAATGAGAGTGACTGAAAACGCCAACTACGAAAGCGTTCGAAGTAGCATTGCGCGGAGCAAGGAGCGGCTCGAAAAATTACAGCATCAGAATGCGACTTTGCGTAAACTCAACACTCCTTCGGATGATCCTGTCGGGGCGGCCAAGGTGCTTGAAAACAGGACGGACAAGGCAAACAACGACCAGTTTCTGACCAATGCAAAACTGGCTTCGACATTTCTTGAAAACTCGGATCACGCCATTGCCGAGCTTGCCGACATCGTGGTGAGGGGAAAGGAGATTGCGCTGGGACAGTCAAGCGGCGCCA
>MEQJ01000151.1:8917-20485 GCA_001770165.1 Bdellovibrionales bacterium RIFOXYD1_FULL_53_11 | reverse complement strand
CTCGGTGACGACGGTCAGATGATGATCGAAGTCGCCAAGGATGTTTTTGTAACGATGAATATACCCGGAATTGAAACGTTCAATACGGTTCCGAAAGCGGCAGCGGACTATTCAAGAGCGGCGCGGTATCCCGCGACCGAATCAGAGCAGCATGAAGCCGGGCAGGCAAACATGCCGGGAATGCCGGAAAACATAAATGTGTTCAATGAGCTTGAAGGCCTGCGGATCGGCCTTTTGACTGGCGATCTGGATTCAATACGCGGAACGCTCGAAAGATTTGATTCGCTTCATGCAAAGCTTGTTTCGATCAGGTCAAAAATCGGGTCCAGGTTGAAGGGCCTGGATACAACCCATCAGGCACTGGAACGGCATAATCTGACCAATGCACAGCTTAATTCTGCAATCGAGGATGCTGATATGGCGCAGGTTGTCAGTGACCTCAACAAGGAGGAGACTGTTTATCGCAGCTCTCTTGCCAGTGCACAGAAGCTGATACAGCCAACCCTGATGGATTTTCTCAGGTAAGGAGAGTAGTTGCAAGAATTGAAGCGGTGGAATAAATAGGTACTTGTAAAGGACTACTGGGCTTTACTGAGATGGAGATCATATGCTGGTTTTAACGCGCAAGCTGGGAGAAAGCATCGCGATTGATGATCATATCAAAATCGTGGTGGTACAGATAAAAGGGAAGCAGGTCAGACTGGGAATACAGGCGCCAAAGGAAACAAAAATTCACCGTGAAGAAGTATATGTAGCGATACAGGATCAAAACAAAGAAGCGGTGAAAACAACAGCGGCTGTAGCCGGTCAGATGTCGAAGATTCTCAAGGGGTAGTGGGCTGGATGGCCCGGAAGTGAGGGGTAACAGTGATCGTAAAAACAGGAAGTTTCGGTCAAATCACCGTTGGTGACGGTGAGATTATTACGATTCCGCAGGGAATTCTCGGTTTTCCTGATTACAGGAAGTACTGTCTTATCGATTCGGGCGACGATACCCTGGTTCTCTGGCTTCAGTCGATGGAAGATCCCGCTGTTGCATTTCCGGTTCTTGAGCCCAAGATTTTCAAGCCGGATTATACCGTAAAACTTTCAGCGGCCGAGCTCAGGGAACTCAAGCTTGGCAATATAAATCAATCCACAGTGCTGAGTATTCTTACGATTCCTGCCGACATCACGCAGATGAGCGCCAACATCAAGGCCCCCATCGTGATAAACCTTAAAGAGCAGATTGCCCGCCAGGTTGTTCTGCAGGAAAACGAATACGGCGTAAAGCATCCGATGTTCAGCGAGCTGCGCGTTCATCTTATGACCCTCAAGTCCCGCCGGATGGCGGCTGAGCCCCGCGAACCCGTGGCCTGTCCGGTTGCAATAAAGGATATTCCACCGGCGCTAACCGTCAAAAGCCTTGCTTGATCATATTTTAAAATCAACCGGGCTGTTGGTTCTTGCCGTGATGGCAAATGCCAACGACCAGGCGTTTACCGATTACAAGACAATTGCCGGGGCGGCGTTTCCGGTTCGCAACATGCAACCGGGACACATGCCCGCCAGCGCCGGACAGCTCCGGGCAATTGCACGCGACAGGCACATTGCAAAAATTGATTCGTCGATGTCCGTATGGTTCAGGCTTGTTTCAAAATCATCACAAGATGTTTCACGGGCGCAGTACCTGAGACTGAAGGATGCGATGAAAGGGGTGCCGGTCTGGATCTGCCAGAAAGAGTGCATGCGTTGCAGCGATGACATGCCCTTCGGCTGCGTACTCGTTCGCAAGATGTCGGACATGTATCCGTCGGTTGTCGTGCTTCATAAATGTGTATTTGGCGGCGTGTGCGGCGGAAAAGCCTATAACCTTGATGTCGAAATGCCAAAGCTGCTCTCGCTGGTTGCGTACTATATGTACAACGGTGATGACGACAAGAGCCTGGCAAAACGCATTGCCGCGACCGCTGCGGGTGCCGCCGTGACCGCCGGGGATGTTCTTGATGGTGTCCCCGCAAACTGTCCGGATATGGCGGTGTCTTCATTTTCCGGCACCGTACTTGAGGCGCTTTCGCTGGCCGGAAACGCCACGAGGCTCGGAAATTTTGCCGAAGTCTGCGCCGGCAAGCTGCTCGCGCCGCTGGCCGCGCGTCCGCTGCCACCGGCCTGCACGGCAGCACTGGACTTTGGCCGGTTGAACGGGGTGCTTCCGCCCCGGACAGGAAAATGGACCGAGCCGCAGGCCATCAGATGCGACAGCCGGTGTGAGCGGAGGACTTGTGGTGATATGCGCCGCCCTGGACCGCGACTCATTAAATTTGGAAGCAACTGGTACATGTCTTTGCCTGAAGGCGCATGTGAGGGCGCCAATCCCGTCAATGCCGCCGGATTCATGGAACAGATGATCAGACCGTTTATCAAGGATCCGGCTTTTGTCGCTGCATGCATAAAAGCCCTGACCGGGAAAGTCCGTGTCATCGAAGCAAGGCCGGTTGAGTTGCCGGAGGGACCGTCGGTGGAGCTGGTGGAGTGATCTACCTGCGTGGCTGCAGTCTGTCCCGGCGCACCATCTCCATATAGGATCGCGCTTCCCGGTTGGAGGGATTGAGTTCAAGCACTCCTTCCCATTCCAGTTCGGCGTCCAGCAGGTTTCCCTGGCTGTAGTGTAGAAGTCCGAGCTGTATCCGGGCCGGCAGATATCTTGAATGTTCCTGCTTGAGCAGCTGGAGTTCCTGCAGCGCCCGGGTGACAAACCCTTTTTTTGACATGGCCTTTGCCCTGCGGATGCGCGTATCAAGTGCTGAAGGATCCAGTGCTGCGGCTCTGCCGTATTCTTCAATGGCCTCGTCGTAGCGCCGGTAACGGAAGTAGAGGTCTGCAAGCTCGAGATGTTTGACCGCGAACTTGCGGTCGACCTCGCTGTCAGTAGTCGGGTTCCGGTGGGCCACCGACTGGTTGGCCTGCTCAAAAATTTTTCTGGCGTCGTCGTATTTGCCGATGTCGTTAAGCAGTACGGACAGGCAGATCGCGGCATCGGTGTGACGCGGATCGAGTTCGAGCGACTTGCGCATGCATTCCACAGCCTTGCCAAGCCGTCCCTGAAAATAATGCCAAACACCAAGAAGGTAGTGGCCATCCGGATTATCGGGATTTTGAGTGATCTTGTCGTGGATCATCTGTTCGGAATCCGTAAAATTGCCGGTGGAAATCAGTCTCTGAATCTGCAGATCGTATGCATTTTTTGATCCGTCTGCAGGCCGTGATTGGATCATTTTTTCAAATCCTTCGAAAGTTTTTCCACCATTTCGCGGGCTTCCTTTGCATGAATTGTATCCGGGTAGGTTTCGTATATTTTTTTATACCTCGCCACGGCTGCGCCGGGTGCATCCCATTTTTTGTAAAAATTTGCGATATACAGCTCTTTTTCTGCAAGTTTGTTTCTGAGCGCGGCAACGTCTTCACGTGCCTCCTTGGCTTCGGCCGCGGCGGGAAAGCGTTTCAGAAAATCATTATAAGCATCAAGGGATTTTTGTGCCGAGGTCAGGTCGCGGGCGATTGATCCCGGCATGTCCATATAATATGATTTTCCGGCCCTGAACATCGCGTATGGAACCCTGTCATGCTTTGGATGAAGGTCCTTGAATACCTCATATGTGGTGGCGGCCTCCATGTAGGAATCCTGCATGAAGTATATGTCAGCGATCCTGAGCTGGGCGTCTACGGCAAATTTCGAATATGGATATTTGTTCTTGATCAAACGGAGTTTTTCAAGCGCGGTTTGATAGTGGTCACTGGAGATGTCCTCTTCAGCGTCCCGGTAGAGTTCGTCAGGATTCTTTTCGTCAATTGATTTACCCGAGCATCCCCCGAGAAAACCAGAAACAAGAAGTACAACTGCCAGCAGGGCCACAATACGGTTCATCAGATATTAGTAAAACAATGCCGCTAGAGAGGCAACAGTCCAGATGACCTGATCCAACCTATGCCATCCTTCGAATACCGGATTTGCCGCCACTCGTCACTGCCGGTGCGGGCGGAATGCCCCAGCAGTCTGAATTTCTGGCCGGGCTCGGCCCTGGCCATTTCGGCAAACTGGTCTCCGGGACCGCTGCGGATTTGCAGGGGCTCAATGCAGGCGGCGGGAGGAAATGCGTCGGATGAACGCTGGGCCACATATATGGCAAAGGTTATCAGCAGGGCCGTAATGCCGATGATTCCTGTTGGGCCAAGCAGCGTGCGCCGGAGGCTTCTGTTCTTCAGATAAGTGATGATCCAGAAGAACGACAATACAAGGGCGACAAGACCAAGGACGCCGCGTATCTCGTCAAGAGGGGCGCTGCCGGCGGTGGCTTCGAGCCAGGTGGATGCGGGATCAATGCGTTCAGCGCCAAGCTGCCGGGCCAGGGCCTCGCGGGCAAGCCGGAGGTTGTGCCGGATGCCCGTATCGCGGGGCCGGAGCCTGTCGGCTTTTTCAAGATGGGCAAGCGCCGCGCCGAATTGCCCCATCCTGAAATGAATGGTGCCTGCATTGTAATAATACAAGGCAGTACGATCAGGCAGGGAGTTCAGCGCCACGAGCGCCTCGGCGAATTTGCCCGCATCAAACCTGCTGCGCACGTCCTGCCAGTCCTGGGCCGGAGCCTGTGCAAAAGAGGATAATATGGCAATGGTCAGTACAACGAGTAATTGCATAAATAAAAGCTAAACATCAAACAGCGGCCTTGCAACAAAAATAACCTCCTGTTATCGCTGAATAAGGGATGATTAAACTTCTTCACGACGAGGCAAGGCGTTTTATCGGCATTAAATCCATCAGTTCCGACGGAAACGAGGAACTGGCGAATCATGTCATTTCACTCATGCACGGGCGCGGGATGAAGACAATTCTTCAGCACGTGATGCATTCCCTGGACGGAGTAACCAAACGGCAGTTCAACGCGATTGGTATTCTCGGGGATCCCCTGGTGGACAAGAAAACCAGGAAAGGCATTCTGCTTGTATCCCATCTTGACACCTGCAGTCCCGGAATATCAAGCAACTGGGGCGGAGGCGCGGGAGACCCGTTTCTTGCCACGACAAGACAGGGGTCGATTTATGGTCTTGGCGTTGCCGATGCAAAGCTGGATTTTCTTTGCAAGCTTCATGCGATTGAAAAAATGCGCGAACGCAAGCTCCGCATGCCGGTTTATCTGGTCGGTACATGCGGGAAAGAGCTTGGAATGTTCGGATCGAGATATCTCATCAAATCACTTGTGCTCAATCCCAAGCACATTGTGGTCGGCGACCCAACAGGACTCAAGACCGTTTATGCTCATAGAAGCATGTGTGTGATGCGCGTATCGGTTGGTTATCAGCTGGTCACGCGTGATGCCAAGGGGTTTAACAGGCGGATTGATCTGCACTCGTATGGCAAGGGTACGCATAGCGCGGATCCCTCGCTCGGGATAAACGCCATTGAACAGATTCTTAAATTCCTGTCCGTAACCGTGGATAGCGGATTTGATGTCAGGTTTACGTCGCTTGCCGGTGGCGACCTGTGGAACAAGGTTCCGGATTATGCCAAGGCTGAATTTTATCTGACTTCGCACCAGTTTGAGGATTTCAAGCGGTTTTTCAAGGAAACCGTGCAGTCCTGTGGCGGGGAGAGCGCGTTCAGGGTTGATTTCGGCGGACTTGGTGACATGGGGGTCAGATTTCTTCCGGATGCCGTATTTTCCTGTGTCTCTAATGTGGTGGCGTTTTTTTCGAATATGGCCGAGGGCTTCAGGGGGGCTTCAGATGACGGGTTTGTCCCGCCTCATTCGACGGTCAATTTTTCCAGACTGCAGCTCAAGCAGGGGTGTGTGGAGCTATACTTTGATTTTCGCCTGTCGGGCAGACAGATTGAGGAACTGGACAAGCAGATTCAGCTGGGGATCAAATCCATTGCCAGCAGGTATTCAAGCCTCAATGTGTCATCGGCCATGGAGCTTGCGACTCCCGGGCTTGAAACCACGCCGAAACAGGATTTGCCGAGGCTTTGCGGAGAGGCGATGGCGGCGGCCGGAATAGAGCCCGGCTTCAGCAAGATTGCCGCCGAAAGCGAAGCGGCGCTATACAGCATGGCCGGTTATGATGCGGTTTCCTTTGGTCCCGGCGCATTGCTGGGAAACAGCCGCAGTCCCGACGAGCATATCCAGGTTGATCAACTCGAAAAAGCCGCCCTGTTTTACGAAAAACTCATTGAACGCACGTGCCTTTGAACGGCCGGATTATTTTTTTTCCTTCAGCATTTCGCCCGTCTTGCGGAGGCGTTCACAGATCACCTTGAGCATGCTTATCGCGATCTGGGGCTGCAGCTTGATGATCGTATCAAAATTACCGGGACTGATCCTGATGACGCGCGTTCCTGCGCGCGTGACCCGGATGGTGGCCGAGCGCTGTTCTCCGTTCAGGAGGGACATCTCGCCAAAGAAGGCTCCCGAGCTGATTTTGGTGAGGCTTTTATCTGCCCCCGCGACCTTTTTCAGCACCTCCACCTCCCCGTCGAGGATAAAATACATTTCTTCCCCGCCAGCGCCTTCGCTGAAGATAACGTCGCCTTCCTTGTGTTTTGAACCAAATCTGTCAAAAAGCCGCTCAAGCGCACTAAGGATTTCCATCCGTCATCGCCTCACATTTTCTTTTTCTTGATGAGTTTTACTTTAAAGAATTCCTCTCGCTCTTTTTCCTCCAGAAATTCGACAATGAATTTTATCTGCTCCGTATATCGGGGAATAAGGATATTATTGAGCGCATTGGCGCGTTTTTGCGTTGTTTTGATCTCCTGGGCCAGCCGGATGATCGCGGTTTCTAGGGTTGATTTCCGGATTGCCACATCAAGCAGCGACCGGAACTCCGCCGCAGCGCTGTCAATGGGGAGGTTCGAGCCGTGCGGATTGAATTTGATTTCCGCCCGGGTTTTCTTGTCCTGCTTGATCATCGGGATGGATACGCCCATCACGCTTTTTGAGACAATTGTATATTGGGCATCCGCGACATAGTTGTCACAGAGAGTGGTAACGGTGCTGGACCCGGCAAGAATGTTGGCGTCCTGGATTGCAGATTGCGCACGTTCAAACGCCGAGTTGAATCCGGTTTCAAGCTCCTTCACCTGCCCCACCACGGACAAAAGCTCGTGTATGAGGACATTGCGCTTGCGGTCAAGCAGTGAAAAGCCCTCTTTGGCCGTCTTGAGCATCCGCTTGATTTTGAAAAGATTGGTTTTGGTTGGTGCTACCTGTTCCATTGCCGGTCCAGTCCCCTCTTATTTCCCCTTCGGAAGATATTTTTCCATAAGCTGGTCGGGCAGGCGCTCAAGGGTGTCTTTTGGAAGCGCCTTGAAAAGATCCCAGCTGAGATCCAGAGATTCTATGAACGACCGGTTTTCCTGCTGGCCCTGTTTTACGAACCGGCTTTCATACGCCCGGGAGAATTCGAGTATCTTCCGGTCATTGTCGTTCAGCTCGTCTTCGCCGATGACCGAGGCAAGGGCGGCAACGTCCTGTGCCTTTGAATATAGCGCATTTAGCTGTGACGCCACGCTTTGATGATCATCGCGAGTGCGCCCTTCGCCGATGCCGTCCTTCATGAGGCGGCTCAGTGATGGCAGGATGTTGATCGGCGGATACACTCCTTTCTGTAAAAGCGAACGCGAAAGCACGATCTGCCCCTCGGTGATGTATCCGGTCATATCCGGCACCGGATGGGTTATGTCGTCGTTGGGCATTGTCATGATCGGAATTTGTGTGATGGAGCCGTTCTTGCCGTGGATTTTTCCGGCGCGCTCATAAAGCGTGGCAAGATCCGAGTACAAATAGCCCGGATACCCCTTTCTGGAGGGCACTTCTCCGCGATAGGAGGATATTTCGCGCAGGGATTCGCAGTAGTTGGTTATATCAGTCATGATGACAAGAACGTGATAGCCGAGTTCATATGCAAAATATTCTGCCGTAGTGAGTGCCGAGCGCGGCACGATGATTCTTTCGATTGAGGGATCATCGGCGAGATTGAGGAACATGACCACCTTGCCGAAGGCACCGCTTTCTTCGAACGAGCGTTTGAAAAACTCGGCGGTGTCATGTGTTGCGCCCATCGTGGCGAAAATGACGGCAAATTTGTCATTGCCGCCCTTTCCCGAGATGTTGGCCTGCCTGGCAATCTGGCTTGCAAGTTCGTTGTGCGGAAGTCCGTTGCCCGAAAATACCGGCAATTTCTGTCCGCGAACCAGCGTCATGAGGATGTCTATGGCCGATATGCCGGTTTGAATGCAGTCACGGGGGTACTCGCGCGCGACGGGATTGATGGGCTCGCCGTTCACGTCTTTTTTGACCGTCGAAACAATCTGGGGACCGCCGTCGATCGCTTCACCGAGCGCGTTGAATGTGCGGCCCAGCATGCTTTCGCTCATGGTGAGTTCAAAGGGCTTTCCAAGGAATTTGACAGTAACACCCTTGAGATTCAGCCCGACCGTGCCCTCAAACACCTGCACGATCGCCTTGTCCTTGCTGACTTCGATGACCTTGCCGCGCCTTCGTCCGCTTGCACTGTGGATTTCGATCAGCTCGTCGTAGGCAACGTCGGTTATGCCCTCTACGACCACCAGCGGACCTGCAATCGAGCTAACTCCTTCGTACTGGCGTGCCAGCATGTTCGCCTCCTGTTATTGGAATTTTGCGCTGAGCTGCGCAAAATCCTTCTTGATGCCGTCAAGGATGCCGTCAAACTGGGATTCCTCGCCGTTTTTTATGGTGAATTTCAATTTTGCCAGGCCCTCAGTGGATTTCATTTCATCAAGATTTGAAATATGAGCACCCTTGGACAAAAGCTCCTTGGCCATTTTGTAATAATCCATGTAAAGGCTCAGCAGCCGGTACTGCTTTGGCAGCGCGCAATAGGTGTCCACCTTGTCGAAGGCGGCTTGCTGTAAAAATCCGGTTTTGAGATACTTGGCTACCCTTAGGATCAGTTTTTGATGGTCGGCCAGCACGTCTTCGCCGACCAGCTTCACTATCTGCTGCAGTTCTTCCTCCTCCTGCAGGATGGTCATGGATTCAATAACGAGTTTTCTCCAGTTAGGGCCCGCGTTTTCGTTGAACCACTTGCCAAGATCGTCAAAGTATTCCGAATAGCTTTCCAGCCAGTTGATTGCGGGATAATGGCGGGCGGCCGCAAGGTTCTTGTCCAGCCCCCAGAAACACCGGATGAACCGTTTGGTTTGTTGTGTGACGGGTTCTGAAAAATCACCGCCAGGAGGAGAAACGGCTGCAATAACCGTTATTGAGCCTTTATTTCCATCAAGTGTTTCCACGGTTCCGGCGCGTTCATAGAATTCCCCAAGCTTTGTTCCAAGATATGCGGGATAACCCTCTTCGGCGGGCATTTGCTCCAGGCGGCCCGAGAGTTCGCGAAGTGCTTCCGCCCAGCGGGAGGAGCTGTCCGCCATGAGGGCAACGCTGTAGCCCATATCACGGAAATATTCGGCGACCGTGATGCCGGTGTAGATGCTTGCTTCGCGCGCAGCAACTGGCATGTTTGAAGTGTTTGCAATAAGGATTGTGCGCGCCATGAGGGGCTTGTTTGTCTTGGGATCGATCAGTTTGGGAAAGTCCTCGAGTACCTCCGTCATTTCGTTGCCGCGTTCGCCACAACCGATATAAACGATCAAATCGGCTTCACACCATTTTGCGAGCTGGTGCTGTGTCATGGTTTTTCCGGTGCCGAATCCGCCCGGAATTGCCGCGGCCCCCCCCTTTGCGATCGGAAAAAACGCGTCGATTACGCGCTGGCCCGTTACAAGCGGTTCAAGCGGACTGAAACGTTTTTTGACCGGACGCGGTTTGCGCACCGGCGAACGCTGGAACAGTTTGACTTCGTGCACCTGTCCGTTGTCATCAACCTTCATGATCGTCTGTTCGATCTTGTAAAGGCCGTCCGGTGATAGCTCGACGATTTTGCCCTTAACCCCGGGCGGGACAAGGACGTAGTGTTTTATAAGGTCGGTTTCTTCGATTTCGGCTATGCGGCTGCCGGCAGTGACCTCCTTCTGATCCTTGCCGATGAGCATTTTCACGTTCCAGAGCTTTTCGCGGTCAAGAGAGAAAACCTCGGCTCCGCGGCCGATGAATGATCCGGTTGCCTTGTGCAAGCCCACAAGCGGGCGCAAAATTCCGTCAAACATGTTCTGGATGAGTCCGGGACCGAGTTCCGCACAAAGAGGCATGCCCGAGGGGTAACATTCCTCGCCCGGTTTCATTCCGGAGGTGTCTTCGTAAACCTGGATGGTGGCGGTATCCGGGGAAATTGAAATGACTTCACCGATCAGCTTGTTTTTGCCGACCTTGATCATTTCATACATGAACACTTTGTCCGGCTCGTCTACTTTTACGATCGGGCCATTGATTGAAAATACCTTCATTGCAAATCTCCTCCATTACAAAAAAGCCTACCTGAACAGCTCCGTGTTGACCTGCTGCCTGAAGGTGCCTTCGTACAGCTCCATGCGTTCATCAAATGTGTTGTTGCAAAGAACATTCTTGTTTTTTGCTTTTACGATGATGCCGCCGGAGGTTTTGATGCGTTCTTCAGGGATATCCAGTTTGATGACCATGTTGTAGGTGAATGTCAGAATGATTTCTATCGAACTGAGCAGGTCCTTGGTTATGATTTTGTCGTCAGCGTGGTCAAAAAGCACCCACACGTCGTCTTCCTTGAGGGAAAGTACGGCTTCAAGGATGAGCGCTTTTAAAAAATCCGGGTAATTTCCAGAGTTGCGTATGTCGGCCACGGCCGTTCTGGCGTCCTCCGACGCCCGCTCCATCAGGGCGGCTTTTGCCTTCAGCTTGCGCATGCTTTGCTCGAGTTCAATGGCGGCCATGCGTCTCATGGTTTCGCGTGAAATGTCCGCATGCAGGCGCGTCGCCGACTCTTTCAGGGTTGTTTCCGCCTGTGCCTTCCCCGTTTCGATCAGGGAACGTTTTTTTTCTTCCGCATCGGCAAGAACCGTTTTTTTCGAGGTTTCGGCGTCACCGATGATTCCTCGCCTGATCCGGTCAAGCTTGTCCCTGTATTCAGTGTTGTATTTCATGCCGTTTCACCCTTAGAGCTTTATGCCCACGGACTCTTTTACAAACTGGAGAATGTCCGAGTGTGTGCTTTTGCCTTGATCATTCAATTCAAAAATAATCGGCAAAGGCTGGTTCAGTTTGATGCTGTCAACCTGCGAACGGAGTTTGTCGGCCGTGCGGCTGGACAGGAACACGATTCCGTACTCTTTGCTTTTTGCGATATTGTCAAAAAACTTGTCCAGCTCCGGAGTTTCAGAATCAATGCTGCCCTGAACCCCCGCGAGCTTGAAGCCGTTGACCGTGTCCCTGATGCCGATTACGTAGAGTTTCATCAGATCTTGTTCATTATGATGAATGAGATCAGCAGGCCGTAGATTGCCGCGCCTTCGGCAAGACCCACATAGATCAGTGTTTTGGCCAGCATTTCAGGCTTTTCGCTGACGGCACCGATACCGGCCGCTCCCGCGATGCCAGCGCCGATTCCGGCTCCGATTGAAGCGCA
>MEQJ01000151.1:0-8906 GCA_001770165.1 Bdellovibrionales bacterium RIFOXYD1_FULL_53_11 | reverse complement strand
TGCCCATGCCCACATAGCCAAGGCCGCGGCGGATGCTGTCACCGAGATCGGGGACGGCGGCAGCTTGTGCGACCGTTTCGGCCGAGGATGGTGTGGCGCCCAGAAACGCAAATATTGCAGCCAGCACAAGACCGCCGATTGCAAGCGCGTGGCCCGCGATCAGCTTGCGACGGATGCGCCCGAAGAGCGCGGCGTCGCGGCGGCTGAGCATATAAAAACCGAGCCCGATCGTGAAAATCATCACAAGAGTCGAAAAACCCGCCATTGAATACAATAATGTCCCTGCCATCATGCCTCCCTTTTCCGTTCAAAGCTCACGGCCTTGAACGGGTTTCCTTTTGCCTCGAAGAATTTCGAGAAAAATTCATAATATTCCAGCCTCAAAACCTGGATTGTAACAATAAATCCTTCCAACAGTATGATGAAGATGTTGCCGCAGATGATTATTATGCCATCGGCAAACGAATCGTATGATCCGGCATCGATCATTTTGGTGAGCAAGGTGACCACGGCAAACAATCCGATGTGGTTCATTGCAAATGCCGCTATCCTTACAAAGGAAATGGTGTTGCTGAGATAACCAAGCAGCGTGTCGAGAAGCTCGAAAAAACTGCCGATGAAAAAGTCCGTCTTGTTTTCTGGAAACAGATGTTTTTTGCCTTTGATAAGGTGACCCAGCGGTTCTTTGAAAAACATGAGTATGATTGGAACAAGCCACACGACAACCACAAAAGCCGGGCCCACCTTGATGCCGAGCAGAAACAGCGCCGTCAGGGTGCCAAGATACATGAAGATCCCGGCGATGCCGTTCTTGCTGAAAAGAAAATCCTCCAGATTGCGTATGCGCCACGTGTTGACGAGATTTATGACAAGTCCGATCGTCATGAGTGCTACGCCAAGGGCGGCGGTAAAATAAAGAAAGTACATGGTATCATGCATCGGATCGATCCAGAGGGGGGGATGAATGAGCTTGAACCCGAAGAGATCCCCATAGAGCAGGCCAAAAAGCATGGAACTTCCGCCCATGCAGACCGGTATCAGCGAGGTCGCCCCGGCCTTCCATTTATACTTCATCAAAAGACCCGCGATTACAAACACCAGGCCGTGTCCGATGTCGCCGAACATCATTCCAAACATCGTGACAAACGAAACCGCAAGAAATGGAGTCGGGTCCACTTCGTGATATGAGGGGCGGCCGAACATCTCCACGAGCATTTCAAATGGTTTGAGAAATTTGTTGTTTTTGAGCAGTGTAGGCGCCCCCGGGCCGGCGGCTTCCGTAAAAATGATTGCCGTGTCCCCGGCGGTGCTTTCGACCGTTTTATGAAATTCGCCCAGCCGGTATTCAGGAACATATCCGCTTAATACCGAAAGGCGGGATGATTGCCGGAGTTCCTTTTGGGCTTCTTTGACCGTGATTGTGTTGAGACACATGTCATACGCAAGCTTGAGCGTGTCGCCATGGAGCAGAAGCAGTTCGCGTTTTTCGAGCTCCGCGCGCTCCAGCGCGATGTTTGCGAGCTGCAGGTTCCGCGCCGCGGTTTCGAGGGCTTTTTTGGGCTGGCCCTCGATATTGTCCGGCAGCGGGTATTCTTCAAACAGTATTTCGCGAAGTGATGTCAAAACTTCGCCTGAACTTTCCTTGCGCATGAAAAGTATCAGAAAAACATCATATGCCTTCCGTTCAAATTCATGAACGATGACATCCTTGTCCGACAGCAGTCGCGTGAGTTCCTTCAGGCGCCGCCGGGGAATGCGCCCGAAAACAACGCGTATGAAATTGAATTTTTTCAGGTCTCCCGTATTTACATCAAGCTTGACGAGATATTTCAGCTTGGCCGCAATCTGTTCGTTTTTAAGCTTCTCGCGCCGGGCCTGCTTTTCGTTTTCCTGCAGTGTGCGCGCGGTTTTTTCGAGGTCGACCAGATGCGTCGTACAGTAACTGTCGATTTCATCGAGGCATTTGCCGGAGGTCTTGCAGTGCAGCCCGGCGTTGATTGCGCCGGCGATGTCTTCAATCCGTTTTCTGAGCAGGCCCAGTGAGGCAAGCTGTTTTCCGGGGTCGGCCTTTTGTATGTCCTGTACGGGCACTTCAACGGGATGAAAACAGTTCATGAGCGCGGCAAGACGCATTGTCTCGCCGATTCTGTTTGAATCAACGACTGCATGGACCTTGCATAGCTTTGCGACCGCCATAGCTCCTCATGCCTCAGAAGATGTATTTCAGGGCATCTTCCTTTTTCTTGCCGTAAAAAATGCATTCACAAACAGTCTCAAGATTTGCCGTTTCGAGTTCCAGCTCTTTCCAGAGCGAAATCGCTGTCATTGCCGAAAACGGAAACAGGGCTTTCATCTCCCGCAGCCGTTTCATCAGGTACCGCTGACACAGAACATGGAACACCGTGGGGCTGATTTCACCCTCTGTTGTCTTGCTCAGGATGCGCGCATGCCGACCCGCGCGCAGCTGGTCATAATAGGCCTGCGGTGTCTGGGATGAGATCAATGCTTCGAAAAACTTGCTGTCCTGGTCCGATCTGTTTTCTGTGAGGTGCGGGGGGATTTTTTCCGGCGCAAGGCCAAGGAGGAATTTGGCCCTGTAGATCCAGTTGATATTGAAAACTTCGCTTTCAATATTCAAAAAAGTTGCGGCCGGTATTGAATCAAAGACCCCGAGCAGACGGCATCTGCGCTCAATGATGGACCACCATCTGTTGTCAATCATGCGTTCCAGAATGAGAGAGTTTTTTGAATCATTATACGCAGGCATGGCGTCCATCAGGGCGCCGTGATAGCCCGATCCCTTGAGCGTATTGATGGCGTCTTCAATGGTGCGGGATTCCAGAAGGCGGGTGTAATCAATATGAGAATATATCCCCGTGCTGAAGATGCCGACGCAGTTTGTCTTTTCGGAGCGGGAAAGACCGAGGAGGATCTCCTTGATGTTCTCGGCGTCGTATTTACGGACAAGGGCGATCATGAGTGTTTTTGTGGGTCCGGTCGCATGCGGTATGAATCTGCAATACATCTTGATGTGACGTTCATGGAGTTTGCGGCCGATGGTTACGCGCGTTACGGCGGTGTCTTCAATGCCGCTTAGGTCCGAAAATCCCGGCAATGCGCAGATGGATTTGTAAAGGGATCCGAGATCCCCGTTTTCCATCAGTCTTTCAAAATCCCCGGGCCGGGCAAAAAGCCCCAGCCGAGAGCGGATCTTGGCGGGAAGTGCAAGTTGGAACATGGCGGTTTCTCAGATCTTGGGCAGGATCGCCTGGAGGATCATGCCTGTAATCCGGTCCTTGTTTTTTTCGTACTTCTCGTTGAATGCCGCAATCTCTGCATCTGTTGTTTTCCTGGCTTTGTCTGAAAACGCAGCTGTTCTCGCATCTTCGCTTTGTTTGAATTCATCGTTAGCCCTGGATGTTTCCGCCCGAATGCGTTCGGCATGGGCGCGGACTTCATGTTCGGCATTAGCAAGAAGAGCCCTGGCTTCATCTCCGGCCCTGGCAATCACAGATGTTGCTTCTTCCTCAACCCTGAGGATTTCCTTGATCAGTTCTTCCATGACAGTGATTCAATTATAAACGCAGAATCAATTTTGTGAACAGTTATTTTTCTTCGGTATATTTTGTAACAATTATCTTGTCTTCGGCCAGCCCGAGATTTTTTGCCAGTGCGGGCTTGATGTCTTTTGAAGTTGCAAGAATGGAAATGGCAAGCTTGTCCGGCTTCAGAAAAGACTTGAGCGCCTTGTTTGCGTCTTCAAGCGTGACATTGCTGATTTTATTACCGAAGGATTTATAAAATCCGTCAGGCAGACCGAGAATCCGTTCGTTCAGTTTGTTTTCCACGCGCTTGGACGGGGTGTTGTACATGAAGCCGCTGCTGCTGACGAGGCTTTGCCGGGCAAAATCAAATTCTTCGCCGGTCAAGCCCTTTTCACGTACATCAGAGATCATTTTGAGCGCAAAACTGGTGGATTCGGCAACGTTTTTTGAGGTGGGATAGAACGTGAAAAACCACGCGCGCGGAAACTTTCCGGGGATGAGGCTGCTGAACGCCCCGTAGCTCCAGCCGCGCTTGACGCGGATTTCATTCATCATGCGGGCGCTGAAGGACCTGCCCCCGAAAGCATTATTGGCGACATACAGCGGAAAAAATAGATCATCATTATATGTTATGCCCACCTGGCCGCCGTAAACCTGTGCCTGGGTTCTGTCCGGTTTGTCAATTATCTGGACACGCAGGGAGGCGGCATCCTTCGGGGCCTGCATCGGCGGCAGTTCCTTGCAGTGTGCGCGTGAACTGGCAAGATTCCGGGCCCAGTCACTGATCTTGTCTTCTTCACAGGCGCCGCTTCCCACGGCAACGAACTGTTGATCACAAAAAAGCCGGTCGAAGTGCTGCAGGATTTGTTCGCGGGAAAGCGATTGAACATCCTTCATGGTGCCGAGCAGCGGGTTGCCATATGGATGGCTTTCGAACAGGAAATTCATGAAGTGCCGGGCGGCGAGCGAAGCGTCCCGGCCCATTTCGTCAAGAATGGCCGAAGTTATTTCTGACTTGAGCTTGGCGATTTCTTTTTCTTCAAAAGCGGGCTGCAGAACGGACTCGGTAAAAAGCGCGAGCAGGGCATCGGTGTTTTCCGACAGCACAACGGCACGCATGATCAGTGCTTCCGTCCTGGTGTCGGCTTCCATGCGGGCGCCAAGACGGTCCAGTTCAAGATCAAAACGCGCCTTGTCCCTGGTCATTGTCCCGCGCATGAGCATTTCGCCGAGGAAATTGGTTATTCCGAGCTGCCCGCGGGGATCGCTTGCGCCGCCGCTTTTTACCGCGAGGTTTATATATACAACCGGCAGACTGTGGTCTTCTTCAAAGGATATTTCGAGAGCCCGTGAAGAAGTGGCCGGAACCAGCGAAGAAAAAAGGAATATCATCGAAAACGCGCGTAATGACTTCATTTGGGCACCCCCGTGACAACGGTTCTTGAAGATGAAGAAAAATATTTCCGCAGGGCGGATTGGATGTCCGCTGCCGTGACGGACCTGAGCTGTGATATCAGCAGGGTTCCCGCTTCCAGCCCCCCTCCGGTGGTTTCGTGCCGGCCGATGAAATCGGCCTTTTCCGGATTGCTGCCCAGGTTTTCCATGGTGGACAGAAGCAGCGTGTTGCGCGCCCGCTCAAGTTCAGTCTGGTCCGGCGGGGACTTCAACAGACCGGCCAGCTCCTTGATGATGATATTTTCTACTTTTGTCGCCCGTTTGCCCTTTTGCATGTCGGCGCGGATGATGAAAAGTGACGGTTCCCTGCTGTCCCAGTCGTAGACCGCAATGCTTGATGCCATGCCGGTATCTACGAGGGCGCGGCTGAGACGGCTGCTTTTTCCTCCGGTCAGCAGATTCTTGATTATCATCAATGAGGCTGTTTCCCGGGAGGCTGTTTCCGGGACCCTGAAGCCCATAAAGAGCGTGTCAATCTTGATGTTAAGCCGGAGCTGCTTGCGGCGCGGAGAAACGGGCGCCGAGTCATCAATCTTTTGCTGTCCTGATGTCGGCTGCGCGGCGAGATGGCCGTAATATTTTTGTATTACCGCAAGCACTTCATCCCTGTCGACGTCACCGACAAGCACAATGGTTGCGTTGTTCGGGCTGTAGTGCAGCCGGTAGAACTCTTCGGCATCCTGCGCGCTCATGGCGTCGAGATCCTGTTTGTAGCCGATTACCGGCCAGCGGTAGGAGTGTTTTGTGAATGCCAGCTCGAAAAGCGCCTGGTGCATGAGTCCGTTGGGGCTGTTTTCAGTGCGGAGCTTGCGTTCGTTATGGACAACCTCTCTTTCGGTTTCAAAGGATTTTTTGTCGACCACGAGGTTCACCATCCGGTCGGACTCAAGGCGGGCAATCAGCTCCAGCTTGTCCGAAGGAAGTTCCTGGATGTAGGCGGTATGATCCTTTCCGGTGAAGGCATTCAAGCCCTTCGTGCCTGCGGCTTCGAGGATGCGGTCGAATTCCCCTTCCTTCATGGTTTTTGTGCCCTTGAACATCATGTGTTCGAAGAGATGTGCAAGCCCTGTTCTTCCTTTGCGTTCGTTGAACGAACCCACCCTGTACCACGTCTGGTATGCAAAGGTGGGTGAGGAATGATCTTCTACAATAATTATCTTGAGGCCGTTGTCGAGGGTGTGGCGGTACGCCTGGAAGGTGCCGATGAGCGGATGACTCTGTGCTTTTCTGGATTCGTGTCCGTCCGGTCGGGTGCTTTTTCCGGTGCAACCGGTCAGGCCGGCAATGAGCAGGATCGGCAATAGCGGGCAATAGTGTAGCTTGTTCATGATTAAACGCTAGCATTTTGCCGGTGGTTGTCACTTCTCTTTTTTGCATTCGTGCCGGGATGGTTTAGAATAATCATGATGGGGCGCGCGGCAGGGCATTCAGGTGTAAAAAGCGGAAAAATCAGAAAAGCCGCGTCGATTGTCGTGGCGGTGGCGGCTGTTTCCCTTCTTGGCTGGGGAGCCGCAAAAATAATACGCTCACCTCTTTTTACGGTAAAAGTTGTGGAGGTTGCCGATCTTCCCGGGGAGGCGCCTGTGGACGCGTATTCAATATCCATCCTTGCCGACGTCCCGACCGGGAAGGAAAATCTTTTTTCACTGGATCTTGCGCCTGTTGAAAAACGGATTCTAACCCATCCTTGGGTCAAATCGGTGGATATCAAAAAACGCTTCCCGCAAACCGTATCGATTTCAGTGGGGCTCAAGCGTCCCCGTGCGCTTGTGCAGCAAAAGGATGGAACGCTTGCCTATGTGGATGTCGACGGATCCATATTTGGCGAGGCGGGGCTCAGATCTTTCGTCGATTTGCCGCTTCTTGTCGGTCAATATAATGATCAAGCGGAGCGAATGGCCGCGCTTGGACTTTATGACGCCTGGCAAAATGTGGCCGTGAATGGCAAGACGGAGATCAGCTCGGTTTTTTATGACCAGGAAAAGGGATACAGGCTGTTTGTGTCGTATCCGCTCATGCGCTTTGGAAAAATTGATACAAACGAATCCGGAAAAACTACCATTGAACTTGGTTTTATTGCGCAGCGCGACCTTGTGACACACCTGGCTAAAATCGGCTCGGTTTTGAAATATCTCAGTGAGAATAATATCGTAGCGCGTCAAATATTTGCCGATTTAGGTAAAAAAATAGTTGTTAAAATCACTCGAGGTTCTTAGAATTTCTTATAGGCAGTTTTTTCCCACAGGAACGTGAAATCCAGGGGGATTGAAAATATGTCCAAAAAGGACTTTGTTGTCGGGCTCGATATTGGAACCACAAAGATTTGTTGCATCGTAGGAGAGATCGCCGAAGGCGGTCCGAATCCCGTTATTGATATTGTCGGAATCGGCACCGCGCCTTCGACGGGACTGCGCAAGGGTTGTGTCATCAATATCGAATCTACTGTTGAAAGTATCACGAAAGCCGTTGAGGAAGCCGAGCTGATGGCGGGAGTGGAGATTTCGAGCGTGTACACCGGCATCGCCGGCGGACACATCAAGTCCTTCAACTCGACAGGAATTGTCGCGGTGAAGGATCGCGAAATTTCCGAGAACGACGTGCAGCGAGTGATTGATGCCGCCAAAGCCGTCGCGATTCCGCTGGACCGTGAGGTGATTCATATCATCCCGCAGGAATATATAATCGACGACCAGGACGGAATACGTGATCCGATCGGGATGAGCGGCGTCCGGCTTGAGGCAAAGGTGCATATTGTGACAGGAGCCGTATCGAGTGCGCAGAATATCATCAAATGCGCAAACAAGGCGGGACTCAATGTCGCCGAGATATGCCTTGAGCCCATTGCGTCGAGCGAAGCAACGCTGCTCCAGGACGAAAAAGAACTTGGCGTAGTGCTTGTGGACATCGGCGGCGGCACGAGCGACATCGCCGTGTTCAAGGATGGAGCGGTCGTCTATACCGGAGTGCTGGCCATTGGCGGCAATCACATTACAAATGATATTTCGGTCGGGCTGAGGACTCCGCAGCACGAGGCCGAAAAAATCAAGATCCGATACGGCTGCGCACTGAGTTCGCTTGTAAAGCCGGACGAGACGATCGAGGTGCCGGGCGTTGGCGGGCGCAAACCGCGTGTTGTGGCGCGCAGGTTTCTTGCTGAAATAATCGAACCGCGCGTGGAAGAAATATTTTCACTGATCCAGCGGGAGATAATGAAATCAGGATACCAAGACCTGCTCTCCGGCGGGATTGTCATTACCGGAGGCTCGGCGCTTCTGGAGGGGATGCCTGAGCTGGCTGAATATATATTCGAGATGCCGGTCAAGCGCGGCATACCGCAGGGTATCGGCGGACTCCGTGACGTTGTCAATTCGCCGAAATATGCCACTGGCGTCGGACTTCTCAAGTTCGGCGCACGCAAGGGCATCAGAAGCAAATTTCCGATAAGGGAAAAGAATATTTATGACAAGGTTCGCGGTTCGATGAAATCGTGGATCAAGGATTTGTTCTAAAACATGCAGGGAGGCATACAAGATGTTCGAGATTGATCAGGCGTCATCAGCAGGAGCTAAAATAAAGGTAGTGGGCGTGGGCGGCAGCGGTTGCAACGCGGTGAACACGATGATCCGGATGGGGCTTTCGGGAGTCGAATTCATAACGGCAAACACCGACCGCCAGGCGCTTGATGCGTCGCTTGCGCAGGTAAAGCTGCCCATAGGACAGGACCTTACCAAGGGACTTGGTGCAGGCGCAAATCCGGAGGTCGGGCGCAAGGCCGCGCTTGAGGACTATACAAAGATATCCGAGACGCTTGCGGGCGCGGATATGGTTTTCATCACTGCGGGCATGGGCGGCGGGACCGGTACCGGAGCTGCGCCGGTATTTGCCAAGATTGCAAAAGAGGTCGGG
>MEQJ01000150.1:61591-65641 GCA_001770165.1 Bdellovibrionales bacterium RIFOXYD1_FULL_53_11 | reverse complement strand
GATAAGATTGATTTTGATATGAAGTCAATCATTGGCGGCATGCCAGTGATCTGGACTGCACAGAAATTCAAAACCCCGTCATCGTATATTGTGTATGGGCACAAGATAGAACTGCCATTCGTGGATGGCGTGGGGCAATAACCAAGAATAAATATTTTCAGTGTCATATTTTTGGCGGACCCTAAAAATAAAATTTGTGAGAGAATGTCTTAAATAAACCTTTTTCAAGGAGGAAAGATGAAACAACGGACATTTTTATTATTGGTTTTGCTTTCGGTTGTTAGTGCAATGCTTTTTGTGAATTGCGGAAAAGATGACGGGAACGCAAGGCCGGGCGATAAGGGCACCTTTACTTTTCGCGGTTCAAATAGCTCTTCATAGTTTTCAAATGGAAGCGATCTAAAAAAACAAGGAGGATTTTTATATGCAGCAATTAGGACTAATAACGTTGTGTTTTCTTTTCGGGGCCACTGCCATGGCAACAAATACATCCCCTTCGAGCATTAAAATAAAAATCTTAAAAGCACAGGTTTGTACGAGTGGAGATTGTAAAACAGGATGCATGACAGTGTACGATGGTGGCGACCTGGGGTCCGCACCGTATGAGGAAATGGCCGTTGCCCCCGAGCTTGGGAGCACTGATGTTCCTGTTGGAACGTATAACTGTGTGCGCATGGAGATCTCAGACATTATTAAGTTTAAGCCTGTGGATAATGTGGCCGGTGGGGCCTGTGTTGCCGATACGGAAGTCATTCAAGATGTTAATTCTGCAGGGTCACCTTCTACGGGAGTGCTTTTTGATGGAACGCCATACTCGGGGCAGGCGGGTGAACAAAAAATTGCGGTTTATATTAGTACCTGGTCCACCAGCTTGAATGGAACAGGCAACCCCCCCGCACGAGATGGAGATAGCGGAAGAGGAATCAAGCTGTCGAGTCCATTGGTCGTGACCGCGGCCACAGGGGGCGTGTTTTATCTGGATGGCTCCGGACAAGTTTATGTGAATACGAGTAATGGTAATGCATGTGAATTTGAGGTTCCAAAGTTCGGTTTTCGCGCTGTGAATTCAGCCGGAAAATAAAAAAGGAAATAACATGAAAACAAATATGATGATAGCCTTGGTGATAGCACTCATGAGCGGTCCAGCTTGGGGCATGGTGGATTTTCGTTCGAATACGTCAATGTCTTATGGAAAAGCGACGGGAGATTATATTTCAACCAGCCCCACTTTGCTTAATTATGCCGAGGATCTTTCGGTGCTTTATAATGGGCTGCCTTTTGTCCAGGCAGGCATTGGAGGCTCCTTCCGTTTTGTCCGGCAAACCAGTGCTGTGGAAAGCTCAGTCGGCAATTTTAAAGGCAATCGCTGGGAAATCTACCCGGTAGTGGGCACCACGTTTTCGAATTTTTGGTTCGGGCTGGCACCTGTTTTCTATGCTGGGCGTTATTCCATGTCTAAACAAACGGTGAATAAACTGGATATTTATTATCGTGAGCCCTTGGGGGCAAAACTGTTTGTGAGTTATGATCTCAGCGCTCTATTTCCTTTGCCTGCAATTAAATGGGGTGTTTCATTGGCGGGAGATTACATGACCTATAAAAAATACAGCACAGTCAATGCTGCGGGGACCGCGACCGACAAGGAAATGGATTCGCGACTCAAGCTTTGGAGCGTGGGGCTGGCTTTAAGTATTTATTATGGGATTTGAATTCTAATCATGCAGATCAAGTCGTAAACTGTCCGACGTTGAGTGTTGTTATTTAAGAGAAAGAGGCAGGAATAGTCCGGTACGGGAATCGGACAAAGTGGAATAGCGAAGAAACCCTTGAAGTTCCGGGAGTTTTTCGGGTGCCGTGAGCTTTGTTCGCGGGTTCCGTCGATGAATCGAGAGTGGCGGATGTACTGTGAGGGTTCGATACCCTGCGCGAGAGAGCTGAAGCATGCAAAAAGGCCGTCGTGAAAACAGCGCCAGTTACATGTTCTGAATAAGTGAACTCTTTGCAATAAACAATCTGTGTGGGTATAACATGTGAACTTGCTGAAGAATTATTCAATAAGTGCTGCTCCACACCCAGCCTCGATTAACAACACTCAACGTCGGACAGTTAAGGAGGGGGCCGGGTGTGATTATTCGTGAAATCAAAAGATGTTGAATGGCGGGGGAGTGCTGCAATGAAAACATGTTGGCTGTTAATATTTATTGTCATGTCTGTTGGTTCTACACAGGTTTTGGCGAAGGAATGTGCCAATTGCACCGGGCATAAAGCAAAAAAGAGCGCACCGGTTATATTGGATTCCACAAAGGACTTGGTGGACGAAATTGCCAGGCATATGCCCCCTGAGGCATCCATGAAAATTCCCACAACAAAAGAATGGGATCTGACAAATACTGATGTGCTTTCAAAGAGCTCGAAAGAGGCGGACCGCATCAAGGCTGCAAAAATGCTTCTTGACTACATGGAGAGACTCAGTCCATGCAGATACAGTGATGGCGTTGAAAGGATCCGGACCATTTATGACAGACTCATTGCTGACGAGGTTCCTGAAGTGCGCCGGGAGATGTTCAAACTCTTGTCGTCACAGGAAAATAGGGTGTGGGCGATAACTTGTCTGAATGGGCTCACGGAAAAGGGCGTGGTTGCAAGCAGGGATTTTGTTAAAGCCTTCCTTGAGGGGCGCTTGGGCGGCGAACGCCTGACATTCTTGGAAGACAGGATAAGGCATAGCCTGCTCAGTAGCCTGATCAAGCAGGAAATACCGCAGGAGTACAGGGCGCGTATTGAATCATTATACAGGCAGGACGTTCGCAAGAAGCATGATGAAACATTGGCTTTTCTGCAGTCCGAACGGCGCAAATATTCAGTAAAGGGTAGCAAGAATCCGGTTAGAATGGCAATTTACCCGGGGATGCCGGCACGCGTGGAGCTTAAGTCAAGGTGTGGCAATTTCAGCATCGGTATCAATTTCATTGATGAGCAGATGATGGATGTCACGATCAAAAGGTCGTGGCATCCTGAAACGCTTGAGAGTGCAATTTTCAACGAAGAGCTTCCTGGCAAGCTGAGTGGCAATGTGATGCATTTACATAATTCTGTAAGGGATCTTTGCAAACATGCTTACAAAAGAGCCGGCAACATCAGAAAGCATCTTGCAGACAACAGGCTCAGGAAGTCCGAACCATCGGTACTGAAGCCGGAGACGATCCGCAATGTGGCGGCCGTGGTGATCATGGGTCAGGACAGGAAAGTGGAGAGCGGCATTTATAAATCCTATGGTGTCAGCCTGTTCGGGCATTACGGACTCGACAGGTATGATGGTGTTTTTGTCTCAGAGGAGCGGGGATCTTTCATCCTGGCGGCTGCGCTGGAAAGGGTGCACTCCGCACTTGAGGCGGCTGCGAGGAATTATGAACAGATTGATGTATTCATCATAGGACACCAGAACATAATTACGATATTTCTCAAGACCTTCAAATTCAAACACAAGATACGGTTTGTCTACAATACCGGGTGTGACAATGCCGAAGATGGTCCTGGAATGATAAAGGGCGGTTATTCGCGCATATATGTGGGGCATCCCGGCACGAGTGCTTCGCCATTGTATTTTCCGAGTCTTGTTACAAGCTGGGTATCGGGCAAGTCTGCTGATGAAGCCATTAAAAATGCGAACGCCGAGACGCACCAGGGCGTTATATTCAGGGTGGCTGGCGCATTTTCTCCAAAACTAATCAAGGGTACGGTGGGAGTGGTTTTCGGCGACAAGAATGCCAATATACGATCAGGTGTTTCGCCGTTTGACGACAAACGCAGGCTTGATCCAGCGCGGGATTTGCCGGTTCATTGCGCTGGCAAGCATGCGCTCCGGTGCATGTATTCAATGGTACGGCTGTTTGCGAATTCCAAGTTCGATGTTTCTGCCGGACCGGGCAGTGAGATTTACGGTGAGCGTGTCGAGGACGCGGTGCTTGACCGCAACGGAAAACGCCAGCATTCGCCATATGAACGGCTTGAGGGCGGGGTGTATATGCCCGGTGTGGCCGACATGAAGGG
>MEQJ01000150.1:57067-61571 GCA_001770165.1 Bdellovibrionales bacterium RIFOXYD1_FULL_53_11 | reverse complement strand
TAAAAATGAGACTGGCGAGCATCTGGGAGAACGCGGAGTTCGGCAAAATTTCCAATCGTGTCGCGCGCTATTTCCGAAAAGTTTCTACAAAATGCCCGCAGGTGCGCGAGCGGGTGGAGTGGACTCAAAAGATGTTGAATGGCGGCATGCCAGTGATCTGGACTACACAGAAATTCAAAACCCCGTCATCGTATATTGTGTATGGGCACAAGAAGCTTGGTGATGGCGCCGTCGAATTCCAGGTGTGGAACGGCAGGACGACCGACAGGATGTACTTCAAACCGGGCGGCTGCGATGTCGGCGGGCACAAGATAGAACTGCCATTCGTGGATGGCGTGGGCCAATAACCAAGAATAAATATTTTCAGTGTCATGTTTTTGGCGGCCTCTAAAAACAAATTTATTATTGGTTTTGCTTTCGGTTGTTAGTGCAATGCCTTTTGTGGATTGCGGAAAAGATGACGGGAACGCAAGGCCGGGCGATAAGGGCACCTTTACTTGCCAATATAACCAGGCAGGTTTTCCGCTTCTGGATCGCGAGCCAGTTCAAGTGCCAGGGGAAGGGCGTCTTTTATGGCATGTTTTTTTCCTGAAAGTTTTATTTTTTTCCTGAAATACCGGGCCCACTTGAATTCAGCAAAAGGGATTGCCGTTTTCTTGTAACCGCCATTTTTACGGACCAGCCAGGCGAGTGACCGATAGGGGTCGTCCTGGAGCATTTTTATTTTTTCGGGAAGCAACACGGGGGACAAGGGACCGCGTCCCTGCTCATCGAATAAAAAACACCAATCGGTTTTGCTTTTAAATATTTTATGAATTCTTTTTTTGACATATCCCTGAACTTATCGATTCTTTTCTGAACTTCATACATTCCGACGGCAAATTGAGTGGGACGCAGGCGTTTAATGGATATCATGCAGGTGTCTCCCGCTTTTTCCTGGCCCGTACAAGGATCGAGATCGGCTAAGGCAAGTGAAGCAGAAAACACAATGAACACGGAAAGTAGAGCTGTGAGGCTGCTTGTTCGTTTCATATAAGCGGATTATCCACATCCGGCCCCATGCGTCAACCGCTATGGCTGGTCTTTATTGGTGGTTTGCGGGTTGTTGGGCGCCTGCAGGTCCGCCCTTAAATACTCCTTGAGCAACCGTCCCCCGATCTGGTTAACTCCCCCGTATGAAGCGCATAGGGCGCCTTGACCTCCGGGCCAAGGTGATAATCATACTCATCGCCGTCATCCTGCCCACGTTTTTACTGGTTACGCTGGTGCAGAACAAGATCACGCGTCCGATACTGGCCGAGGACATGAAGCAGATCGGCATCAGCACCGGCAAGTCGCTTGCGGCCGAAATCGTCACGCAGCGCCTGTTCTGGCTTTCAAAGCCAGGGCAGGCCATCGAGAGCCGCATCCAGGAGATCGTCTATTCGCAGCCCAACATCGTGAGGATCGATGTCGCCGTGAGGGACTTCAGCGGTCCGGCCGCAAAAATCATTGCATCAAACATCGAGGAGGATCCGGCGGCCCCGCCGCAGTATGTTCCGCAGGTCGACAGCACGATGGCCGTATTGAAAACAGACGAAAGCGGCATGGGGTTCTGGGATGTGACCGTGCCGATCGACCAGCGCGGCCGGGATCCGAAGGCGCCGCGCAAGATATACGGCAATGTGCATGTGGCGGTGTCGCTCAAATTCGTGAAACATGCCGCCGCAACGGTCTGGAAGATCACTGCGAGCGCCGCCGCCCTCAGCGTCGTGCTGCTGATCGTGCTGCTCAGCTTTTTTCTTCGCAAGACGATTGCAAATGACCGCCTGCTCCGCCGTGCCGAGGACCAGAACATCCTTCTCGCGTCACAGCTCCATGAGGCCGAGCGCCAGCTCATGAACGTCGAAAAACTCGCGGTCATGGGGCAGCTTACCGCAAGCTTCGCCCATGAGATCGGCACCCCGCTCGGGGCCATTACGGGACATCTCGACCTGCTCAGGGACGAACTGCCGGAGGAGGCAAAACAGAAATGTCTTTCGCGGCTTGAGATAGTCTCCGGGCAGGTTTCAAAGATCGGGCATATCGTGAAAAATTTCCTGCAAAGCACTGTCAAACCCGTGTCCCAGCGGCAGCTGGTGGACGTCAATGTGATTGCCGACCAGACGCTCGGGATAGTGAAGCCGCGGATCGATGCCCTGGGAATCGACGTCAAACGGGAGTTTGACCGCGATCTCGGGCCGGTGCGCGCGGTGCCGGTGGATCTTGAGCAGGTGCTGCTCAATCTGATCAACAACTCCCTGGACAGCCTGAAAGCCAAGGCCCGCCAGTCCGGCAAGCGGAGTGCTGTCATCTCGGTGGCCACGCGCGTGCAGCAGAGCGACGGCAGGGAGTGGGCTGTTATGACTGTTTATGATACCGGTCAGGGCATAAAAAGGACGGACTTGCCAAAGATTTCGAAGCCGTTTTTCACCACAAAAAGACCCGGCGAGGGAACGGGGCTCGGACTTGCGATCTGCCATGAGCTGGTGCGCAAGTACGGTGGAAGGATTGACATCGACTCGCGCGAGGGCGCCTGGACCAGGGTTGACGTGAGGATTCCCTACATGGTGGTTTCATGAAGCTGCTTGTTGTTGATGATGACGAGGTGATGCGCAAGCTTCTCAAGGAGGTGCTTGAGAAGGACGGCTACCGGGTCCAGCTTGCGGCAAGCGGCGAGGACGCGGTGAGGTCTCTGCGGGCGGAGACGTTTCCGATAGTGGTTTCCGACATCCGCATGTTTGAGACCGACGGCATGGCGGTTCTCAGGGAGGCCAAAAAAGCGGGGGGTTCGACCGCCGTTATTTTGATGACCGGGTTCGGCAGCATGGAGGGAGCCATCGAGGCGATCCAGGAAGGCGCGTTTGATTATATCAGCAAGCCCTTCAGGATGGACGAGCTCCGGTCGGTCGTGTCCCGCGCGGTGAAACAGTGGGAATCCGCGCGCGCGCGGCAGGTGGAGCTGGCCGTGCCGCGGTTTGAGGCGGCAAAGCAGTCCTTGCTCGGGCGTTCTCCGAGGATCGTCGAGGTTTACAAGACGCTGGCGCGCGCCGCGCTTTCTTCGAGCGCGGTGCTCGTGTCCGGCGAAAGCGGCACCGGCAAGGAGCTTGTGGCCCGCGCAATCCATGACAACAGCGCGCGCAGGAACCATAAATTCATTTCCTTCAACTGCGGCGCGGTTTCCGAGAGCGAACTTGAGGCCGGATTGTTCGGCCAGGTTAAAAAAGGGCTGCTGGCGGAGGCCGGTGACGGCACGTTGTTTATTGAGGAGATCGGGGCCATGCCCCAGTCCACACAGATCAGACTTTTGAGGGTTATCCAGGACGGCTGGTTCAGGTCCGCGGACGCCGATGAGCCGAGGCGCGCGGATGTGCGCGTGATCGCCGCGACCAACAAGGATCTTGAACCGCTGGTGCGTGCCGGAAAATTCCGCGAGGATCTGTTTTACAAGCTTCGCGTGATAATGATCGAGATCCCGCCGCTCAGGGACCGGATCGAAGACCTTCCGGAGCTTGTTAATTATTTTCTCGGAAAATACGCCGGCAGAAGCCGCAAGGCCGTATCACATGTGTCTGACGAAGCCATGACGATTCTAAGGGGGTATTCATGGCCCGGAAATGTCATGGAGCTTGAGCATGCCATCGAGCATGCGGTCGCAATGACCGGCACGAGCGTTTTATTTCCTGAGGATTTTCCGAACGAAATCGCGAGGCGCCCGGGCGCGTCGCAGCATCCGCAGGAGCCGGCGGCGGCTTGCGTGCCGCCGGATTCGCTGGAGGACATCGAGCGGGCTCATATCATGAGGGTTCTGCAGGATTCGGGGTTCAACAAATCGCGCGCGTCCGAGATTCTGGGCATTGACCGCGCGACGCTCTATCGCAAGGCCCAGCGCTACGGCATCGATCTCAGGGGAAAATGATGAAGGCGTTTGAACAGCAGCTTCGCAAGGCTCTTTCCTTGAAGGACGCTCCGGCCATGCCGGTCATGCCCCTTGATCCCGCAGCGGCGCTCCTGCCCGCTGCGGTGCTCATTCTTGCGGCTCCGTCCGTGAACGGGCCGTCGCTTCTTTTCCTGAAACGCACCGAGACGGTCGAAAAGCACAAGGGCCAGATCGCGTTTCCGGGCGGCCGCCGCGAGAGCGCGGACGAAGCGGCCGGGGGTGTTGATCCGGACGTCGCCACCGCGCTCCGGGAGACACGGGAGGAAACCGGCGTGGCGCCGGACATGGTTGAGGTGCTCGGCAAGCTCGCCGCTTTTCCGACCATCACGCGCTACCGGGTGACCCCGGTGGCGGGGATCTCGCGTATTGCGGTGGAGAATATCGTTCTCAGGCCGGACCCGCGCGAGGTGGACGGTCTTTTCTGGGTTCCGGTGCGGGAACTCGCAAAACCCGAAACGTACCGCCGGGAGTATTACACAACAGGCGGGTCGCGCTATCCCACGGATGTATTCATGGCCGGCGGGCGCAGGATCTGGGGCATCACCG
>MEQJ01000150.1:53816-57054 GCA_001770165.1 Bdellovibrionales bacterium RIFOXYD1_FULL_53_11 | reverse complement strand
AATTGAATATCTTGCATTACTATTGCAAGATATTATATAATTATTTGCAATAGCACAGTAAGATAATTATTGAGCATGAAATATGACGACAAACATTCTGAAAGAAATACTGATAGAACATAAAAAAGCTTTTTTACACAAAAATGACATGGTTTGCCGGGAAAAGCTGTCCGAGCTTGTTCGTTACGCCGACATGAGCCATGTGACAGTGGTTACGGGGGTCCGGCGTTGCGGCAAGTCTTCCTTGCTGTCCTTGCTTGCAAAAAAGCTGATCGATGCCGGCATCGCCAGTGTTGATAATATTTTATACGTCAACTATGAGGATGAAAAATTCATCGGCTTTGAAGCAAAAAACCTGAACCTGGTCCTGGAGGCTTATTACGAACTGAATCCTGGTGTTCACGGCAGGGTTTTTTTGTTTTTTGACGAAATTCAGCAAATCGAAGGCTGGGAAAGGTTTGTAAACAGGCTTCATTCTGAAAAGAAATACAAGATTTACGTAACCGGTTCGAATGCGAAGCTGCTCTCGGAGGAGATAGCCTCTTCTCTTACCGGCAGATCCAACAGCGTTGAGCTGATGCCGTTTGATTTTGAAGAATTCCTGCGTTTCAAAAATGTCAGCACCGGACATGAAAAAATATTGGACACCAAAGACCGCGCTTTGATGAAAAATCTGTTCAATGAATATCTTAATGTCGGCGGTTTTCCTGAACAATTGCAGTCCGGCAAGGACATGGACGTTTTGCAGGAACTTTATAAAAACATCCTTCATCGCGATATCATCGCCCGCTATGGGATAAAAAACGTCACTGAATTCAGGGAATTCGCGCATTATGTGATTTCAAATATCGCCAGTTTGCACGGTTATTCGAGCCTTGCCCGTGCGATACCGTCGATAAAAAGTATAAATACCGCAAGAAGGTATTTTCAATATCTCGGGAGCAGTTTTTTATGTTTTGGCTTGCCGTTTTTTTCGGCTTCGCTGAAGTCGAGGGCGCGCAATCCCATGAAGGTATATGCCATTGACAACGGACTGTATCAGCAGGTTTCGTTCCGGTTGCGCGATCCAAAAGAAAAACTGTTCGAAAACTATGTTTATCTTGAGCTGCGCAGGCGCAAGTTCCATGCTTCCGATGCCCTGTTTTATTTCAAAAAAAACAAAGAGGTGGATTTTGTCGCAAGCAATCGCGGAAAAATTGAGTTGATACAGGTTTCCTGTGATGTTTCAAATCAACAAACACGTGAGCGGGAAGAATCGGCTTTGCTGGAGGCCATGGATGAATTTGGCATAAAACACGGGCTGATTTTGTGCCCGGACAGCGAACAGCTCGTAAAACACGGAAAAAGCAGGATTCAATATCATCCAATATGGAAATGGGCTTTGAATCGCTGATGTCGCCGCATAAAAATTTGGTAAAGAAATAAGTGTTGAGGTAGATTGCAAATATGAGAAACAAAATCTTCATAATGATGGTGTTTGCGTTGCTGTTCACGCAGTTTGCGGCGGCAGCCGAGGACTGGAAGGGCGAATCCCCGAAGCATGAGATGACCGCCGGCGGCATGGCCGGGCTTGGGATCCTGGGCGGCTCGGCGGGCGTTGCCATAATGGGCAGCGTGGCAAAAAAAATCGTGAACCGCGGTTTCGTGTCCGATATCAACGACCAGGTTTTTGTAGAGGTGGCGGCCGGGCCGCTGTTTATTTCAGGTTCAACAGTGTTTGTGTACAGCACGCATCTCAGATGGGATTTTTACAGGGACGAGGTTCTGGCCCCTTATGCCATCGGCGGTCTTGGCGGTCATGTCACGGGCGCCGCGCTGGGCAGCACTTGGGCGCTCTTTCCGCGTTTCGGCGCGGGGGTGCTCTGGAAGGTCGCGCAGATGTTTAGCGTGCGCGCCGAGGTGAGCCATGAGTTCACGGGCGCCGGGGTACAGGTGGCATTTTAAGGCCGTCGTTCCGTTTGCCGCCCCGCGTGGGGGCTGGTTTTCGCCCCTTTTTTGACGATTTCATTTTATTTACGAAAAAATTTTGACAGGTGGGCAAACTTTGCTTAGCATTTTTATAAGGGCTTCTAAGAATGGATGCCCGAGCCAGGGGTGGCGATGCGGCTTAAGTGAAGAGCCGCACAACAAACACATGGAAGTGCAAGGGGGGAGCATTGATGCTCACAAACAAGACTCCGTTGGTTGGCGACAGTCCTGCAATACGCAATATATTCAGCATGATAGAAAAGGTTTCGCAGACCGATAGCACGGTGCTTATCACTGGCGAAAGTGGCACGGGCAAGGAAATTGTCGCCCGCGCCGTTCATGACAATTCACCCAGGGCGGCGAAGCCGTGGGTTGTTGTAAACTGCGGGGCCATTCCGTCAGAGCTTTTGGAATCAGAGCTCTTTGGTCACACCAAGGGCGCGTTTACCGGTGCCGTTCAGATGCGGCAGGGGCGTTTCGAGCTGGCCCATGGCGGGACGATTTTTCTGGATGAAGTGGGCGAGCTGCCGCTCCTGCTCCAGGTCAAATTGCTGCGCGTGCTGCAAACCAAGCAGTTTGAGGCGGTCGGATCATCAAGGACCGTCGAGGTGGATGTGCGCATAATCGCGGCCACCAACCGCGATCTTGAAGCGGCCGTACAGGCAAAACAGTTCAGGGAAGATTTGTATTACCGTCTGAACGTGATCCCGATCAAGGTGCCGCCGATGCGCGAGCGCAAGACCGACATCCCGCTGCTGGCGGATTATTTCATGCAAAAATTCAACAAGGCCGCCGGCCGCTCGGTGGAGCTGCCCACGGGACAGATCATGGAAGCGCTGCTTGCCTACGACTGGCCCGGCAACGTGCGCGAGCTTGAAAACCTGATGGAACGGCTTGTGATCATGAAAGGGCAGGGCGCGGTGGATCTGAGCGACCTGCCGCACCGGATTTTCCGCAAGTTCGCGGAGAGCCGCTCACAGGGCACCGGAGCGATGTCCGAATGGGAATTTCCGCGCATGATGCTTCCGAACTCGGGTCTGGATCTCAAGTCGATCGTCGATGCGTTCGAAAACCATCTGATCGACCAGGCGCTTTCGCGCACGAACAACAACAAAAACCGCGCAAGCGATCTCCTCCGGATGAACCGCACCACGCTGGTGGAAAAGCTCCGCAAACGCGGCATGATCACGCCGGCAAGGCGACCGGGCGCCGATGAGCTGGACAACATGCTCGACGGTCCGGTGGGCGGTTCCGGCATCAGCTCGTAGCG
>MEQJ01000150.1:49589-53794 GCA_001770165.1 Bdellovibrionales bacterium RIFOXYD1_FULL_53_11 | reverse complement strand
AGCGCGCCGGTTATTTTTTCTCTTTTTCCGCGGCTTTGTCCGCACCGGCTTCGTCCGATTCCTTGATGGTCTTGCGTACGAGATTGCGCACGATGCGGTTGCGGTTGGCGCCGCCCAGCAGGGCCTTGGCGTCGTAGTACAGGCTGGGGTCGTTGACGAGGGCGCCGATGGTGCCGGTGCCGTTGTTGATTTTTTCAAAGATCGAATTCAGGTGGTTCATCGCGCTCTTGAGCTTCATGTGGTCAAGCTCCTCGCTAAGACGCTTTGACAGCACCGACAGGTGTTTGGCCGTGTTTGACATGCCGTCAAAAAAAGTCTCGCTCCGGTTCTTCGACTCAAACTGCTTGATCAAACGGTCAAGGCTGCCCGCAATGCTGTTGAGGGAAACCATGAGCAGGTCGCCCTTGTTCAGGAACATTGCAAGGTCCTTGACCGGCCGGGCGGGAATCTCCGCTTTCGGCTCAAGCATCTCGGTGTCCCGCGTGCCGGTCGACAGCGAAATGAACTTGTCTCCCAAAACCCCCTGGCTGAGTATCTCGGCCATCGTGTCCTTGCGTATCCACTCTTCGTAGCGTTTTCCCACCTTGAGCGTCAGGCGGATGTTCTTTTGCTTGAGGTCAAAATCTATATCCTCGATCGTGCCGACCTGGATGCCGCTCAGGACGACTTTGGTGCCGGTTATGAGGCCGTCAACGGACTGAAAGTGTACGTAATAGGTGTTTTGTCTCGTAAGGAAGTTGTTGGTTCCGCCGAGTATCAGGATGGCCAGCATGATAAGGCCTATCCCTATCGTGACAAACGATCCGACCTTGATTTCCATTTCAAATGACTTGCCCATTCGTTTCCTCCGGTCTAATTCGCATGTTCAAGGGCTCCCGTGATGAATGCCTGTACAAAATCGTCGCTCGAATTTTTTATGTTCTCGACCGTGTCGATCACATAAATCCTGCCTTCAAAAAGTATCGCGATCCGGTCGCAGATATCGAATGCGGACGGGATATCGTGCGTGACAAAAATGCCGGTGTTCCCCTTTTTTTTGAGCTTTTTGACATTGTCCACGAGACGCTTGGTGTTCACGGGATCAAGCCCCGCGGTCGGTTCATCGAAAAGAATCACCTGCGGCTCCAGTATTATCGCGCGTGCCAGCCCCGCCCGTTTCTGCATGCCTCCGGAAAGCTCCGCCGGCAGGAGCTTGTTGCTTCCGGGCATGTCGATGAGGTCGAGCATGTCATTGATTTTTTCCAGTATCTCGCTATCGGACAGGCTTGTGTGCTCCTCCAGCGGATAGGCGAGATTTTCTTCCACGGTAAGCGAGTCAAACAGCGCGCCGTTCTGGAACACATATGCTATCTTTGTCCTTACCGCGATCATGTCCCGTTCGCCAAGAATCGAGATATCGCGCCCCTCGAAGATGATTTCGCCGGCGTCGGGTTTTTCGAGGCCGATGATGGACCTCAGGATCACGCTCTTGCCGCTGCCGGAGCCGCCGAAGAGGCCGAGTATCTCGCCCTTGAGGAGCTTGAAGCTTACGCCCTGGTGAACAATCTTGTCGCCGAATTTTTTGTGGAGTTCCCTGATTTCAAGCGCGGTTTCCATCCGGGGCCTTTCAGTATTTTGGATAGACGGTGAGAATGAAGAATTTTGTAAGGAAAAAATCGCTCACCATGATGAAAATGCTCGATGTCACCACAACCCAGGTTGTCGTGTTCCCCACCCCGTGCGTGCCCCCTTCTGTTGTCAGCCCCTTCCAGCAGGCTGTTACTGCGATGAAAAACGCGAATACGCTGGTCTTGGCCATGCCGGTAAGAAGATCGTACATGCGCAGCGTTTCAATGGCCTTTGACATGAAATACCCGGAGCTGATGTCCAGCTCGCTTGAGGACACGAGCATTGCGCCGAAAAGCCCGATATAATCCGCAAAAAGAGTGAGTACCGGCAGGGCGATCAGGCACGCATAGAGCCTTGGGATCACTATGCGCTTGATCGGGCTGGTGCCCAGCGCGCGCATGGCGTCGATCTGCTGCGTGACCTTCATGGATGCCACTTCGGATGCGATTCCGGAGCCGATCCGGCCCGCGACCAGCAGACTGGTGAACACCGGACCCATCTCGCGGAGTATGGCCAGCGCCACTATTTTCGGGACGTAAAGCGTCCCGCCGAATTTTGCCAGCCCGTAGCCGAACTGCAGCGCCATTACCGAGCCGGTGGCAAGACCGGTCACGGCCACCAGCAGGAATGATTTGATCCCGATTTCAAATACCTGTTGCACCGTGAGCCTGAAGTAAAACGGCGGAGTGACGGCTTCCTTCGCTATCTGTCCGCAGAGCACCCCGAAACCACCGGCGAAACGGAGCGTCCCCATTGTCCGCTGGCCGAGCCGCTCGCTCAGGTTTTTCAGCACCGTCCTTGGCGTTATCTGAGCCATATCCATCAGTATAAATCAAAAACAGCAGGTGTGTAGAAAAATCATTCCAATTTGAAGGAGGAAACGAAGGCGGCGAAGGTTCCGGCCTGTGATTCGAAATGCGCGGGTCTTGCAATGAACATCAGGTCGTAGACGCATCTTCCGCTGCGCAGCACCACCGAGCGCAGGGACATGGATTCGCCGCTCATTTTTCCGTGAATCGTGGTTTCGACGGCCCGCTGGCCGGAGACTGTAATTTGACGCTCGGATTTTTTTGAGATGTTCGAAATACCGAGTGTGAGTTCGCGCGTGAAGGCCCCGAGATCCTGCGCCTTGTGCTGCATTCCGGGCCGGCAGACGGAGTTCATTGATATAATGGATGCCGTGCGCTTTGACTGGTAGGAAATATCGGATATTTCGGTTTCCTCGTCACGGGCGTCCTCGCCCCGCTCGTCGGCGCGGGAGATTTTTTCCCAGTCACTGCTGCCGTCGGTGAGATCCATGATGCTGTAGTCGTCTGATTTTTCCTCGACCGGCTTTACATTTCCGATCAGCAGGCCGCAGGAAACCGAACTTGCGGCAATTGCAAGCGCGGCAAGTGAGGACAAGATCAAGTTGCGAAATCCCATTGTAAGCATTCTTCTGCCTTTACTCTAATGTAAACCGTCAAAGTCCCGACGTAAACCGTGGTGTTTCCTGACGCTCCAGATTTTTTTACCGCCGTTCACGCATTGCAATACAAACAGCACGGACGGGCAATAAACCCATGATGATCGGAAACTTCTGCCCTGACAAGGGGGTCCGGGCCGGGTCATGTTTGCCGCCGGGAAAAAGTGGCACCGTGTTTGCTTGATAAAAGTAGGATCTTCCCGCCATGAGGGCGGGAGAATTGTGGAGAGCAGGGAAGCTCATGACACCAAAGGCCCTGGCGGGGTGTTTGACAATCGCGCTGATGACGGCAAATGCCGCATACGGATCCATCCGGGACACGGGCCGTGAAACGGGCAGCATATCCATTATAACGTTCAAAACGCACAGCCGGCTCCAGTTCCGGCTTGACGAAGGCGTCATGGCCGTCTGGAAGGAAAATCCGGCCGGGTTTGAATTATTCTTCAAGGGGGTCGGTTTTGCGGATTTCGGCGCCCCTGCGGGCGTGGAGCGCGAGTGGATGCGCCGGTACGACGACATCAAGGACTCGCGCCTCGAATCGCTGAAATTTTCCGAGGTCGCGGGTGGAATCGTGGTGTACGGCAAATGGCGTTTTCCAGGGGGCGATGACGCCCCGGCCGATCCCCGCATGGACAAATTCGATTATCATGAGAAAAACCCGCCAAGGTATGTCGTTGATTTCTGGCTCAAGCCCGGCCCCACGGTGGCCGAGATCCGGGCGGCAAAAAAGAAGGCTGAAATCCTTGCCCGGAAACGCATGGTCGAGGAAGCGGCGAAAAAAAGGAAGGGCCGCCGTATTGCCAGTGTCATGGCCAAGGCCAGGGCCGATGATATCACCAGATTTTGCCGCGAGCCGTTGTCCGAAAAGAATGACGTGATCCTGCCGTTTCTGCCGCTCCATCTGCCGGTGGAATTCAAAAAATGGTTTCCTTTTACGACCGCCGACACCGAATACATATATCTTGAACCGAAAAGTACGGCGAAGGATGCGCAGTATGCGCGGCTGGCCCTCAGCCTGTACCGGCAGGGCAAACCCGCGCTTGTCATCAGGACGCTTGATTTTTTGGATGATGAATTCCCGAATTCTCCACATGTGCGTGAAATGCGGTTTTTGCGCGCCAACGCCATGATC
>MEQJ01000150.1:47384-49551 GCA_001770165.1 Bdellovibrionales bacterium RIFOXYD1_FULL_53_11 | reverse complement strand
GATGTATCTTGCGGCAAGAGCCGCGGCCGCCGGTTCCTATCTGCAGTCGCTCGAAAGTTTTCTCTGGCTCATAAACAACTATCCGTCACACCGTCTTGCGTGGGCCTTCCATCTTGGCGCCGCCGAAGCACTCTATTCAGTCAAGCAGACGGATCGGGCCGCCAAAGAATACCAGTGGGTCATCATGAATGCGCCGGACCGGAAGATCCGCGCGGATGCGGCAAGCCGTCTTGGTGATTTATACCTTTCGCGCCTGCAGTATGAGCGCGCCATCGGGTCGTATGCCCAGGCGATGAGTTACTTCAAGGACGACATCAAGCGGTTTCCGGCGTTTTTCATAAACAGGGCCGAGGTCATATACTGGCTTGGTGATTACGACCGGGCCAGCGATGCGTTCAGGGCGTTCTTGAACGACTACCCCTCGAATCCGGCGGGATGGCGGGCGACGCTCCGGCTTGGCGAGATTCATGCCCGCCGCAGCGGCGAAGCCAGCCAGGCGGAAGCGCGCAAATGGTATTATGAGACGGCAAACCGTTTTCCGTTCAGCCGGGGAACGACGCTTGCGCGCATGAGACTCATCCCCTGCGGCGATCACGGCGGCTTTGATCTGGATGGCGTGGAGAAGTTTTTTGAAAACGAAGCCGCAAAATTCGAGGACGGAGACGAAGTTGTAACGAGACATTACAATGACCTCAGGGCTTTGACCCGGGTAAGGGCCCTGGTGACAATGAGCGGAGAGGAAAAAGCGGTATCAATCGCCGTCGGGGAGATGCAAAGGCTGGGGCGTACGGAAGTCAGGGGGCTGGTCACGGAGGTGTTCGGGCTTCTCTTCAGAAAAACCGTGCTCGGAATCCTCGAAAGGGGAAAGAAGTTCGAGGCACTGGTGTTCTATGCCGACAAGGCGCCGCTTCTGGAGAAGAAAAACGGCATTCCGTATTCGGGCGAAGCCGACTATCTGCTCAAACTCTCACAGGCCGCCTCGGACCTCGGGCTTGGCGCCAAGGCAAAGGAGCTTGCGGTCCTGTACGAAAAAACCCGGGCGTATGAAAACCAGAACCGTTCGGTGGCGTCCGGTCCGGCTGATGCAGAGGAGCAGAAGGAATCCATCGCGGAAGTTGAAAAATCATTCACGCAGGCCATGGCGCTCTGGATTTCGGAGGGTTCCGCGGCGGAGACGAAAATCAGGGAAATGCTCGCGCCAGTAAGGGATGAATACGAATTTTCATATGAAAAGGAGATAATCCTGGGGCTTCTTGACGAAAAGGCCGGAAAACCCGCCTCAGCGCTTTCGCACGCGCTCAAGGCGGAGCTTCTCGCCCCGCCGCACGCGCGGCATCCGCTTTGCGATGATGCCATGAGGATTTCGTTCTGGATCGGATCGCTTCAGGCCAGGGCCGGCAGCACCAGGATGGCGGTAGAACTTTTCAACGCGCTTTCAGCGAAACTGCTTGCAAAGGACGGGAACACCGGAAAGCAGAAATGCGTGGCCAAGGCCGCCGCGCTCGGACTTCCCGCGGTGCCTTCGGCTGAATATCTTGTAATGACCGAAGGGGAGCTGCTTGCCAGGCAGGGCAAGTGGGGAGAATCCGCCGCAACGTACGGCAGGGCGGTCACCAACGGACTGGGCGGCAACCACGCGCTCTATCGTTATGCCGATGCGCTTGAAAAAACCGGCGGCACCGGCGAAGCGCAAAAAGCCGGCAAGGCGATGCGCAGCCTCGCTTCAAGCAAAACAGATGATTTCTGGAGAAAACTGGCGCGTGAAGCGCTGGGACCTGAATTCAAAGACGGAGCCAAGGAGGGCCCTAAATGAGTGATATCATCACGTCTGATCGCAGGATGAATGAGCTGATCCAGCTCGCAAAAACCGTGGCGCAAAGCAAGGCCACCGTGCTGGTGCAGGGCGAAAGCGGCACGGGCAAGGAGCTGATGGCGCTGCTTGTCCATGAAAACAGTCCGCGCGCCTCAAGGCCCTTTGTGGCGATAAACTGCGCGGCAATACCGGAAAATCTTCTTGAGTCGGAGCTTTTCGGGTACGAGCGCGGCGCCTTTACCGGCGCCGTGACCAGCAAGGCCGGCAAGTTCGAGTTCGCGGGCGGCGGCACGCTCCTTCTTGACGAGATATCCGAGATGGATATCAGGCTGCAGGCCAAACTCCTCAGAGTCA
>MEQJ01000150.1:33002-47335 GCA_001770165.1 Bdellovibrionales bacterium RIFOXYD1_FULL_53_11 | reverse complement strand
TTCCGGTGGATGTGCGCATAATAGCCACGACCAACCGCAATCTTGCCGAGTGCGTGAAGGAAGGCATTTTCCGCGAGGATCTGTTCTACCGGTTGAACGTTGTAAATCTTACGCTGCCTCCGCTCAGGGAGCGCATCGGCGACGTCAAGCTGCTTTCGCTCTCCTTCATGAAAAAATACGCCGAAAGGAACGGCAAAGCCCTCACCGGCATCGCGGATACGGCAATCGCGATGCTGGGCATGCATTCGTGGCCCGGCCATGTGCGCGAGCTTGAGAATGTGGTCGAGCGCGCGGTCATCACCGCGACGGGGCCGCTCATTGTTGATGCGGATATCCATGTTGAACGGCGCAAGGGGATGGGCCTTGCGGATGCCGGGGATGAGAATGCCGGGGATCGCAGCACCTGGACGCCGGGCAGGACGCTGGATGATATCGAGCGTGGCGTGATCCTTGAGGCGCTTGAGTACCACAGCGGCAACAGGACGCACACCGCAAGGTCGCTTGGCATTTCAATAAGGACGCTCAGGAACAAACTGGCCGACTACAGGGGAATGGGGATCAGGGTGTAACGATGATTGACAGCGGTTTTGATCCGGTAATAGGCGCTCTGAACACGTCGCTCAATCTGAGACTCGTGAATCAGAACGTCCTTACCGCCAACATCGCAAACGCCGATACGCCCGGATACAAGGCGCAGGCGGTGGAGTTCGAACACGCGCTTCGCGATGCGCTGGGCGTGGCCGGAGGGTTGCAGCCTGCCGAGACCGATTCCAAACATATCGTTCATCGGGCCACCGATCCCGTGAAGCCCGAGATCTTTGATGATCCCAGCGGGGTCGAATCGCTTGACGGCAATACCGTGGACCGGGCGGCCGAAATGGCCAAACTGGCCGAAAACCAGCTTCTCTACGATGCATCCGTGGAAATGCTCAAGCGCAAGCTCGGGATGCTCAAATATTCAATCTCCGAAGGCGGGGGGGGTAACAGGTAATGGATTTCTTTTCGTCCATGCGGGTGAGCGCCTCGGGGCTTGATGCGCAGATGAAGCGCATGAATACCATTTCCAGCAATATCGCCAACGCCGAGACCACAAGGTCCCCCGACGGCGGGCCGTACAAGCGCAAGGATCCGCTTCTGGCGGCGCAGACGGACCGGGAGAATTTCGGCGAAATCCTGCAGAACAAGCTTGATGAGCACGTGCAGGGCGTGCAGGTGGTGGACATCGTGGAGGACACGCGGGCGCCGAGGATGGTCTACAATCCAAGCCATCCGGATGCCAATGCGGACGGTTATGTGGCCATGCCCAACGTGAACACCGTGGAGGAAATGGCCAACATGATAAGCGCCCAGCGCTCGTACGAAGCCAACGTGACGTCGTTGAATGCGGCGAAATCAATGGCGCAAAAAGCGCTTGAGATCGGAAGGTGATTTGAATGTCGAATCTCACGATTGAAAATCTGACGGGTGTTTTGAGCGTCGGGGATGCCGGTAACGCGAATGTCCTGCGCGAGATGGCAAAAAACGGGATGGAAGCGCCCGGCGCAAGCGCAGCCGGCGATACGACGAAAACATTTTCGCAGATGATGGGCGATGCGATCGACAAGGTGAACGTCTACCAGCACCAGGCGGATACCGCGATCAACAGCCTCGTGGCCGGCAGGACCAAGAATATCCATGAAACCATGCTGGCAGTCGAGCGGGCGGATACATCGCTCAAGTTGATGATGCAGGTGAGAAACAAGGTTTTGGACGCATACCGCGAAATAATGCGTATGCAGGTATAGTAAAGGAGCCTGAAGACCGTGGGTGATTATTTCAAAAAGGTGGTGAAGCAGGTATCCGATTTCATGAAGGGGCTTTCGCCCGGCAAGAAAATCGCCGGTGGGTTGACGAGCGTCGGAATTGGAATCGGTCTTATAGTGCTTTTTTCCTGGGTCGGCGAAACGACGTACAAGCCGCTCATGTCCAACCTCTCGCCGGAGGATTCGTCAAATATCATCAGGATTCTCAGGGAAAAGAAAATACCCTTCCGGGTGGACCAGAGCGGCAGGAATATTTCGATTCCACCCGAGAGCGTTGGTGACCTCAGGCTGGAACTTGCCGCCATGGGGCTGCCGCAGTCGAGCGTCGCGGGATACGAACTCTTTGACAAGCAGAGCCTCGGCACCACGAATTTTGTCCAGAAGGTGAACCAGAAGCGCGCGCTTGAAGGCGAGCTGATGCGCACGATAAACCAGATAAAGGGCGTCAAACGGAGCCGCGTGCATCTGGCCATTCCGCAAAAAAGCACTTTCATAGAGGACCAGAAGAAATCGACCGCCTCGGTGGTGCTTGACATAGAGGCCGGGACGGTGCTTGGCGAAAAACAGATATACGGGATCGGAAACCTGGTGGCAAAAGCCGTCGAGGGAATGGAGGTCAACGATGTGGTGATTGTGGCTTCCAACGGCAGGGTTCTTTCAAAAAACACCGCCGACCCGCTTGCCGCCGCCACCGCCACGCAGATGGATTTCAGGCAGAAGTTCGAACAGGATCTCGAAAAACGCGTGGAAGAGATGCTGGCCAAGGTCGTGGGTGAAGGCCGGGTCATTGCCCGGGTGAGCAGCGAGTTTGATTTTTCGCAGGTGAACGAGACCCAGACCTTTTATGACGCCGATGGTTCGGCCGTAAGGTCGGTGCAGAAGGATCTCAAGTCCATGGAGGGTTCGCGTCCGGGGCCGTACGGGCTCGCCGGCGCGGCATCCAACACCCCCGGGCAGCCGCCCGCAGCCAATGCTTCGGTCAAGACTGACACGAAACAGAACAACGAGGTCGTGAATTACGAGGTGCCGCAGACCGTACGGAGGACAATCAAGCCTACGGCATCGCTCAAGAAGATGTCGGTCGCGGTGGTGGTTGACGGAAAACTCACGAAAACCAAGGACAAGGACGGGAAGGTCCTGAGCAAGGTCGATCCCTGGCCGCCCGAGCGGCTCAAGGAGTTCGAGGATCTTGTTTCGAGTGCCATCGGCGTGGACCGCAAGCGCGGCGACATGCTTGACGTCAAAAACATGGATTTCTCGCGCGAGGACTTCGAGGATGCGCAGAGGATAATCGCCGAGAACGAGCGCAAGAGTTATATCCAGAACATGATCATCTACGGCGTGGTCGGGCTCACGATCATCTTTTTCTTCCTGCTTGTCGTGCGGCCGTTCATCAAGTGGATAACCGAGAATACGATCGACAGCGTGGACACCTTCCTGCCGCAGACCATCGAGGAACTCGAAAGGATGCAGAAGAACCAGGCGCTGCCGGGCCTTGAGGATTCAATGCCGGTCTTGCCCGAGAAGATCGACCCGGAAAAGGTCGAGGGCGAGATGATCAAGGAAAAGATCGTAACGCTGGTGGATGCGAATCCGCACAAGGCTGCGCTGATCCTGCAGGACTGGATCAAGATTGAGGGCGGAAAAAAGAGTGCGAAGTCAGACAAGAAACCCGCATGAGCGGAGGTCCGGGAGGCTGTGATGGCTTTTGAGGATTATGAAGAACTGAGCGGAATACAAAAATCGGCGCTGCTGCTCAATGTGCTGGGCAACCAGGTGACCGCGCAGGTGTTCAAGAAGATGAAGGACAACGATGTAAAACGCCTCGTCAACGCCATGGGCCAGGTGGCCAAGGTGCCGATTCCGGTCGCCAAAAGGGTGCTCGAAGCTTTTTATACCGAAATTGCCGAAGAGGACACGCTCATCTTCGGCCATGCGCAAGGCCGCGAGTTCGTGCTGGCCACGCTCGGCGAAGAACGCGCCAAGACGGTGCTTGGACAGCTCTCGGTCATCGAGGGCAGCCGGACGCTCGAAGCCCTCGAACTCGTTGACTCCCGCACGCTTGCCAATTTTCTGGTCAACGAGCATCCGCAGACCATTGCGCTCATCATGGCGCATCTTGAACCGGCCAAGAAATGTGAAGTCCTCAAGCGCCTGCCGGAGGCGATCCAGACCGAAGTCGTGCTCAGAATATCGAATCTCGACTTCATCTCGCCGAACCTCATCGCGCAGGTCGACGAGGTCCTCAAACAGGAACTGGCCACACTGGGTTCGATCGACACCCAGCAGCTCGGCGGCGTCCCGCCGATCGCCGAAATGCTCAACGTCATGGACAAGACGAGCGAGCAGAACATCATGGCGAGAGTGGAAGAAAAGGACCCCCAGCTCGCCGAAGAGATCCGCAAACTCATGTTCGTGTTCGAAGACATCATTTTCATCGATGACCGCGGCATGCAGATGCTGCTCAAGGATGTCCCGAACGACAAGCTGGTCATCGCGCTCAAGACCGCGCCGGAGGAGATCAAGGAGAAGATCTTCAAGAACATCTCCAAGCGTGCGGCCGAACTCCTCAGGGAGGATCTCGATGCGCTCGGGCCGGTCAGACTGTCGGACGTCGAAAACGCGCAGCAGGAGGTTGTCAACGTCGCCAAGAGGCTCGAGGCCGAGGGCAAGATCATCATCAGTCGCGGCGGCGATGCCGACGCGCTGGTGTAAGGCGGAAGACTGAATGGACAAGTTTGAAAGACCCGACATCAAAAGCGAGACCGGCGAGGGCATCGACCGGCGCGTGGTCAAGCTCGATTTCGGTTCTGCGATGCAGATATGCGATTACAAGATGCACAAGCTGCAGCAGGCGGGCGAGCACGACTACAAGTCCATCAAGGCGCGGTTCGGGCCCCTTGCGGCCACTGATCCGGACAAGCATGCAAGAACGGCCGGTGATTCCAAATTCAAGATCAATCCGCTGATGAAAAACGCGCTGTCAATCGAAGATGAGGAAAAGCGCGTTGTCGAGGAGCGCGTGCAGGCGCGGGTGAACGAACTTGCCGAAGCTACAAGGCAGGCCGCGCACCAGGAAGGCCACGAGGCGGGTTTCAAAAAGGGGCAGGAGGACGCTTTCCGGAAATTCAAGGAGGATGGCGCGGCAAGCCTGAAGACCTTCGAGAAGTTCGTGCAGGAAGCCGAAGGCCTCAAGGCCGAAATATTCAAGGCCAATGAAAGATTCCTCGTCGAGACCATTTTCAGGATCGGCCGCATGCTGTTTTTGAAGGAGCTTGCGGCCGACAAGGAATATGTAACCCGGCTTGCGCGTGACCTCATCGAAAAAACAGGAGTAAGGGAGAATATCACCGTGCGGGTGAGTCCGGAGGATTTCAAAACGGCGGCAAAACTCCGTGAGGATCTGGACAAACAGCTCGGAGGGCTCAGAAATCTGAATATCGAGGAATCCGAGAGCATCCGCGGCGGCGGTTGCGAGATCGAGACCGAATGGAGCGCAATAGATGCCGGCATTGAAAAACAGCTTGCGGGCATTCATGAGGGATTGACCGGTGTCTCACGAACTGGATCATGACAAATGGGGCGCCCGGCTGGACCGCTCATTGCAGTATCACACTGACGGGAAGGTCACGAGATCGCTTGGCCTGGTCTATGAAGCGCATCTTCCCGGCGCCGCAGTTGGCAGCATCTGTTCAATGGGCGGGGTGGATGCCGAGGTGATCGGTTTCAATGACCGTCGCGTCGTGCTTATGCCCTTCGAGGATGTTTCAAACATCAGCCATGACAGCCATGTGGTTCTCAAAAAGAAAACTTCGACCGTGAAAATCGGACAACCTCTTCTTGGCCGGGTTCTTGACGGCCGCGGAGAGCCGATCGACGGCCATGGCCCGGTTGTATTTGATACCGATCTGTTCGAGGAACGCGTGCTCTATCAGCGGCCGACGCATCCGCTTGAACGCGCGCTGATAGCGGAGCCGGTGGATCTGGGCATCCGGACGATCAACGGGCTGATCACCTGTGGCAAGGGACAGCGGACCGGCATCATGGCCGGCTCGGGCGTCGGCAAGTCCGTGCTGCTGGGCATGATGGCCAGGCATACCTCGGCCTCGGTCAATGTCATTGCGCTCATCGGCGAGCGCGGTCGCGAGGTCAGGGAGTTCATCGAGCGCGATCTGGGCGAGGAGGGGCTGGCTAAATCGGTCGTGATTGTCGCCACGTCGGACAAGTCGCCGCTTCTGAGGATGCGCGGGGCGTTTCTTGCGATGACCATTGCCGAATATTTCAGGGACCAGGGCCTGGACGTCCTTTTTCTCATGGATTCAGTCACGCGCTTTTGCATGGCGCAGCGGGAGATCGGTCTTTCAATGGGGGAGCCGCCTGCCACGAAAGGTTATACGCCAAGCGTATTTTCGACGATCCCGAAGCTTCTCGAACGCGCCGGTACGGCGCCCGGCAAGGGAAGCATAACGGCGCTTATCACCGTCCTTGTGGAGGGTGACGACCTGGATGATCCCATTGCCGATTCAACACGCGCGATTCTTGACGGTCATATCGTTCTTTCGCGCAAGATAGCGCAGCGCAACCATTATCCCGCCATTGATGTGCTTCAAAGCACAAGCCGTGTCGCCAGGGCCGTGTGTGATGCCAGGCATACCCAGTGGGCGGGCATGATCCGCGAATGGATCGCCCTTTATGCCCAGGTCGAGGATCTCGTAAACATCGGAGCCTATGTAAAGGGCACGAGTCCGAAGATTGACCAGGCCATTGCGCTCAATGAGCGCATCAACACTTTCATGAAGCAGGGAATAGAGGAGCGGGCGACAATCGAAGATACGCTGGCGGCGATGCAGTCGATAATCAGGGCTGCAGAATCATTTTTGGCGGCTCCGGCCGCCCGCGAACGGAAGTGAAAATTCTGCCTACCATGCCGTAATTTCCCCCGTGCCTGCGGCAAAACATTCAGTCTAGCTTCATATCGAATAACAGTTGAAAATATCAGTGAGGATGAAGAAATTTCATTTTAAATACGAAACCGTCGACAAGGTCAGGAAGGGCCGCGAGAAGGAAGCCATGCGCCTTCTCGGCCTTGCGCAGCGGATTTTAGAGGATGCAAAAAACCGCAAGCTCGCTCTTGAAGAGGATCTCCGGCAGTCGTATGCGAGGCGGCAGGAATTTTGTGAAAAAGCGGATACTGTTTCCCCGCTTCAGATGGAAGACGATTTCATCGAGGGGACGAAAATCCGCATCACACAGGCGGGTCAGGCGATTCAAAGGGCTTCGCGCGGCGTGGAAAAGGTGATGAAAATCTATCTGCACGCGCGCAAACAGGTAAAGGTGATGGACATCCTGAGAGAGAAGCATTTTGCGGAGTACAAAAAGGATGTTTCAAAGCGCGAGCAGAGGTCTCTTGACGATCTGTATGTCATGCGCGACCGCCTCAGGAGGGTTGGCACATGACCACGCTGGTGCGAGGCAGATCCTGGATTTTTTTCGTGGTGATGATATCGGCGGGTTCGGTATTCATGCTGGCCGGTGACAGCGCCGGAAGTTCCGGCGCAAAGGAGGGGGTTACCGCAAAAACCGAGCGCATCTCCTCCGCGCAGGATGCTTTTGGCAAGAATGAAGCAGCAGTAAAGGATGCGCACAAGGAATCTGCGGAGTCGTCGAAGACGGCCGGGTCGAAGACAACTGCGCCGCCCGCCCCGGAGCCGGCTGTCGGCTGCATGGCTGATCCGGCGGTGATCGATGATATCAAAAAGATGCGTGACGATCTTGACCGCCGCCAGAAGGATCTGGTTTCGCGCGAATCGGAAATCAAGGCCCGCGAAAAGGCGCTCGACGAGGAGTTGAAAAAACTTGACGCGATCCGCGAAGAGATCGCAATGGCCCGCAATGCGGTCAAAAAGGAAAACGAGGAAAAGGTTTCGAAACTCGTGGAGACCTTCGAGACGATGAGCCCGAAATCGTCATCGCAGCTTATCTCATCGATTGACGAATCGCTTGCCGTGGCGGCGATGTCGAGGATGACCACGCCGAAACTCGCAAAGATCATGAATTTGATGGAGCCCGCGAAATCATCGCGGCTTATGGAGATTCTGGCCGGAGTGGCCCGGGCCAAGAGTGTCGCGCTCGTCAAAGAACGCGGCACCGGTTCAGCGCAGTCAGCCGCTGCAGAGGTCACGACAAGTCAGAAAGGGGGTGAAAAATAAAATGGACACAACAATGATAACAAGCCTGATGCCGCAGGCGCAGCCAGCGCTGCCGCCAGGCGGTGAGAACCGCGCAAAGAAATCCGTACCAGAAGGCGAACCGGCATTTGCCGGGGCGCTGGCGGTAGCCGGTACGGGTATTATTCCGGCACAGGCAGAAATAAAACAGCAGTTGGCACCAATAAGGGACGAGGTGGTGTTTTCGCAGCCACCGGTTCATATGGCATTGGAAAATGCCGCAGAACCGGCGGAGGCGAAGATGCGGAACATGCCGAAGGGCATGCCGGATCTTTTGCATGGTGCCGCCAAACCGCTTGAAGCAAGACAGGCAGTCGGTCTGAATACCGTCAACCAGGTCGCTGGACTCAAGCCTTGGAGCAGGGAATGGGTTTTCAGGGGCAATGAGGATGCAAATCCCCAGCTTGCCACGCTGATACCCGAAAGCCGCGGAGAAGCATCAAAAGTCGCGGATACCGGAACCAAGGCGTCAATGAGAGGCGATGTTGAAGCGGCGATTACCGGGCCCGCGGACCAGCTTCCGGAAATGAAACCGGTGGCTGGAAAAGCGGGGAAGATTGATGCTTCCCAGTTGAAGCAGGCAATGATTCCCGGTGATGCCGAAGCTGCCAGAGCGCTTCTAGCGCGTTTGAACGAACTGGGCGGGGAGCTGGAGTCGATAAATACAGGAATCATGCCATTGGAAAAGAAAGGTGAGAAGGTGCGCGCGTCGAAGGATGCGCGGATATCTTCGATCAGTTCGATGTCCGGTGGCGAATTCGTGGATGCTCTTGGCGGGATGAAAAAACCCGGAGTTGTGATGAAGGCAGCGGTCGTTGGATCCGATGCGGCTCGCGAGGAGCCGATGACTGCGGCCGTACAACCCAAGGCAAAGGCGACGGTGCAGGGACTGACGCAGGACGCCGGACAGAACACGGGGATTGAAAATCCTGTTCATCACGCGGTGGCGGGACCTCCGGCTGCGGCAATGCCGAAGGCAATGCCGGCGGCACCTGTAACCGTGCTGACCGGTCACGTGACGCAGGGTCAGATGGCAAAAGAGCGTCTTTCGACCCAGTCACTCGGTGGGCTCAGTTCCGAGCTGCGCAATCTCAGCCAGACGGGTGGCGGCGAAATCCGGATAAGGCTCAAGCCAGAGCACCTTGGTGAACTCAGCGTCCGCGTTGTTACAAACGGAAACAACGTGGGACTGCAGATCAGGGCTTCGGACGAGAAGGCAAAACAGGTGATCGAGGAAAGCCTTGGTTATCTGCGCGAAAGCCTTGCATCGCAGCGGCTCAATCTGGGCAGCGTGGATCTCACGGTCGCAACCGCACCGGGCATAAGCGCAGGACAGGAAACTGCGGGACAGCACGGCGGTGACCTGGCGGGATCGGCGAAGCAGTGGGATGGATCGGGCCAGCAGCAAAGTGCGGGGAACAGGGGCTTTGACGGTTTTTTGAACCAGGAAGGCTCACGTCCCGGCATTACAAACGAGGGATGGAAACGTCCGGTGCCAAGGGACCCGTTGGGAGGACTCGCGGCGGGATCTCATGGCAGCAGACGGATTGATCTGAGGGCATGATTGAATGATTGTAGGATCGGCATCAGGAGGAAATGCAGTTGACTTCCAGTCAATGACCGGGCCTGTCGCCAAGGAGGCGCAGTCCCAGATCGTGACCGGATCACCTGGTGAAAAAGATGCAAAGGAAGCGGCGACGGCTCCGAAGTACGGAGAGGTCTGGCAGCAGATCCAGTCGAAATTCGGAGCCCGGGCCGAAAAGCCGAGGGAGATAAAAAAGAACCTCGGCAAGGACGATTTTTTGCGCATCATGATCACGCAGATGCGGCATCAGGATCCCACGCAACCATTCAAAGCCGAGCAGATGACGACGGAGATGGCGCAGTTCACCAACGTCGAGCAGATGCACAACATGAACCAGACCCTGAGCAAGATCGCCAGCCAGTCCAATCCGATGGAACGGCTTGCGATGACCGGAATGATCGGCAAGACCGTTACGGTCGACCGCGAACGTTTTCCGCACGCGGAGGGGAGCGGCGATACGCTCAGCTTCGTGCTTCCGCGCGGGGCGTCCGGGGCAAGACTTTCCGTCTTGAGCGAAGCGGGGGAAGTGGTGCACGAGAAGGACATGGGAGCCCTCACGAAGGGCGAGCATTCCTACAGCTGGGACGGCACGAAGAAAAACACGCTGCCGGCCAAGTCGGGCACCTATTATTTCCGCATAACCGCCAAGGACGAGAAGGAACAGTCGATCAACATCGACGCCCAGATGAAGACGCGCGTGGTTGGCGTCAGCTTCGAGGCGGGCGAACCGGTGTTTCTTGTGGGGAACCTCAGCCGTCCCGACAAGGTCACGATGCAAAACATCGTGAGGATAGAAGACGCCGGCATGTTGGCGCCGGCGCAGTTGCAAAAACCGGAAGACGCCGGGCAGCAGAAGGTGCCGGATCTCATCTCCTTCAAAAAAGGCGAGGGGAGCCGGACAATGCAGCCCGGGGAGATTCCGCCCGAAGTACAGCGCGTGCTTGCGGGAATGCAGCAGCAGAACGCAATAAACCAGCAGCCCGTCGCAGACACGGAAAAAGGATTTCCCAGCGGGCTGGGAAAGCAGGATGATTAGGAAAGGAGGTGACAAATGGCAAGTGAAACATTCCTTTATCCCAATGTGACTTCAGTTCCGGGCCAGCAGGGCGCAGGCCAGGCTTCCCGGGAACCGAAAAAGCCGCAAGGGGCAAAGGGGGAATTCGACAACGTGCTGGAAAAGACCATCGCGCGGCCGGAGGGTGCGCAGGATCTGACAAGGATCTCGCAACCCCTCAAGTTCTCGGCGCATGCGGCGCAGAGGCTTTCGGACCGCAAGATAGCCATGGACCAGCAGACGATGGCGCGAGTAAGCCACGCTGTGGACAAGGCGGCGGCCAAGGGGGTCGAGGATACTCTTATCCTGACCGACAAGGCGGCTCTTATTGTCAGCGTTAAAAACAGGACGATCATTACCGCGATGGACCGCGGTTCGATGTCCGGAAATGTTTTTACAAACATTGACGGCGCAGTGATCGTTTAATTGGTGGTTATTATACAAACACCAGGCCGGACCCGCAAGGGAGGCCTGACAGGCCCCGAATGATTGACGGGCCTGTAAATCCGACTTAGACGCAAGGAGGCGTCCCTTATGGGTATCTTATCATCACTATACACAGGCATTACCGGGTTGCAGGCGCAGGGTGAAGCGCTTTCAATCTACGGCGACAACATCGCCAACGCGCAGACCACGGGGTTCAAGACGAGCCGTCCCGAGTTCCAGGACGTGATCGCCAAGTCCCTCAAGGGCCTGCTCGGAGGCAACCAGATCGGCCGCGGCACGCGGCTTTCCGCGGTAAATCCGGTCTTTTCACAGGGCTCGATCACGCAGACGGAATCGGCAACCGACGTTTCCATCACGGGTGACGGGTTCTTCGTCCTCAACGGAATCGACGGCGTGAGTTTCTCCCGGAACGGCGCTTTCCATTTCGACAAGAACGGAAAGCTGATCAACGCCGATGGTTACCGCATCCAGGGGTTCCAGGCCGACGAAGACGGCAAGGTCACTTCCAAGATGGGTGACATCGCGGTTACCAGAACGGTGGTTGATGCTAAAAAATCGAAGGACGTGCAGATTTTCATGAACCTCGATCTCCGGGCCGACAAGGGCCTTGAGTTCAATCCCGAGAGGCCCGAACAGTCGTGTCATTTCGCAACCGGTGTCACTCTGTATGACACGGCCGGAACGGCACATGTCACCACGCTTTATTTCAACAAGCTTGACGAGGGCGTGTGGCAGTGGCGCGCGATGGCCAAGGGCGAGGAAATCGTGGGCGGCCAGAAGGATACGCAGGTCGAGCAGGCAAACGGCAGGCTGACCTTCGACACCGACGGACGTCTCCTGGAGCAGGTGATCGACAAGTCGTCGTTCAACTTCAACAAGGGCGCCCAGCCGGACCAGTACATCCACTTCGACTTCGGCGCAGACAAGAAAAACGGCGGAGCGGGACTCCAGGTTACGCAATATGGAACCGCCTCGGAAGCGTACAAGACGCTGCAGGACGGCTGTACCGCCGGCACGCTGGCGGGTCTTACGTTCAATGACGATGGCGTACTGGCCGCGATCTATTCGAACGGTGAAACCGTAAACCTCGCACAGCTTGCGCTGGCGAAATTTGAAAACCCTGAAGGCCTCTTCAAGGCCGGTCAGAACAGGTATCGCGAAAGCCGGCTGGCCGGACAGGCCACGATCGGCGCGCCGCAAACCGGCGGTCGCGGGCAGATAGCGTCAAAGACGCTTGAATCGTCCACGACGGATATTGCCAATGAATTCATCAATCTGATGAGTTCGCAGCGCAACTTCCAGGCCAACAGCCGTGTTATCAGCGTGGCCGACGACATGATGCAGGAGGTTTTGAATCTCAAGAAGTAATGATTTGAAACGGTAAAGCGGTATTCCGGGCGTCAAACCATTGGCGGCCGGAATACCGCGAAACCGTATTTTTCCGGATTTTTTTCTTCCTACCGCTTGCGCGGGCCTGTCTTTGCGTTGAAAATAAAGACAAGGGGGTGTCATCAGCGATGGCGCCTGAGGAAAAAAAAGAAGCTGAGGCCGCACCGGTCTCGATGGGCAGCACCTCTTCCGGAGGCGGAGGAGGGAACAAGATTGTTCTTATTCTTACGCTCGTCAATGTCATTGCGACAATTGCAGCGATAGGAGTCGTCCTTTTATCATTCCAGAACAAGAAGAAGGCGGGCGTCGAGGATATCACGACGCATTCTTCCCCGGGAGACAAGAAGGACGGCCATGGCGACGGCAAGGAGGGCGGTGGCGAGAAGAAGAAGGGCATCGAGTTCGGAAAGATGGTCACGCTCGAGCAGTTTACGATCAATCTTTCCACGCCCGGAAGCGCCACTCCCAAATTCGTACGTGTCAATATCTCGCTCGAAGTGCCCAATGACGATGCCGAGAGCGAGGTCAACCAGAAGATGCCGCAAGTCCGCAACGCGATAATCGACCTGTTCAACAGCAAGCGGCCTTCTGATCTTGCCACGGCCGAGGGGCGTGACTACCTCAAGGAAGAAATACGAAACGCACTCAACAGCTTCATGGTGAGCGGCAAGGTGCGCGGCGTGTTCTTCACCAACTTCGCGGTGGCCGGATAGGGGGCTGCCGCGTCCGGTGCCATTGAGGGCGCCGGAAGGCTCTGACGCCAGAGGCGTCGAAAGGCTATGGATGGCTGAACTATGAATCAAGTCCTTTCACAATCCGAAGTGGATGCGCTTCTTAATGCTGTTTCCGACGGCAATGTGGATGTTGCGGGCGGCGGCGCGGCGGGCGGTGACGGAGGCGGCGGGGATGCGGGCGCGGCCGGCGGCGTGGCGGGCGGCGAGGGCATACCCGAGCCGGAAGTCGCACCTTATGACTTAACCAACCAGGACCGCGTCATCCGCGGCAGAATGCCCACGCTCGACATCATCTACGAGCGTTTCATCCGTCTTTACCGCATGTCGCTTTCAAACTCTCTTCGTAAAATCGCGTCAATCAGCATCATTTCAACCGACCTTCTCAAGTTCGGCGAGTTCGTCAATACGCTGCCGATTCCGAGCTGCATGTGCATCATGCGTTTCGAAAGTCTGCGCGGTCCCGCGCTTCTGGTGTTTGAATCCAAGCTGGCCTATGCGCTTGTAGACAGCTACTTCGGCGGTACGGACCGTCCGTACACAAAGATTGAAGGAAAAGAATTCACGCGGATCGAGCTTTCGATCATGAAAAAAGTCATGGATCTTGCGATCAAGGATCTTGAAGACGCCTGGGCGCCCGTGCACAGGGTGGACATAAGTTTTTCAAGAACCGAGGTCAATCCGCAGTTTGTCGGCGTCGTGCCGCCGTCGGACGTCATCATTTCAACGACCTTCGAGGTCGAGCTCGAAAACGCGAGCGGCACGATAGCGCTTGTGATCCCGTATTCGACGATCGAGCCGATCAAGCAGAAATTGAATGCTTCATTCCAGACCGAAGCCGACCACGCCGACAAGGAGTGGACGGCCAAGATGGAAGAGCATCTCAAACAGGTGGAATCCAATGTTGCCGTAAATCTCGGGAAAGCCGACATTACCGTGGGCGATCTCGTGAATCTCAATCCCGGCGACATCATCCCGCTCACGCAGGATGCCGACGGCGAGCTTGACCTGCTTGTCGAAGGGGTTCCGAAGTTCAAGTGCCTGCTCGGAATATCAAGGGGAAACCGGGCGGTACAGGTAACAAAATACATAGACATT
>MEQJ01000150.1:12487-32969 GCA_001770165.1 Bdellovibrionales bacterium RIFOXYD1_FULL_53_11 | reverse complement strand
GCGCCACCGGCGCCCAGAGCGGCGCGGCCGCGCCACCTGCGGCGGGAGCCGCAGGAACGCAGAACGCCAAGAACTCCCCGATGGTCCAGTCGCTGGACTTCATCCTCGATATCCCGCTCAAGGTGACGGTCGAGCTTGGAAGATCCAAGATGGCAATCAGGGAGATCCTGCAGCTTGCGCAGGGCTCGGTTATCGAGCTTTCCAAGTTTGCCGGCGAACCTCTTGAGGTTCTGGTCAATGAAAAGCTCATTGCGCGCGGCGAAGTCGTCGTGGTCAATGACAAGTTTGGCGTCCGTTTGACTGATATTCTGTCGCCGGTCGAGCGGATTGAACAGTTGAAGTGATATACGGCGCCGCAAGGCGCCGCGGGTTTCAGGGCGCATGAGCGCCCGGGGAGAGGACATGGACGTCCGCCGTGCATTGAAAATCCTGTTGTCCGTAGCGGTACCGGCTGCATTTTTTATTGCAGCAGCTCCCGCCGAATCAGCCATCAATCTGAGAAAAGTGCAGGTTACCGACAATACGCAGATTGACCTGATCTTTGACGGCGCTGTTTCGATGAGGCAGGTAAGGCCGGAGTTCTTCGGCGATATCGTGCAGCTTACGCTTGATGATGCTTCGGTCTATCCGGCCAGGATTTCATCGCTTAGCGGCATGGATTTCACCAAGATCTTTGCCTACCAGTATTCGCCAAAGACGGTGCGCTGCAGATTTACGGTCAAGGGCGGTGCCGAAAATTTCAAGAACCGCGTAAAAGTCCAGGCAAGAGGAAAAATACTGACCGTGAGGATCGGCGCGGCTGGAAAGAGCCTTGATGCCGCGATGCCCGCCGTCATGGACAAATCGCCGGCAGGAAAAAACGCCCGGCCGGGCGCCGGCAGCCAGGACATGAACGACGAGGAAAAAACACTGCTGGACCGGGTGATGAAGAGCCAGGCCGCCCCGTTGCCGGGACACGCCCCGTTGCCGGGACACGCCCCGTTGAATGAACCTGAATTGAAGTTAAAAAAGGAAAAATTACAGGTTGCGCCGAAAAAACCTCTTGCCGGCGGCAAACCCCTTCCGAGCCCCATGAGGGCCTTTGGTGCGCTTCTGGTTTCGCTCGCCGCGATCGGTCTGGTGATCATGGCGCTGAGACGGGCAAAGGTCTCAAGAATGACTGGTGTAAAAAGACTGGGTGGATTCCTGTCAAGATTCCAAGGGCTCGGTTTTGCGATAAGCAAAAAAGAAAAAATGATCAACGTTGTGTCAAGCCACTATCTTGGTCCGAAGAAAAGCATTTCGGTGGTCAAGGTGGGCGGCAGGATGCTCGTGCTCGGCGTGACGGATGAGTCGATAAGTCTCATCACGCAGCTCGGCTCGGACGCGGAATCAAGTTCAAAGCTCGACCAGCTCATGGAAGAAAACGCCATAAGCGATGATACCCGTCCGAAACAGCCGGAAGAACCGCTCTTGCAGCAGGGCTCCGGCGCCACGCGGGCCGGGCCCGCGATGTTTGCGGAGATTCTCGGCAATGCCGGAGCGCAGCCGGGTGCGCGTGCAAAGATTAAAAACAAGCTGGAGGGAATGAAACAGCTATGAACCAGGGCCGGAGATTTGCAGCAGCCTTGCTTCTCGCCTTGACGGGGACGCTTCTTGCCACGGCGGCCGCGCTGGCCGCTGATGCGGCGGGCGGCGCGACTTATGTTCCCGGCACTTCCGGCATAACGCTGCCGTCGCTCAGTCTTTCATTCGCCAACTCGCAAAAACCCGCGGATGTGGTTTCGGTCCTCCGGATCATCATGATGCTCACGGTGCTCTCGCTTGCGCCGGCCATACTTATAATGATGACGTCGTTCACCAGGATCGTTGTCGTGCTCAGTTTTCTCCGGCAGGCGCTCGGTACGCAGCAGATGCCGCCCAACCAGCTCATTGTCGGGCTTTCGCTGTTCCTCTCGCTTTTCATAATGGCGCCGACCTGGAAGAACATCGCAAAAAACTCGATCGAGCCCTACATGGCTGAAAAAATCGACCAGAAGACGGCCTATGAGAATGCCGAAAACCCGCTCAGGGATTTCATGTTCGCGCAGACCAGGGAGAAGGACCTTGAGCTGTTTCTCTCGCTTTCGCATGAGGCGAAGCCGAAGACGCGCGCGGACGTGCCGACCTATGTGCTGATTCCGTCGTTCATCATCAGCGAACTCAAGACGGCATTCCAGATCGGCTTCATGCTTTACCTTCCGTTTCTGGTTCTGGACATGGTGGTGGCAAGCGTGCTCATGGCGATGGGCATGATGATGCTGCCGCCGGTGATGATATCGCTTCCATTCAAGCTCCTTCTTTTTGTGCTCGTGGACGGCTGGGAGCTTGTGGTCGGGAGCCTTGTGAAGAGTTTCGGGTGACATATGAGTGAAGACATGGTCATGACAATCGGTTCGGATGCGATAAGGACGGCCTTCTATGTGGCCGGGCCGATGCTTGCCGCCGCGATGCTCATCGGTATCGTGATCAGCGTGCTCCAGGCCATAACGCAGATCAACGAGGCGACGCTCACGTTCATACCCAAAATGGTGGCCGTGGTGGTCGTGCTCGCGGTTCTGGCGCCATGGATGTTGCAGGTGCTCCAGCAGTTTACGGCCGACATGATCGGAAACGCGGGGGAGATGGTGAGATAGGATGTCTCTTTTCAATTTTTCGCATGAAGAGCTCCTGACTTTTTTCGCGGTGCTCGTGCGTTTTGGAACGCTCGTTGCGGTGCTGCCGGTCGTGGGCGACAAGATGGTCCCGGTCCCGGCCAAGGTGCTTTTCGCTCTTGCCGTATCGTTCGCGCTCTATCCGGCGCTGACATCGAGTGGGCAGGTCAGGCCCGGTGATGCCGCCGTGTGGGGGGCCACCACGGGCGGGATCGTCTCGACCGTTGCGCTGGAGGCGGTTTTCGGCCTTGTTCTCGGATATACGGCCAAGCTTCTGTTTGATGCGATCGAAGTGGGTGCCAATATCAGCGGGCAGTTCATGGGTTTTTCGATGGCAACCGCATACGATCCGATGCAGGAGAGCCAGACGCTGGTTGTTTCCCAGTTGCAGGGCGCGCTCGCGATGCTTCTCTTTCTTTCGCTTGACGGGCATCATCTCATGCTGCGTTCTTCGCTCGAAAGTTACAGCATTGTCGGTCTGGGCGCTGCCGGTTTCGGGCAGGTGTTTGGAAACAATCTCGTTGAAATGACCGGGCAGGTTCTCAGGTTCGGCCTGCAGCTGGCGGCGCCGGTTGCGATCGCGATGTTCGCCGTGCAGGTGGCCTTTGCGGTGGTCGCAAAGGCCGTTCCGCAGATGAATATCCTTATTCTTTCGTTTTCCATAAGCGCGATGGTCGGGATTTTTGCGATGTGGGTCTCGGTGCCGGAGGTGCAGTCGGTTTCGGGCAATGTGCTTGAACGGATGGATGAGTGGCTGAAACTGGCCGCGCAGTCCATGGCAGGAAGGTAGCGCAAGGTGGCTGAGCAGGAAGACAGATCACGGGACGATTTGACCGAAGAGGTCTCGCAGTTCCGTCTTGAAGAGTTCAGGCGCAGGGGGCAGGTCGCCCAGAGCAAGGAACTCGCCGGGCTTCTCGCGATGGTCGGGGCCGGGGTCGCGCTTGCCGCCCTGGCGCCATCAATGGGCGATCAGATTGCGTCTTACATGTCGGAAGTTTTCAGGACTGATCTTTCGGCGCGCATGGATCTTCTCGGAACGCACGTGCTTGCCGGGACGCTCCTGAAGGCGCTCAAGCTCATGGTTCTCATCGCGCTTCCGGTATGCGCCGCAGGTTTTGTGCTCGGGGCGCTGTCGGGTTATGCGCAGATAGGCAGCGTTTTTTCGGCCGATCCGCTCACGCCCGATCTGAACAAGATAAACCCCCTTCAGGGCATGAAAAGGTATTTCAAGCTCCAGCACCTGTTTGAAAGCTTCCGGCTTCTTTTCAAGACCTTCACGATCGTGCTCATTGCGTATTTCATCGCAAAGTCCGAGATTTTCGGTTCCCCGCGCTACGCGGCCATGGAATTCAGTGCGCTGCTTGCGGGCTACGGAAACGCCGCAAAGAGCATGTTCTTCGGGCTGGCGGCCGTGCTTGCGGTTTTTGCGGCTTTTGATTTTGGTTTGCAGCGATGGGAATACCACCAGAAGCTCCGCATGACGAAGCAGGAGTCCAAACAGGAGTTCAAGGAGCGCGAAGGCGATCCCCTGATCAAGGCGCGCATAAAATCCGTACAGCGCGAGATGGCCAGAAGGCGCATGATGCAGGCCGTGAAGAAGGCCGATGTGATCGTGACCAATCCGACTCACATCGCCGTGGCGCTCATGTATGAAAAGGATTTGATGTTCGCCCCCAAGGTCGTCGCCAAGGGGGCTGATTTTCTCGCGCAGAAGATCAAAAAGATCGCATCCGATGCGGGCGTTCCGATGGTCGAGAACGTTCCGCTCGCAAGAACGCTGTTTAAATCCGTCAAGGTGGGGGGGCTCGTGCCGCGCGCCCTTTACCAGGCCGTGGCCGAGGTGCTGGCGTATGTCTACCGCCTCAAGAACAGGAAGCTCTGAATATGCGCAAACTGCTTGATCGCCTGGTGCAGAATACGGATTTTGTGGTGGCGCTCGGGCTTGTCGGGATCCTGGTTGTCATGGTCATTCCGATGCCGAGATTCCTGATCGACGTGCTGCTTTCGCTCAGTATCGCGCTTTCGATGGTTCTGCTCCTGACTTCCGTTTATACCGGGCGGGCGCTGGAGTTCAGCATTTTTCCGTCATTGATTTTGATAACGACGCTGTTCCGGCTTTCGCTCAACGTGGCCACCACCCGCATCATACTGCTTCATGGCGCCGAAGACGGTGTCGGCGCCGCCGGCGAGGTCATCAAGTCGTTCGGCCAGTTCGTGGTCGGCGGAAACTACGCCGTCGGCATAGTGATTTTCATAATACTGGTGATCATCAACTTCATTGTCATCACCAAGGGCGCGGGCCGCGTGGCCGAGGTCGCCGCGAGGTTCACCTTGGACGCGATGCCCGGCAAGCAGATGGCGATCGATGCGGATCTCAACGCGGGCATCATCAACGACGAGGAGGCCCGGCGCCGCCGTTCCGAGATCTCGCGCGAAGCGGATTTCTACGGCGCCATGGACGGCGCGTCGAAGTTCGTCCGCGGTGACGCGATTGCGGGCATCCTGATCGTGGTCGTGAACATAACGGGCGGCATAATAATCGGCACGATGCAAAGGGGCATGGAGATTGGCGCGGCGGCGGAAGTTTTCACGCTGCTGACGATCGGTGACGGTCTGGTCACGCAGATTCCGGCGCTTGTGATTTCCACGGCTGCCGGCATCATCGTCACCCGAACCGCCAACAGCACCAATTTCAGCAGGGAAATGTCGCAGCAGCTTTTCACGCAGCCCAAGGCCATGATTGCCGCATCCGGCATCATGGCGTTCATGGCGCTCATTCCGGGCCTGCCGTTCCTGCCGTTCATAATATTGTCCATCATACTCGGCTACATGGCCTACAGGATTCATGACAAGGAGAGGCTGGCCGAGGAGTCAAAGCGCCGCAAGGCCGAGCTTGACAAGCTCAAGCCAAGCACCGAAAAAATAGAAAGCCTCCTTGCGGTTGACATGCTTGAACTTGAGGTGGGTTACGGGCTTATCAGCATTGTTGACGCCGACCAGAACGGCGACCTGCTCGAACGGATCACCAACATACGCAAGCAGTTCGCGCTTGATCTCGGGATCATCATCCCGTCGGTGAGGATCAGGGACAATCTCGAACTCAAGCCCGGCGATTACCAGATGCTTCTCAAGGGCGTTCCGATCGGGACCGGTTCTCTCATGGTCGGGCATCTTCTTGCGATAGATCCGGGCAATGTGACCAACAGGATTCCGGGCGTACCCACCAAGGAGCCCGCTTTCGGGCTTGATGCGATGTGGATCACCCCCAAACAGAAGGATGACGCCAGTTTTGCGGGCTATACGGTTGTGGATCTCTCTACGGTCATCGCGACACATCTGACGGAGCTGATCCGCAAATATGCATCCGAGCTGTTCGGGCGCCAGGAGCTGCAATCGCTTCTTGATTCCCTCAAGCAGGCGGCCCCCAAGGTGGTCGAGGATCTGGTGCCGAACCTCCTGCCGGTCAATTCGGTTCTCAAGGTGATGAAGAATCTTCTGAAGGAAAGCGTGTCGGTGCGTGACCTGCGCACTATTATGGAGACGCTTGGAGAGCACGCTTCGCAAACCAAGGATACGACCACGCTCACCGAGCACGTGAGATCCGCGCTTGCGCGCAACATCACGCGCAAGCTGGTGGATGAGGACGGCACGTTGCAGATTCTCACGCTCGACCGGCAGATAGAGGAGTCGGTCGCTGGTGCGATCGTCCAGACCGACCAGGGACCGCAGCTTTCGCTTGATCCGGAGTTCGTAAGATCGTTCGTGGCCGAGCTGGGCCAGCGGGCGACCGAGATGGCAAATTTGTCCAACCATGCGGTCGTGCTTTGCTCTCCGCTCATCAGGCCGCATCTCAAGGGGCTTGTCGACAGGTTCATCCCGAATGTTTCCGTGCTTTCGCACAACGAGATCGCGTCCAATATAAGCATAAAATCAGTAGGAACAGTGAGGCTGGCACATGCAAATTAAGAAATTCGAGGCACCAACAGTCCAGGAAGCTCTTGATACCATCAAGCGCGAACTCGGTCCGGAGGCGATAATCCTCCAGACCAGAAAATACAAGAAGGGGTTCGGTCTGCTGTCCAAACCTTCGGTTGAGGTCACGGCTGCGGTGTCGGAGCGGTCGCTTCAGCGCAAGAAGGTAACCGAAGTGAGGATGCCCGAAAACACCCGCGAGGTGATCGGCAGACTGCCGGCCGCGCGGCAGGCCGAGGTGTTTGACAAATACGCCAAAGGCCTTCTTGACCGTGCCGCAAGCGCGCGGGACGGCGTCGAGCTTTCGGCCGAAGCAGCCACAAAAAAAGTCACGAAAACACGATATATCGACATCACCGATGAACCGGGACCGGTGGCGCGCAGGCGCGAGCGGGAGCCGGCATACATGCAGCCGCGGCAGGAGCCGCAGGCCGCGCCTTCCGGCGCAAATGTCCCGAATGAAATCGCCGAGGAGCTGCGGCAGCTCAAGCGGATCGTGAGCGAAATGAAGACCGCGGGCGACGAGAACATGCTGGGCTCGGGCGCGCAGGCGCTCATGAGTTCGCCCAATCTTTTCACCCCCGCCCTGCAGGACGCTTTCGAGCAGCTGGTGGTCAACGGCATTGACCGCAAATTCGCGCTGTCCCTTCTCAAGCGCGTGAATTTCGATCTTGGTCCTGAAAAATCATCAAAGCCCGATGCCGTGCTCGACCAGCTTGCCGGCGAGATCCTGATTTCCACCGAGACGCTTTCGGCGCTTGAAGGGATCAAGCCGCGGGCCGGGAGGCCGGAGGGCGCGCCGCCCGCTGTTTTTGTGCTGGTGGGACCCACTGGTGTCGGAAAAACCACTACGGTCGCCAAGATCGCAAGCGAAGCCATTTTGAAAAACAAACTCAAGGTCGGTCTGATCAATCTTGACAATTACCGGATCGGGGCCTTCGACCAGCTCGCAACCTATGCAAAAATCCTCAATGTCCCGTTTCGCAGCGTCCAGTCCGCCGATGATTTCAAGTCCGCCTTGAGCGAGTTCTCTTCGCTCGATCTGGTGCTTGTTGACACCGCCGGGCGGTCGCAAAAGGACACCCAGGCGCTCAAGGACATGGAACAGTTGCTCGGCTCCATTGAGGGCGCGAGAACGCATCTTGTCATATCCGCGACGACGCGTGACACGGAGCTTTATGAAACCGCCGCGAGATTTTCGGTGCTGAGGCCGGCGGGTTTGATCGTATCCAAGATTGACGAGGCATCGGTATTCGGCTCGGTGTACAACGTGAGCCAGCGCACCAAGCTGCCGCTCATGTATTTTACGACGGGCCAGCGGGTACCGGAGGATATTGAAGAAGCGTCGCCCGAGCGCGTGGTGTCGCTGGTGATGGACCTATGACAAGCGATCAGGCGCAGACGCTCCGGGAACTCATGCAGGAACGCCGGGAAGACGGCGGGTGTCAGGAAAATGGCGCGGCCGGGCAGGAGTTGCCGTCTAGTGAATGCGAAAAATCTGGTAAACTGGAAGTAGATACGGCGGGGATCTGGAAGGCCCTGCTTGATGGGGTGAAAAATGAGCCTTAATCATGGCGTTGGAAAATACAGGGAAGTTGCAAAGGGCGCGAAAAAATCCGCGGCCTCCAAAGAAAAAGAGAAAGCAAAAGAAAAGGAAAAGGCGCGGATTGCCGCCAAGAAAAAAGAGGTTGAGGCCACGAAGGATGCCGCGAAGGAAGTGGAATTCGCCGCCGAAGAGGCCCGCGCCGCCGCGGAGCGCGCAAAAGAGGAAGCGCAGATCCAGAGGGAGATAGCCGAGGAGCTTCAGCGCGATGCGGTTCACACCTCGCAGCTTGTGAAGGAGGATGTGAGCCCCGTCAACAGCTCGCGCGACCAGCTCATCATCGAATATGCCTCGCTGATAAAATACATCGCGCAGAAAATCGCGGCCCGGCTGCCGGCCAACATCGAGCTTGACGATCTGATGTCATCGGGCGTGATCGGCCTGATGGATGCGATCGACAAGTACGACGCCAATCGCGACAACAAGTTCAAGACGTATGCCGAATTCAGGATAAGGGGCGCCATCCTTGACGAACTCCGCGCGCAGGACTGGGTGCCGCGTTCGGTGCGCGAGAAGGCCAAGCAGCTCGAACGCTGTTACATGCGCATCGAGCAGCGCGAGGGGCGGCAGGCCACGGACGAGGAAATCTGCGAGGATCTCAAAATCTCGCAGGACGAGTACCATGACATGCTCAACCAGGTGCGCACCGTTTCGCTCCTGTCGTTTGACGATCTGGCGAGTTTTTCGAAGGCCGACAAGCGTTCGATCCACGGCTACGGCAGCGAAAACAGCGTGAAGTCTCCGACGCCGTTCAACGAGATAAACGTCGCGCTTCTCAAGCGCATCATGGCCGACGCCATCCGCGAGCTTCCCGAAAAACAGCGCCTCGTGCTGTCGCTCTATTATTACGAGGATCTCAACCTCAAGGAAATCGGGCGCGTGCTTGACGTGACCGAATCGCGCGTGAGCCAGCTTCATACGCAGGCCGTGCTGCGCCTCAAGGCCAAACTGCGTGGCCACTGGGACGAGCTTCTGACGTTGTTCGGGTAATGTGATGATCTGTATCAGCTTGGCAAATCCTCCGACAGCGATGCCTCTGCATGGGTGCTCAGCGCGAGCCGCTGCCGAAGTGCCGACATGGTCCGGAAAACGCACGGGTATTTTCCGGGCACATTGTTTACACTTTTAGGCATATCAATCTCATAGACGCCCTGGGCACACTTCCTGCGTACAGTCGGCGCGAGGGAGACATAACATTAAGAACAAGCTCAATGCTATCGGTGCTCATATTCAAACCTTCCGTCAAGGGGTTGGCCGGGATCGGGTCCAAAAAATGTACAGCAGGAAGTCGTTCTGGACGACTGAGGCCAGCAATGACTTATACGGGTTCGGAAACACGGAAGGCCTTGTTTTTATAAATGATAACCACGCGGTTGACACAATGTTATCCTATATGATAACATCCAGAAAGGAATGGCAGGAATGAAATTGCCAGAAACCTACCGGATTTATTCCGGTAAAACGTTTGAAGTGGAGTTTTACGTGAATCCCAAAGGCAATGTGCCTGCATATGACTATTACCAGTTAATGGATGAGGACGCCAAGCGGCGTTTTTTTGTAATTCTCGGTCACTTTGCCGACTCGCCACCAGGGACAATTCTTCCAAGGTCCATTTTGAACATCGAGGACAAAGTCGTCGGCATTTATGCGTTCAAACCCGCGATTCACAGGTTTTTCAGCTTTTTTGCAATAGACCGCAGGGTCATCATCTTGAATGCTTATCAAAAACAGTCGCAGCAGATGACCCGGGCGGACAGGAACGTGCTTGCCGCAGCAGTCAAGATGAAGAACGATTATGAGCGCAGAACCAAAGCAGGAGAATATTATGAGTAAGCAAAAAACCCTGTTTGAAAAGGAAATGGAACGGCCCGGATTCCGCGAAAAATACGAAACCGCGCGAAAAGAATACGAGCTTGAGGTCCAGATCCTAAGCGCACTTGAGGAACAAGGATACACTTATGCCGAATTTGCTGAAAAGATCGGGAGTACGAAGGGAAACATATCGCGTGATTTACGGGGACGCGGTCTGGGCCGCGCATCCATTGAGCGTATACAGAAAATGGCAAAAGCCCTGGGGCTTGAATTCATCCCTCTCCTGCTGCCAATAAACCGCAAGAAGCGGCAGGCACGAATGCTGGAAATATTGAAGATGGTGTCATGACCAAAAACATTCGGTATCCCCCTCGGAGGCCTGATTTCGTCATCCGGGACGAATACAGGGTGGCTAATCTTTTATGCTATTGAAACATCCGCCAGGAAGATCGTATATATGGAAACAACGTATGTCTGGTATCAGGAGTATTTTACTGTCCCGCTTCAGTATCAATGTCCTGCTTGTTGTCTTGTTTTGCGTGCCGGCGCATCTTTCGCCTCCTTCCCATGCCGCTTCGACCAAAGACAAATGTAAAAGCCTTGTCCGCGACATCATCGGAAGCAAGTCCAGTACTGATGTTGTTGCGGTGGAAAAAGGCAGCTTTGTTGTCAGACGGAGCTATACCGAGATCAACAGGGTTGTCTTCCGTGGTCGGCTCGGAAGAGTGCTGACAAAACTCCGAAAATCCGGCGGCCACTGGGTGGACATGGGTGCGGGCAATGGAAGGGTCCAGACTTTTTATTACAAAAAACATCCTGACAGCAAAATGCGCTTCACGGGCGTTGGTTACAAACTCTACACCGGCTGGGACGGCCCTACGGGGCGGGCGGTAAAAGCCTCGGGGGGCCGGTATGATTTTATTGAAGGCTGGTTTACCAGGGAGACCGCGGCCAGGATCGGAAAAGTCGATCTTATAACCGACGCGTACGGGATTTATTATTATACAAAACCCGGGAAGGAGCTTGCTCTGCTCGATATTTATATTTCAATGCTGAAGCCGGATGGAAAGATAATGATTAATGCGGATCGTATAATAAAACTTGATGGTTGGAATAATTTTTTAGCCAGACATCCGGACATCAAAGTCATGGTTCGCGAAAGCGGTGAATTACCCGGTGTTACATATATCGAGATAATTAAAGTGAAATGACCCGGCGGTTTTTATTACGCCGCTTTTTTCTCGCTGATCGAGGCGATCATGTCGTCGTAATACTTCTGGGCTTTTTCCTCCTCGGCCTTGTCGGCGAAGATGAACTCAAGGACCGCCTTGTAGCCCAGTTTTGAAATCGCAAGCACATGCGTGTTGGGGTTGTGCTCGTTGCAGGAGGCGATCCTGCACTTGAATTTCTGTTCCGTGATGTCATAAATCGTGATTTCAAATTCCTGTCCGATACGCAGGCATTCCGTGCAGAATATCCCGATTCCCTTTGGCGAGAGTTCGTTGAGGACCGAGTTCACCTTGACCGGCTTTGCGCCGGGCGTCGGCGGAGAAGGAATTATTTCCGCGGCAACGCGCCGCAGATGAAATCCCGGCTTGACCCTTTTGGGCCCCCTTCCCTTCGCGCCGCCTGACTGGAACATTTCATCTGACATGCAATAACTTGTCGACAAAAAAGGTCAATAATTATAGACGTCTTAACAATAGTTTAAAAAATGCTGTAATTTCAAAGCAATAAGGCAGACGCCCCTGCTTGTATGCTTGGCGTGAAAAGCGGGATTAATTTTCGATATTATTATGTCACAAACCATGCCATAATAATATGCCATATTGACGTGCCATAAATAATGGCTTAAACTTATAGTTATGAAGTCAGGTACCGGTAAGAGAAATTTTCATATTCCGCTTTCTGATGAAACCTATATTGCACTTAGACATGCTTCAGAGAAAACAAAAAAACCAGCCACACAGATTGCCAGGGATGCACTTGATTATTGGCTTAAAGAACAAGAGAATAATGCGATTAAAGATGAAATCACCCGGTACGCGAAGTCATTTGCAAAAACGGAATTTGATCTTGATGCCGGTCTTGAAGAGGCTGGTGTGGATTATTTGTTGAATGCAGAAAAAAAACGCCGATGATTCGTGGTGAAATATATTGGGCAAGTTTAAGGCCGCGTTCCGGCTCAGAGCAAAGCGGACGACGGCCGGTTTTGATCATTTCGAATGATGGATTCAACTCTGTTCCTGAGTGGCGGTCAATAATAGTGGTTCCTTTGTCTACTTCTCAGAATCAGGCCAGACGCGGGCCTACTGTTGTAGTGTTACCCAAGAGGGTGGCCGGACTTGAGGAAAACAGCGTAGTCCTGTGCCACCAGATAACCACACTGGACAGAATAAAAATTACAGAGCGTATCGGGATGTTGCCGAAAGATATAATGAAAGACATAGAGACAGCCTTGCTTGCTGCGCTGGGGATTCGAACATAAAACAGTGGTTGATGTCCTTACAAATTACCGGCCAATGATATCCAGCAGCTTTGTTACAGAAGTTTTCAAGTCTTCCTCGGTGCCTGTGTTTTCAAGGATGTGGTCGGCATGCTGGCTGCGCTCGGCATCTCCAAGCTGCGCGGCGATCATCTGTTTGGCGAGGTCCACGCCTATGCCGTCGCGTTTGACAAGCCGGTCGATCCGGATTGCTTCCGGCGCTGTCACGACCAGCAAGCCGTCAAGATCCTTGTAGCGTCCTGTTTCCACAAGAAGCGCTGCTTCATAAATGATCAATACCGGTTGCCCGCCTGATTTTGATTTGCCGGCAAGCTCACGCATCATGCGCATGCTCTCGGCGTTAATAAGCGGATGCATGATGGCTTCAAGGTCGCGCCGCGCGCTTGAGTCCGCAAAAACGATTTTTCTGAGCGCCGCGCGGTCCGCGGTCCCGAACCGTTGCCGGAGCGCCTCGTGGGCCATTCCGCCCGGAGCGCCAAGCTCGTGCGCAATCCGGTCGGCATCGATGACGTGGACGCCCGCTTCAACGAAAAACCGCGCCGCGAGCGATTTGCCCGAGGCGATGCCGCCCGTCAGGCCCCACACCCTGTAGGCACTGCCCGTACTTCTGGATTTGAGATCAAGCTGTCCTGGCTTCATTTTCGCCTCTTTTCCTTGATTTTAGCCTCATTCCAGAAAACGTCCATCTCTTCGAGCGTTGATTCTTCCGGTGTTTTTCCGATCGCGCCGAGCCGCCTTTCTACATGCCTGAAGCGCGTTTCAAACCGCGCAAGCATGCCCCTCAGGGCGTCCTCGGGGCTGATCTTGAGCAGGAAGGCCACATTGCACAAGCTGAACAGCACGTCGCCAAGCTCGTTTTCGATTTTTGTCCTGCTGACGCGTTTTCCGGACTTCCTGATTTCGCCGATCAGTTCCGCGAGTTCTTCCTCGACTTTTTCAAGCGGGCCCTGGAGGTCTTTCCATTGAAAGCCGACTCGAGTAGCGCGTTCGATGATTCTTGCGGCCCTTTGCAGCGCCGGCAGCGCGCGCGGAACGCCGTCAAGCATGCTGGCGTCCGGATTTGCCGCCTTTTCACGGGCTTTTTGTTTTTCCCAGCTTTTGAGCGCCTTCGCGGAGGTGTTTGCGCGCACCTTGCCGAACACATGCGGGTGCCGCCTGACGAGTTTGCCGTTCAGGGAGCGCGCTACGTCATTAATATCAAAGACCCCCTCTTCCCTCGCAAGCTCGGAATGAATGAGCACCTGCATCAGCAAATCGCCAAGCTCTTCACAGAAATCGGCGCGGGTTTTTTTATTTTTCAGCGAGGCGCGGCTTTTGATGCGGTCAATGACTTCAAGCACCTCATAGGCTTCTTCGATTATATACGGCCTGAGCGTCTTGTGGGTTTGCGCGCGGTCCCAGGGGCAGCCGCCGGGCGCGCGCAAGCGCCGTACGGTGCGTACAAGATTTTCAAACGGATGCTCTTTTTTAGCCACGCCTCGTGATACCATGACTCCATGAACGGGCACATGAAAAACTCAATCAGGCATACCGCGGCAAGAAAGGGGCTGCGCTTGCAGGCGGCATTGGATATATCGGCTGGCATCCGGGATATTGATGTCTTCTGCGAGCCGCTCATGTTGCTTGCGGCCATATATAAAACATTTGAACACCCTGCATAAAAATTACTTGTAAAGTTTATATACCCTGTTAATATGTTTATATGGAGCTTTTCAGACATGTTTTATCGGAAATCAAGGAATATGCTGACAAACTGGTCATTCTGACTGGGCCGAGACAGTGCGGGAAAACCCATCTGTGTGGACTCCTTGGGCCGGATCTTGCCATGAATATGGATGTTGGAAGGGATCGCATTCTTTTCAAGCGGCTTGACGATACGATAAAAAATGTGGAATCAGCCGGAAAGCGCAAACCGCTCATATTCATCGATGAAATCCACCGGGTCCGGGGGTGGCGCAATCATCTGAAGGGCCTTTTTGACAAACACAAGGACAAATGGTTTGTGGCGTCCGGCAGCAGTGCGTTTGACCTGCTAAAGGGCGATAAAGGCGACAGCCTTGCCGGAAGGGCGGTGTGGCCGAGGCTGCACCCGGTTACTTTTTCTGAATATTTGATTTCCAGCGTTGCTCATGGCGGGAAATTTGATGATAATCCATTCATCAAAATCAGGAAGACGCAGGATTTCAAGGGATACTGGAAAAAATATTTCGAATTCGGCGGCTTTCCGGAGCCGCTCACCAAACAGTCCGAGAAACATTCCGCCATCTGGATGAATGATTATTTAACGGCGATGCTGGACCGTGATGTCCGGGCGCTGAGCGAGACCAAGGACGCCGACAGGGTGTATCAAACGTATGGTTTTTTGCTTGAGTCGACAGGAACGCCGTATTCGGCAGCGGCAATTGCCGGCAATCTTGATGTATCGGCTGCAACCATTATCAAGGACGTCCTCATGCTAAGGCGGATCTTATGGGGATTCGAGCTGGAGCCCTGTTATTCTTCCAAAGCCAAACGCCTGAGAAAAGCAAAAAAATTCTATCCCGTCGATCATTCCATGATGAATATGGATGAAAAACGTCATCCGGGACAGGTGTTCGAGGCCGCCGTTGCGGCCATGCTGCACAGGCATGTTTCGTATTCTTTCTTTTTACGCGGGAAGAAGATCGCCATGAACTATTTCCAGGATTATCAAGGGCACGAAATTGACTTTGTATTGCAGGGCCGTGAATCGGGAACTGTTTTTGTCGAAGCAAAAAGTTCAGCGTCAAAAATTGGAGACGCAATGAAGTCCTTCAGATATGCCGAAGGTGTTTTCAAACCGTCGTTTAAAATCATAGTGGTCAATGAGCCCGGCCATTATGAACATTACAAGGATATCCTGATAGTGGGGCCGGACAATCTGGCGGCCGCGCTGTTTTGAAGCAGTCCGCAACCGCCGGACGGTGCGTACAAGATTTTCGAACGGACGCTCTTTTTTAGCCACGCGTCGTGATACCATGTCTCCATGAACGGGCACAGAAGAACATTGGGATACTGGCAGAAGGAAGCGGAGCGCGTTTTGCGCATCATGATCGCCCGGGCGCACGCAACAAAGGGACTTGCCGCAGACCGGCCGTGGTGCGTATCGATCACCATGGTGGGGCGGGCGCGCATGCAAAAACTCAATCATGCATACCGCGGCAAACGCCAGGCAACCGACGTGCTCAGTTTTCAGACCCCCCGCGTGTTTGCCAAAAAGGGATTTCTTGGCGATATCGTCATTTGTGCCGCCGAGATGAACCGGCAGGCGCGTGCCCTGGGGCATGCGCCCCGGCATGAACTCGAAGCGCTCGTGGCGCACGGGCTTTTGCATCTTCTCGGATTCGACCACGAGCGCTCGGCTGCTCAGGCGCGCGTGATGGCCCGCTGGGAGCGCAAGCTGCTGACGGGGGGCGGTCCCGGGAAAAGCGGTCTGGCGGTGTTTCGCGCCCTGATTCCACTGTTTGTCGCGGTGGCGGCGGCCGGCAGCGCGAGCGCCGCATCGGACGACGATTTTTCGCGGGGGTTCGGCGCTTCCGGCGGCATAAACGAAATCGAGAAGCTTGACGCCGACAAGGACCGCCTCAAGATCGGCGGCACGGTGATGAGCGAGGTTTTTTACTACGGCCTCTGGAAGGGGCCCAATGCCGATCATTTTATGGCTCCGCAGAATCTCTGGGTTTACGGCGATGCCCGGCTTCGCAACGACATCAGGGCGCTCGCGCGCGGCCGCCTCACTTTTGATCCGGCGGTGAACGAGGCGGCTCCGTCGCCGCTTACCGGCGTTGCCGCAAGACGCTACACCTCCAGTCTTGACGAATTGAAGCTCAACTTCAATGCCGCGCGCGTTGTCTATTTCACGGCCGGCCGGCAGAAGATAAAATGGGGCAGCGGGCGGTTCTGGAATCCCTCGGATTTTATAAACGCCGCCAAGCGCGATCTGCTCCGGCAGGAGGACGAGCGCGCGGGCGTCACGCTTCTCAAGACGCATGTTCCGGTCGGCACGACAAATTTCTATCTCATCCAGAATTTCGAGGATTCCGCCCGCCCCGAGCGGATGGGGCATGCTTTCAGGATGGAGACCGCTTTTTCTCCCGTTGAAATCGCCGTCAGCGGCGCGGCAAGAAAGGGCCTGCGCCCGCAGGCGGCATTCGATATATCCGCCGGCATCTGGGACGTCGATGTCTGGGGGGAGGCGGCGTATTCGCACGGCTCTGATCTGACTTTTTATAAAACGGAGACGGTATCAGCCGCGCATCCGCTTGGTTTCAGCAGTTATAAAAAAGAAAAGACCGCCTTCGTCAAAGCCACCATTGGCGCGAGCTATGAGATAAAATACGGCGACAAGGATACGATCACTTTCACCGGCGAGTATTTCCGCAATGCCGAAGGCTACAGCGACACGGGAGCTTACAGCTATGTTCTCGCGGCGGGGTTTTATACGCCGTATTTCCTGGGGCGTGATTACGCGATGCTGAGCATCTATCTGCCGGATCCCGGTGACTGGAAGGATATTGCATTTACCTTGTGGAATGTAATGAATGTCAGCGACACGAGTGCTCACTCGCGCATCGAGACGCGCATCACTCTCAAGCAGGATCTCAAATTCAACCTCGCCTTCGGCGGCAGCTACGGCAACGGACGGGGCGAGTTCAGATTCGGCGGCCAGACATTCGTGGCTACGGCGGGGCTCCGGGTGGATTTTTAACCTAAACGCGACAAAAAATCCGGCGTAATTTTCAGAAAAAGATGGAAATGACCTTAAATTAAGCTATTTTTGAGTTGCAAGAAAACAAACAGTGAGATTAAGAAACCACGAAATACGCGATAGAATCAACGGAAATCTTAAAATAGAATTCGCGGAGCAGCGGCCTATTACAAGCAATTCGAGCGTGACGCTTTGCTGGGTTGATGAATCGGAATAACCGAATCACTTATAAAAGTTTCGGCGACCCCAGACCGATCACTAAAACAACCAGGTACAGTGTTAGCAAAGGTGTTTGCCTTTTCCAGATCTTCGACAAGGAAAAGTACGGGACGGTCTTTTCCTTTTTTCGAAATAAGTTCTACTAATGAATATCCAACGAATTGGGGATTGAAACGCCAGTCGTTCCCTGCGACGATGGAATTCAGTGTTGCAAAATCAATATAGTGAACATCCAAGTGTTGAAGATTGGCAAAAAAGAGCCGACGTCCTAGATCTGGTTTGTCAAATTTCTGAACAATTCTGAGGTCGACGATATGAGAAGGCAAAGTCGACTTAAGAATTGTTAGTAGCTGCACCCCGGAAATCTCATTGTAGCCAATAAAGCCATACGAACTTCTGCCGGCGCAGGCAAACATGCTAGTCTGGATAGGAACTTTGTTAACGTGTTGAGGGCTCGAATAGGTGTTTTCAATAATCCGTAACTTCATTTCTGTTCCCCGGAAAGAAGAGCCTCGAGTTCAATATAACTAATCTTGCCGATATACCAAGGGTCCGACCATTCGGGGAGTTGAATCTTTTTCTCTCCTGTTAATTTGTCTTTAAGTTTGCGGTCTTGCCGAAATACACGCCCATAAAGGCGCGGAGCAACACCAGTAAATGGACGAAATAAAACCTTCTTTTGCACTTTCGAAAACAGCTTTGAGAATTCGATTTCGCTTACTTTTTTCTCGGATACCGCGTTGTGAAGCATCATGGCGGACTTGGCAGCAAGAAGCGTCTTGTCCACTTGGCTTGGTGGGGTCCAGTCACCTCTGTTGCTGGTAATCGCATCAAAATGAAGAGAAAGCGCCTTGCTCTTGGGGTATGGTTCAATGTACTGCACCTCGTCGATTCCGGCGCAAACGATATGTCGAGCGCAGTAATGACAAGGAAATGTCGTTACAAACATCCGACAGCCCTGCGTTACTCTTCCTGTTTTTGCTGCAACCAAGAGCGCAGTCATCTCTGCGTGTACCGCACGACTAAACTCAAGAAGGTCCCCAATACTACCCTCGCGAATTTTTCTTTTATTGTCCTCTTTTTTGGATGGCTCATTAAGCTCGGGGAGTTCTGCAAGAATTTTTTCAATGATCGTATTTTGTTCATTTATGTTACTGCAGCCCTGGAAATGACCGCCCGCACTGTTTGCTGGCATTGATAAAAATCCACAGCGACCATCGCATGTGGTCGGGACGGTCGAATTATTGTCCTGTTGCGTATATACGCCGCCACCAGCTTGGGGCGGTTCGTTCTTTCCTGTAGAAACGAGATCGCCGTCAGCATTGACGATACATGCGCCGACCTGGCGAGACAGACAAGCGCTCTGGAGGCTTGCACCATTAGCGACAAACATCGCGGTTTCGTCTGAAGTGGGTCGCATAATTTCGGAATGAGTAATGATTTTTATTAATCGCGAGAGCTGATCAGGGATTTCATAGTTTACTGGGTCTTCAGCGTCGGCAGTGTTATCTAGGAAATAATCGGCAAGATGAAAAGTGTCGGCCACACGTTGACCGTGTTTTTTCCCGCTGTCGCGATCGCGTTCGAGAAGATTGATTACTTCTTTTTTACTGTTTTCATCAGCGGCGCTGAGCTTCAACTTATTTTTAACTCTGACAATACGAGTTTCCTCATCTGCCACAACAATACCTATGAGTGTGAAAGCTGATCCGTAAACATGGCGCAAGAGATAAACCTCGGCCGGGTGCTTTAACGAGTCGATGATGTACGCGCGCCTCTTTCCGTCAGGCAGCACTGGTGTCGAGGCAGAGGGATTGATCGCGGCAGTTCTTACTTGTTTGATTTCACTAACCAGCACTTTAGCCACTGCCGCGAGATCCAGCTCTCGCATGGAATCACCGCGGTCCTGTAGCTGTTTAATTAAATCAATCCCCGCAATGCTATCAATTGAACAACCGTTGTTTTTGGCCCAAGTGGTGATTGCGGTTCTTGCGCTACGAATGACAACTTCGTATGGTTCGTCTGCTGTTTCTAGTTCTTTCTTGAGCTTCTCAGAAATTGTGGATGTACCGGAGCCAATGTGCCCAACAACAGCAAAAAACAGCTCATTTGACGCTTGTTCGCGGCAAATATCATTCGCATTTTTCTGTTTTGATTCTTCTGGTGATTGTTTGAGTTGCGGGGCCCCCATACATCCTCCATGGTCTGCCTCAGTTGCTAACCTAAACGCGACAAAAAATCCGGCGTAATTTTCAGAAAAAAGATGGAAATGACCTTAAATTAAGCCATTTTTGAGTTGCAAGAAAACAAAAAGCAGCGGAAAGAAAGGTCACCTCCAGTGAGATTAAGAAACCACGAAATACACGATAGAATCAACGGAAATCTTAAAATAGAATTCGCGGATGTGCCATGGAACATCAGATTGCCGAGATCAAGGGAGAGTTTGCCTTTGATGTGGTGTCAACCCGGGATTATCAAGGCAACTCGGCACATCAACTGATTTCAGTGCTGGATGGCTGCATGATTTTAAGCCGGATTTTTTGTCGCGTTTAGGTTAATTCTCCGGAGTTGACACCCTGCGGCGGGACGGATATCTCCTTGTCTGTTCCGGGGAGGAAGTTTTGATGCGCGTCAGGGGTTGCCGCAGTTTTATAACCATATGTGCTGTTTCGGCGCTTGTTTTGTGCGTGCCTGCGTTTTTGCAGGCAGCCATGGTCATCGGTCACCGCGGGATGGGCAAGGCAAACAAGACCATTCCCGAAAATTCGCTTACCGCCCTGGTCTTTGCGCTTGCCGTCGGCGCGGATGCGGTTGAGTTTGACGTGCAGCTCACGAAAGACGGCGAGGCGGTGCTTGCGCATGACCAGAAGCTCGAGCGCCTCTCCAGCGGCAGGGGTTGCATTGCCCGCACCTCTTATGCTGCCATTGAAAAACTGCGGATGAAGGACGGCTCGGGCACGATTCATCCGGCG
>MEQJ01000150.1:12251-12446 GCA_001770165.1 Bdellovibrionales bacterium RIFOXYD1_FULL_53_11 | reverse complement strand
GCAAAACAATTGAGGAGGTCCGTCGCGCCGGTCTCACCGGCAAGGTCCTGCTTTCCGCCTTTGACGAGCGCGCCCTTGATTATGCGCGCAAGCTCGAACCCGCGGTCAAACTCGGTGTGCTTTCGTTTTTTTCAAAACGGTACATCGTAGACCGCGCGGCCGCAAAAAAATACGATGCCGTGGTGCTTAACTGGG
>MEQJ01000150.1:8267-12228 GCA_001770165.1 Bdellovibrionales bacterium RIFOXYD1_FULL_53_11 | reverse complement strand
AAATACGCCCGGTCGGCCGGGCTCCTGGCGTTCATGTGGTTTTCGCGGACCGACACGGATCGTGCCGACCGCTTTGCCCTGTCCCGCACCGACGGCGTCATCACGGATCGCGTGCAAAAACTCGCGGGCCGCTGAAAAATTCCGCAGCGTTCAAACGTGATACTGCGATCCGATTTCCATGACCTTGTCCGGAGGCAGGTTGAAAAATTCAAGTGCCGGGCGCGAATTTTTTGAAAGCAGTATGAAAAGCTTCTTGCGCCAGGCGCTGAACGTCGAGTCGCCGCCCTCCAGCAGGGTGTCGCGTCCGAGATAATAGGTGATACGGTCGTGGTCGAAACTGAGCCCGGAGCCTTCTGATATTTCGAGTATCTCGCGCACATCCGGCGATTCCATATAGCCGTAGCGCGCGGTGAGGCGCACAAAGCCGTGTTCGAGTTCGGTCACGCGCACCTTTTCGGCGGCTGGCACGTCCGGAATGTCCTCGGTGATTATTGTAAGCAGGATCACATGCTCGTGGAGGATCTGGTTGTGCGTGTAGTGCCGCAGCAGCACAAGCGGCGCGGTTTCACGGTTATGAGTCATGAAGACGGCTGTGCCTTTTGCGCGCGGCAGGTTGTCCTTGACGATCTGTTCGTAGAATTTTTCGAACGCCACCGCGCGGCCCCGCGCGATGCGGGCTATCTGCCATCTGCCGTGATGCCAGGTGGCCATAAGCGTGAACATGAAAGCCGCGATGATGACCGGAATCGCGCCGCCATGGAAAATCTTGGTCAGGTTCGCCCCGAAGAAGAGAAGGTCGATGAGTAAAAAAATCGCGACCAGCGGAACCGTTTTATAGAGGGCCCAGCCCCATTTGCGGGTGGCGACGAGAAAAAAGAGGATTGACGAAATGGTCATGGTGCCGGTGACGGCGATGCCGTAGGCGGCGGCGAGACGCGATGATTCCCTGAATACGGCGACAAGCAGTATGCAGGAGATCATCAGGAGAAGATTGGCTGCGGGGACGTAAATCTGCCCCTCCTTTGTGCGCGAGGTGTGGCGGATGAGCATGCGCGGCAGATAACCGAGTTGCATGCCCTGCTGCACCAGCGAAAAAACCCCTGAAATCAGCGCCTGCGAGGCGATTACGGTTGCCAGCGTTGCAAGCACGACCATCGGGTATAGAAGGAGCGGATGTCCGGACACGAGGGCGTAGAAGGGGTTTGCAAGCGCCTCTTTCGAGCCGCTCATGACCAGTGCGCCCTGGCCGAGATAGTTGATGATGAGTGACGGATAGACGACGGCGTACCATCCGATGGTTATGGGTTTTCGTCCAAAGTGGCCGAGATCGGCATACAGCGCTTCGGCGCCGGTTATGCAGAGGACCACGGCGCTCAGGATGAAAAACCCCTTGATGCCGTGGGCTGCGAGGAAGGAAAATGCGTGCGTGGGATTGAGGGCTTGAAGAATACCGGGGTGGCTCAGCACCTGCGGCAGACCGGCAAGTCCGATGGCCAGGAACCAAAGGAGCATTGTCGGACCGAAAACGGCGCCGATCGAGGCGGTGCCGCGTTTTTGCACCATGAAAAGCGCGACCAGAATCGCGATCGTGAGCGGCATGACCAGCGGTTTGAACGCGGGCGTTGCAACCTCAAGCCCCTCAAGCGCGCTGAGGACCGAGATCGCCGGCGTGATTATCCCCTCGCCGAACAAAAGCCCGGTGCCGAACAGCCCGAGCCAGATCACAATCATTGAAAGCGTCCGGGTTGTTCCGTGTTTGTGCCGGTCCTGCTGGGGGGCAAGGAGGGCAAGGAGCGCCATCATTCCTCCCTCGCCTTTGTTGTCGGCGCGCAGGATAAAGGTCAGATACTTGAAGCACACGATCATCGTGAGTGCCCAGAATACGAGCGAGATTATGCCAAGCACAGCTTCGGGCCCGGTTCCGACTCCATGTCCGGGGTGCAGGCTCTCTTTTATCGCATAGAGGGGCGAGGTGCCGATGTCGCCGTAAACCACGCCAAGCGCCCCGAGCGCAAGCGTCATGAGTTCCCTGGGTCGGCATTTGCCGTCGCCATGTGTGCCGCATTCCTGGTTGCCGCTATGGTCATCCATGATCAGTCCTTCATTAAATTCTTATCTGCGCTCCGATTTCAATCACCCTGTCGGGGGGGAGGTGAAAAAACTCCATCGCCGATTTGGCGTTCTTCGAAAGAAAGATGAAGAGCCTCTTGCGCCATCTCATCATGCCGGAGTGGCCGGTCCGGACAAAGGACTCGCGGCCGAGGAAGAAGCTGAGGTCGGAGCGGTCCAGGCTGAGCCCCGAACACTGCGCCAGTTCCAGCACTTCTTCGATGTCGGGCCGCTCCATGTAACCGTAGCGCGCATGGATTTTGACAAAGCCGTGTTCGAGTTCGGTCACGCGCACGCGATCGGTGCCCGGGACGTCGGGCGTGTTTTCGGTGGTGATCGAGAGCAGCAGTACTTTGCGGTGCAGCGCCTTGTTGTGCTTGTAAAACTGCAGGAGCACCGAGGGCGCGATGTCCCTGGTAAGCGACATGAAAACGGCGGTGCCATCGAGCCGTGGCGGGTCGTTGTGGTCAATGACCGAAAAGAATTCCTTGAGCGGCGTGGAGGTTTCGGCCATTTTGTCGGCGATGAATTCGCGTCCGCGTTTCCAGGTGGTCATTATGGCAAAAAGCACAATGGCGATCGAGACCGGCACCCAGCCGCCGTGCAAGATTTTTCCGAGGGTTGCCGTGAAAAAAGTCAGATCAACGGTAATAAAACAAAGCAAAAGAGGGAGAGCAAACATGACGGGCCAGTTCCATATCCGCGTGCTTACGAGATAATAAAGAATGGATGTGATGGTCATTGTTCCCATGACGGCAATGCCATAGGCAGAGGCAAGATTTGATGATTCTTTGAACCATAAGACAAGCAATACGCATGCAGCCATGAGCAACCAGTTGACCATGGGCACATAAATCTGTCCCTCAGTGCTGCGCGAAGTGTGCATGATGGTCATGCGCGGCATGAATCCGAGCTGTACGGCCTGCTGCGTGAGCGAAAATGCGCCGGAGATCATTGCTTGTGAGGCAATAACCGTTGCCGCGGTGGCAATTGCAACCATCGGGTAGAGGGTGAATTTTGAATCCGACACCAGAGCGTAAAACGGATTTGAAATGGCGTCAGCCCCCCTTTCAAGAACGATTGCGCCCTGTCCCATGTAATTGAGAATGAGCGCGGGCCAGACAACCAGATACCATCCGAACTTGATGGGTTTGCGTCCGAAGTGCCCCATGTCGGCGTATAGTGCTTCGGTGCCGGTGATGCACAGGACAACCGAACCGAGTATTACCAGCGAATGCAGCTTGTGCTTTATCAAAAAGCCGGCAGCATATGCGGGATTCAGAGAGAGCAGTATTTCCTTGTGCTTGAAGATCCAGGGAAGTCCGCTTGCCGCAATTGACAAGAACCATACAAGCATAAGCGGACCGAAAATGGCGCCGATGGATGTTGTTCCTCTTTTTTGAACGTAAAAGAGTGCGACAAGAATGGCTATTGTAAGAGGTACAACGATATGTTCGAACGAGTTGGTGGCGACATTGAGTCCTTCGAGCGCGCTCAGGACTGATATTGCCGGCGTGATACTGCTGTCGCCGTAAAGAAGGCCGGCTCCCACAACGCCAAGCGCGAGCACGAATTTACGGGACCGCCGCTCCTTTGGTGTTTTTTTGGATGCATATTTGGGGAGCAGCAGCGAAAGCAGGGTCATGATTCCGCCTTCGCCGCGGTTGTCGGCCTTCATGATGAAATTCAAATATTTACAAGTTACGACGAGGGCGAGTGACCAGAATACAAGCGAGATGATTCCATAAACATTGGCAATACCAAAGGCAACGCCGTGAGATGGATTCAGACTCTCTTTAATGGCATACAGCGGCGAGGTGCCGATATCGCCGTAAACCACTCCCAGAGCGCC
>MEQJ01000150.1:0-8261 GCA_001770165.1 Bdellovibrionales bacterium RIFOXYD1_FULL_53_11 | reverse complement strand
GTATGCGGTAAGGTTGCGTGGCGTACATTGTTCTTCTTGCATGGTGTGTACCTAAGATTTTGCCTTCTTTTACAGGGCTTGCAAGCGTTGGTTTGGGCGGGTGATCAGTTGCCAGGAGTTTTTACGTCAAGATTTGTGTATTCCAGGAGTTCGGGGTTGAGACATGAAGGCGTGATATGCCCGAGTTCCGCCGAGAAATAGCCCCTCGCGGGCACGAAGTGGTTGGCGACGCGGAATCTGAAATTGATGGTTTTTGCGTAAAAACCTCCGCGCTCGCTCACATTTTGCTCGAACTTCGCGGTCCAGTCGCCGGTATCCCGGCTTGTGGCGGCGGAGCCCCTGCGGGCGCAATCGTCGTTGAAGCAGTATTCGATTGTCGCTTCGGTGTTCTGTTTTGTCGCTATATCGCTCAGCCGGATGCTGAAAGCCCCGATATTGTTTGAGTAATATCTGCAGCCGGAGGCGCTGAATATTTTTACCTGCGCCGAGACGCCGGCGAGGCAGGGTGCGGCGGTTAAAGCAAGAAGTCCGAAGACAAGCAGGATTTTTTTCATGGCCGGTACATACGTCTTCGGGCGGGCAAGGTCAAGGCTTGCTTGGCGGCTTACCATTTCCCTCCAACGCCGAACATGAACTGGAAGCCCGTTTTTGTTTCGTAATCGGATATTTCACTCCGGATCTTTTCGGCCCAATAGACCACAAAGTTGGCGCTCGTAAAGGCATAAAAGTTTTTGGTGATGTCGAACATCATGTTCGGCATTCGCGCCCATGCCAAAACCGGCTACTGTTTGCCCGCCGGATTTGAATATCCCAACGGCGAGAAGATCTACGGCGCCTTTGAGATAAAAATCAACTTTTTTGCCGATGGCGGTATTGAATTCGCCCCGCACTCCGACGGCTGTCACTCTTATCATCATCTCGTTGCCGACATTCATGTTGCGCCTGACGGCAAGCGAAGCGATGTTGAGGTAGCCGCTGAGGACATCGTTGCCGATGCCAAGTGTCACCGGCTCAAAATCGATATCGATATAGCTTGCGTCCTTGTCGAGCGCCGACGCGCCGGCTTTGAGTTTTGCAAGAACAAGAAACGGGGCGATATTTTTGTACTTGTACCCTTTGTACTCGACCCTCAGAAGTACTTCGACGGGCCGCTCCTGACCGGTTGCAAACGCCCCGCCGACGCCCACTTCGATCATGTCGCCGGCTTTTGCATTTACCCCGAGCATCCCCGCGATGCCCGCCAGTATGAAAATTGTTTTCCGCAAGTTCGAAATCATATCTTCCCCCTTCGTGTTCGTCCCGGTGTTGTCATATGGGTCGGCATTGTGCAAGCGGTTTCAGGGTGGTCACCACCTGTTGGTAACAGGGGAGTTGATTCGCAATAAGCGCAAGGAATTGATCATGCCGTATTTGACTATTTGTACATTATAATGTACAGTCTAATGTATAATAGAGCATTGGAGTGTACATGAAGACAGCAAATCAAAACAGGAAAGGCAAACTCATCTGGGAAAAATTGCTGACCGCCGATGCAGGATTTGAACTAAAAGAGGTGGGTCGGCTGCTCTCTGAAGCCCGGAAACGAAGAGGAATGTCGGTCACTGAACTGGCCGGTCGAATCGGGTTCGACCGTCGCACACTTGGCCAGCTCGAAAGGGGCAATCCCAGTGTTTCATTGGGAGTCTTTTTCCAGGTTCTTAGTGTCCTTGATTTGTTGCGCGGGATCGAAGAAGCCCTTAAACCTGAAAACGATCTCGAATCCATTTCGACAGCAGTTCGAAGAATCCGAAGCCGTCGCGGGGCAGCAAGAAAGATTGGCGACGAGAAAGTGAACTTCTAATGCTCCGTGAAATATATGTATACATACATCTGGAGCCCGATGGCTGGGTGCCGGCGGGCTTGCTTGAGTTCGAAGATGCGGGGCGCTTCTCATCAAGTATCTTCCGGTACGGTACCAAATATCTGGAGCGTCCCAATAACCTCGCACTTGATCCTGTTCATCTGCCATTGTCCGACAAGACCTTCATCACTTCCGGGGGATTCAGCATTTTCAACGGGATCAGGGATGCGGGCCCGGACAAATGGGGCCGCTACCTGCTCGATAAAAAATTCGCGCGCGCGCTCACGGAAATTGAGTATGTCGCCGCAACGGGACCGGACCGGGTTGGAGCACTGGCCTTTTCCGATGATCCCGCATCCGGACCGAAGATCCATACCCCCACCGGATTCCGGTACGCAGATCAGAAGCATCTGGATCTGGCAATTTGCGCAGGGGCCATTAAGGACATCGAGGCGGCAAAGGAAACTGAACGTCTGAAAAAATTCCTGGAATATGGACCTTCATTGGGTGGTGCGCGTCCCAAGGCCACATTGCTTTGGAACGGGAAGCCCCACCTCGCAAAATTTTCCCTCTTGCAGGACAGCAGAAACGAACCTCTGGTGGAGTTCGCCACAATGACACTTGCGAAGAAATGTGGTTTGAACGTTCCTTCGATGGAAGCCACCGAAGCTGCCGGACGTTCGATCTATCTGATCGAACGCTTCGACCGCAAAAAGGATGGATCTCCAATTCCATTCATCTCCGGCCTGACCATCACCGGATCCCATGAAAGCGACTACCATGCATGGAGCTATCACGCCCTTGTAGACGCAATCGTGAAGTACTCGAGTCATATCGAAATGGATCTGAAAGAATTATTCCGGCGCATGGTTTTCAACATCCTTGTCTACAACAATGATGACCACCTGAGGAATTTTGGTTTTCTCTGCTACGAACATGACCGATGGGACCTTTCACCGCTCTATGATGTAGTACCAGCCACTGTGAACTCGCAAAGTTATTTGCTTGCAATGACAGTTGGAACTGAAGGAAAAAAAGCATCAATCACAAATGCATTGTCGCTTTGTGAACGATTCCGGCTGACGGCGGAAGATGCTCGCGCCATGGCGTCTCATATGCAAAAAGTTGTGTCGTCGTGGCGCGACCATTTCAAGAGCGAAGGAATCAAGGAAAGCGAACTCAAAACACTTGAGAACAGTTTTATAAAAAAGCCATAACCGGGGAATTTTCGATCTACGGGTAGTGGATTGACAATCGTAGATTGCTCGAAGCAATTGTTCAGGAAATGCGGAAACAGGCTCAAAACTCGCGCCTGTCCCAATGCGCCAAGAGGCTCGGAGAAATTCAAAAAGAATCACGTCGTCAAAGCGCGGAAAGTGAGATTCATGGCCGTTTCTGCAATGCTATATCCCGGAAATATTATTTACATTTCCCAAAATTATTATTTACATTTCCCATAAAAATATATTATAAATAACTATGCAGTATTTTTGGCAAATTCCAGACTGGGAAAAACACGATAAACATCTAGAGGTGTTAAAAAAAGCTCCATTTTTCAGACCATTTCACAAACTTGAATCCAGCCCTGGGGTACAAATAATCAGGGGGCCGAGGCAGGTGGGCAAATCGAGCTGGCTCAAAACTACATTATCCGAGTTTGTAAAGGCGGGGATAAAGTCTCATTATGAAACCTGCGACCTTATAAAAGATTATCATGATTTATTCGAGCTTTTAAAATCATTGCAGAACAATGAGGCTGTTTTGCTGGATGAAATCAGCTTTGTTGATGATTGGCCGCGGGCCGTCAAAAAATTTATCGATGATGGCTACAAAGGTTCCCTGATTTTGACTGGGTCAAACAGTACGGAACTGAAAAAAGGCTACGATCTGATGCCTGGAAGATGGGCGAGAGGCGAGAGCGAGCACTTTCTTTTGCCGATGATATACAGTGAATGGTGCGAGATGCGCAAAAAAGCCGGGTGGGCGGAATTTGATTGGCTAACCGGTTTGACAAAATATTTCATAACAGGAGGTTTTCCTGCGGCAGTAATTGAAGCAGGGGAAGACTGTGTATTTCCGGCCCAGGCGGCAAAGACATACAAGCGCTGGTTGCTTGGTGATATCGTAAAGCTCGGAAAACAAGAAAAATATTTGCAGGAATTGCTTGAACAGATAGCCATTACAATGTGTACGCCGGTAAGTTTTCAGACAATTGCATCAAAAACGGAGATCATGTCCCATCATACCGCCCAGGATTACCTGGCTGTTTTGGAAAGCAGTTTTGCCGTCAGGATATTGTATGCAATAGACCCGGAAACCGGTCATTTCAGATATAAGAAAAATAAAAAATTGTATTTTTCCGACCCGCTTGTCTATTGGATTGCAAAATCATGGTCCAAGTCCAGAGCTGTCGTCAGTGAACCTGATTTTGACAAGGTATCAGAAATGGTTGCCCATGAATATCTGGCAAGAACTGAGACCAATTTCGGTTATTTATCATCCGATTCCGGTGAAGTCGATTTTTGCAAGCCTGGAGAATGGGCAATAGAAGTCAAGTGGTCGGATGTTGTAAGAAATCTGTCAGATACATACAAGCGTACAATTCTGCCGAAAAAAATGGTTTGGTCTAAATCCAATTTTTTGCAGAATAGATAGCAAACAAAATACAATGGAAGATATCGGGGTTATTCGTTGCGCAGGGCCTCGATCACCTGCAGTTTTTCGGCCTTCAGGGCGGGCAGCAGGCCGCTCAGTACGCCGACCGCCATGATGGCGGTAAACGATATTATTGCCGCGGCGTAATCAAACACCCATTCAAATTGCAGTTTTGTCACGACTTTTGATGCACCGAAAATAATGCCTTCGTAAACCGCAAAGCCCGCGGCCAGACCGACCAGGCCCGCCACAAGGCAGATCACGACCGCTTCGACCATGAACTGTGTTCGTATCTCCAGATTCGTGGCACCAAGCGCTTTGCGCAGCCCTATTTCACGGTAACGCTCGGATACGGAGACCAGCATCATGTTCGTGATCCCGATGCCGCCCACCGCCAGCGAGATCAGCGCGATTGCGCCGAGCAAAATCGTGAAAAGCGTCAAAAATTTCTCCATTTGCGCAACAAGCAGGCTGTCGGAATCGGCGCCGAACTGTCCTGCGTTGCCGTATTTTTGTTTAAAAAACGCCTTGATGCCGTTGCTGGTTTTCCGGATGTCGGTTCCCGGCGTCACCTGTAAAAGCACGTTGTGTATTTCCACCTGCCACGGGTTGCCAATGGCTTTTTCAAAATATGTGTAGGGAACGATTATCTGGAAGTCGGGTTTGTTCCATTCATTGTTGGATGCCTTGTGTTTTAAGATGCCGATTATCTTGCAGCTGAGCGCGTTATTGTCCTGCGTCACCTGCAGGATCCGGCCGAGGGGGTTTATGTTTATGAAAAGGCGTTTTGCGATTTCGGCGCCGACAAGGCAGACGTTTGACATGAATTCGACGTGCAGCTTGCTGAGGTTCCTGCCGCCTTCGAGGGCGCGTCCGGCGAGCGCAAGGCCGTCCTCGTTGACGCCGTATAATCTTACATCCGTATTTACAACGCGCCCCCCGAAGGTGGCGCCGCTGTCCCAGGATCGCAACATGGGGGACATCAGCGTGATTTCCGGGAATATTTTTTTCAGCGGCGCCATGTCGCGTTTCCAGTCAAAAGAGTTGAAGGGCATTTCAACCTTGTCCGTCGCGCGGAGAGACCAGTTCGGGTAGCCGTAAAAAGCCAGCGTGTTTGCTCCAAGCTCCATGTAGGATTCGAGGATTTTGCGTTTGGTGAACTGGCCTATGGTTGTCATCGCAAGCACGGCGGCGATGCCTATCGTGATGCCCGTCATTGTAAGAATCGACCGGAGCTTGTTGCGCCCGAGATTGGCAAGTGCTTCGCGGACCCTGTATTTTGAAAAAAAACCAGAAGCGGTCGCCGTCGGCGCGGTTTCATTTTTCGCGATTATCGCGGAGGTCCGGAATTTGATTATATCACCGGTGATCCGTCCGTCGCGGATCGTGACGATACGCCCGGCGCGTGCGGCGACCTCGCTGTCATGGGTGATTATGATTACGGTTATGCCCCTGCTTCCGAGCCTGCAGAGCAGGTCCATTATCTGTGACGACGAGGCGGAATCCAGGTTTCCGGTGGGTTCGTCGGCCAGAATGATGGCCGGATCGTTCATGAGCGCGCGTGCGATGGCGGCCCGCTGCTGCTGCCCTCCGGAGAGGGCGTTCGGAAGATGTTCCAGCCTGTCTCCGAGGCCGAGCGATGCGGCGATGGATTTCGCCTTCAAAACCTGTTCCGGCGTTGCGTCGCGACACGGAAGCAGGATGTTTTCGAGCACGGTCGCCCGGGGGAGGAGGTGAAACTGCTGGAAGATAAAACCGAGTTCGCGGTGGCGGAAGGCGGCGAGCCCGTCCTGTGAAAGCGCGCCCATGTCGCGGCCGCCGATGCGGAGCGTGCCGGACTGCAGGTCGAGCAGGCAGCCGACAAGGTAGAGAAGCGTGGACTTTCCGGACCCGGAAGGACCTTGTATGGCGACCATTTCGCCGACCTCGACCAAAAGACCGAGGTCGCGCAATACCGGCTCGCCGGCGCCATAAGCATAATTGATGTTTTTGAGTTCGATGAGCGCCACGCATCAATCCTTTATTAGTGAAGAAAAGTCCACCTGTACGACCTGGTCTTTTTCGGTGATGCCGCTTTTGATTTCAATCATTTCTTCGTTGAAGAGCCCGGTCTCCACGGGTTTTTTGATGCCGTCACCGGTGATGACAAAATATTTTTCGCCATCCTTGTAAACATATTCGTGTCTCAGCATGAGAATGCCCGATTTTTTATTGGTCACTATGTCCACCGTCACCGACATGCCAGGCTTGAGTTCGTCGTCTTTTTCGGTGATTTCCATGGTTATTGAAAATTCAACCTGTTGCGACCTGTTCCATTTGTCCTTTTCCTTGGCGGCCATGGACAGGTCGCGTATCTCCCCCTTGTAGGTGCGCCCCGGAATGCCGGCGGCTTTGATCACCCCCTGCATGCTCTTTGCGATGCGGGTGCGGTCAAGTTCGGGGACGCTGGCATTTACATAAAGTTTTCCGAGATCGTCGATGCGCATGACGTAATCCTGCGGATCACGCTCCTTGATGAATTCGCCCTCGGATTTTTCGATTTGCACGACCGTGCCGGCAAACGGGGCCCGCAGGGGATAAACGGTTTCGGACTTGTCGAGCGACTGGCTGATGCTTACGACCGGATCGCCCTGCTTCACTTTATCGCCCGTTTTGACGAAAATTTTGCGGATGTAGCCATGATAGGGGGCGGTGATGATGGTTTTGCGGTTGGGCACCACGGTTCCGTTGAACGTGACCTTTTGAATGAGTTCTCCGCGTACGGGGGCGCCGGCGCTGGTTGCGGCATTATTGCCCCTGAACGTGAATATGGTGGCGGCAGTTGCCGCCAGCAGGATGATTGCGGCCGACAAAAGGCGGATCTTATTTTTTCGTGAGCGTTTCATACAGTGTTCCTTCTTGATAGCGGTACTGCGCCAGTTGCCCCTTGAGATCAAAAAGCACCGTATAAAAGCTGCTTCTTGCGCTGGCGAGATTTTTGAGTTCGGTCACAAAATCGATATACGTGACGCGGCCCTGGCGGTATTCTTTTTCGATAAGTTCAAAATTGCTTTCGACAAGCCGGAGAAGTTCGTCGCTCAAATGATAGTGTTCCTTGAGCTGCGCGAGATCAAGCATGATCCGGGCTGATTCGGTCCTGGCGGCGAGGATGCGCGCGTCAAGCTCGTTGTCCTGTATCGCTTTTTTCTCAAGGGCCACGCTTGTGTCGCGCGAGCGCGTGCCCCAGTCCCAGATGTTGTATTTGAGCGCAAGCAGCGCGTTCCAGCTTGTCGCGCCGTTTGCCGCGCCCGACGGGCCGAGATAATCCTGGATTTTATATGACGCCCCGGAGTTGAGAAAAACCTCGGGCCAGCGCTTGCGGCTCACGAGCGATGTTTCGAGATCGCTGATGTGGCGGCTCAGCGATGCGGCCCGGTATTCGTAGTGGGCGGTGATATCGGGCGCGCGGACGGGGATCGTGGACGGGTCCAGTGCCGTGTCTCCGGTGGCGAACGCGGACGGGCCGTCGGCGGCGGTGAGGCGTCCCAGCTCGGTTTTTGCTTTTTCGATCGAATTGCGGGTGGTGAGAAGATCTATTTCGGCGCGTCCCAGCTCGGCCTTGAAGCCGAGGTAGTCTTTTTTTGTCCTGAGCCCCTGATGGAAGAGTTTTGACACGAGTTCGAACTGTCTGGTGATCAGCGCGTGCTGGGCTTGGCGGATTTCGAGCAGTTTTGTCGCCATCGAGAGCTTGTAGCCTAAACGCGACAAAAAATCCGGCTTAAAATCA
>MEQJ01000149.1:3567-7572 GCA_001770165.1 Bdellovibrionales bacterium RIFOXYD1_FULL_53_11 | reverse complement strand
AGGGAATAACCGGAGCTTGGACCCCAGAGGCCCCGGCCCTTGGGCCGGCGGAGTTGGGTCACTTGGCGTGAGATTCCGCTTGCCGTTAAAAAGGTGGGAAAGAAACGATGGTGATACATCCAATTTCCTTGCCAATGAACGCTTAGAAAAAGAAGGATTCAAGGACATTCTTTGATGTAATTCCCTTTCGAGTATGCGCTGACTTATTTTTTTATTGGCTCTTTCCAGCTCCATCGTGAATGTATGTTTATTTTAATGAAGCCGGATCGTCAATGCTTTTGTATACAATATGTATTCAAAATGAATATATCACTGGGAAGCGCTAAAGAAATCAACTGAAAAACACTGCGCAGTGTCTTTCCTGGATTATTTGATCACATTGCCCCCGAGAGACTGACTATCCGCCCACGCTTTTTACCGACACCCGCACCCAGTCGTTTTTATCGGGCAGGACAAAACATTCGCGGACGAAGTCGGCGGGATGGAACTTGTGGCCGGCCGCAACGGTTATGGTGATGCCACGGCCGGCGTTCGAGACATATGCAATATCCCTGATGATGTTCTTTTTCAGCGCAGCATGCGTGAGTTCGAGTCTGTAGGCGCCGCCGTCGCCTGTTTTGCGCAAAGTGTGTTTGAGGCCGCGGGACCGGAAATATCCGGCGGGCGAGAATTTGAAGCTGCTTTCAATGATGTAAGATCCGGGCCGCCAGTCTTCTGCGGCGGGACCGGTGATCCTGCCCCATCTTTCAAAAAGCCGTGACGCCGCAGCATTGATCGCGGGCGGCGCGCCGTTTGCCAGCGTGAGCCTGAATGCATCCGCACCGTGCACCCAGCATTCGGCGTCCGGGTCGGGGCAGAGCGCGGTGCCCGGAAAACCAAGATAGCTTTCCGGCGCCATCACGCCCGAGAGCATGAGCGCGCGCGCCAGCGCGGCGGCGGGTACCGAACGCGGAAGCCCGCGTGAGTGCGGAGACAGCTCTACAAGCAGACGATACTCAAAGGTGTTGGGGGCGCGCATAGCGATGCCTGATTACCTCTTCTTTTATGCCTAGATTCAAGGCCTGCCATGGCCTTGCGTTGCCGGCGGTCAGCACTCCCGGCCAGGCGCTGCCAAGATGTCCGGTGAAGGCGCGGAAAAATTCCGCGCTCACCGAACGGTAAAAAACAAAGCCGGTGTCATCAAGCGCGGCACTCGCGGCGGCGCTGACAGAAGCGTCCGGAGCGCGGGCGATGACCTGCGACACCGCGTAATCGTGTACGGATGCGGCTGCGCGGAATTCAAAACCCGCCCGTTCCACAACCGTACGGCTGCGCGAAAGAACCCGTGAGACCGTTTCGGGCGCCGGGGCGTCTTCGAACTCAAGCGGTGTCCACGCAAAGCGCACGAGCGGCGTCATCGAGAAAATCACGCGCGCGCCACCCCGTCCGGCCCGCGCAAGAAGATCGCGCACGGAGCCGGCAAGCGCGTCAAGCTCCGGATAGTCGGCATCGTTTTCGTGGCCGGTCGCGATCAGAAAAATCTTCAGCTCGCGCGTGCCGCGGGTGAGCGCAAGCGACAGGCATTTTGCCAGCGCCTCGTCGTCAAGCTCCTTGCCGAGATGTTTGCGCAAGCGACGCGAGATCCCCTCCACGCCGAAAGTGAAGCTGGACTTGCCGAGCGACCGCTCCAGTTCAAACAGTCGCGGAGCGGCCGCGAGCAGATCCATCCGCTGGCTTTTGAGGCTCACGCGGCCGAACAGCCGCCCGAGGCCCTCCGCAATCACGGCAAATTCCTTGTGCGCATTGAAATTGAAGCTGAATACCTCGGCGCGCCAGAGCCCGAGGGACGCCTTTATTTCGAGGGCTTCCTTCAGGATTTCGGATGCGGGTTTTTCGGTATATGGCTTGCGATGCCAGCTCTCGGCGCAAAACGAGCAAGAATGCGCGCACCCTTCGCTGATCTGGATCTGCCCGTGCCCGGCGCGTCCCGGAAAGTGGGGAACCGGGATGCCGCGCGTGGATGCGGCGGTTGAAATGAAGCGGGCCGCCGTGCGAACGGCCCGCGGTTCGGTGGCATCAAAAAAGCCATCCACCCTGCGGGCAAGCTCCGAGAGCGTTTCGGGTTTTCCGGCGCCGCCGGAGCGGAGGTCGCGCATCAGGGAAAAAAGTTTTTGGATTTCTGCGGGGTCTTCGCCCAGAAACACGCCGTCAACCCACGCGCTTGCCCCGCCGAGCCAGGCCAGTTGTGACGAGACCGCATTTGCCCCGCCAAGGATCACGAGCGGCATGTCTTCATGCTCCAGCCTTTCGCGCCGCGAGAGCGCCACGGCGCTTGCCCGGAGCATGGGCGGGATGTTGAGCAGCTCAAGCACGGTGGAGTTGGAAAACGCCACCACGTCAAACGCTGGAGGCCCCAGTTTGGTCTGGGTTCCCAGAAGCCACGGCACCTTGTCCTTGCTCATGATGGCGGCATCTTTTGGCGGCGGGAGGTATGCAAGGTCCGGAAAAACACCGGGCGTTTCAGCCGCAAGGCGGTAGAGCAGAAGATGCGTGAACGATTCGGCCGTGTCTTCGTATGTTGAAAGGCGTGTAACCAGGATTTTGAAGGAGCGCCCCGCCATGTCGCACGGCGGAAGAGTGTTTATCTCGCCGCCGCGAAGCCAGAGCCCGTGGTGTGACAGCTTTGAATAAGTGCGTTCATACCATGTGCAGTAGTCGTGTTGACCGGGAGTCAAGGCGGCAGGGGGTTTATGCGGTGGCTTTGTAGGTGCGCTTGACCGGTCTGACGAGCTTGCCCGAACGGATGCAGCGCGTGCAGACATAAACGGATTTTGTTTCCCCGCCGATGTTTGCCTTCAGCTTTTTCAGATTTGGAAGCCAGCGCGTCCTGGTTTTGATGTTGGAGTGCGAGACCTTGTTGCCGGTGACGGGCCTTTTTCCACAATATTCACATTTGCGTGCCATAATGCATGTGTATTTAGTTAAAACCTTTGCGTTTTGCAAGCGTTAAAACCCCATGATACGCATTAGAAAGACGGTTTGAAAAATGGCAAAGGCGCGGATTAGAAAAATCAATCTGGTTTTGTTGTCGGTTTCGGCATTTTTGGTGTCCGCCGTGGCGGTTTTAATATTCCTTGCCGGGGAAATTTATGAGTATCAGGACACGTTTGACGGCGTACATCTGCCGAAGGTGGATGTGATTGTCTGTCTGGCCGGCGGCCGGGGACGCATCGCAGAGGCCGCTGATGTCTGGAACCGGTACCGGGAGCTTGCGCTTTTTCCGGTCAAGGAGGCCGGAAAAAGTCCCGCGCCGTCGAGAAACCCCGTCCTTTACATTTCCGGCATGGGGCCGCAGGCCAACTGGAATGTTTTTCTTCGCAATCTTCGCCGCGGTGTGCGCGATGTGATCACGCCCTCTGACGTGGTCATCGAAAACCGCAGCTCCAACACCTATGAAAACGCCGTGGTGTTTTCCATTTTTGCGCAAGCCAGGGGCTGGGAGCGGATGCTGCTCATTACATCGCGGTATCACATGAAGAGGGCGCGGCAGATTTTTGAAAAAGTCGTGCCGCCGCCCCTGAGCCGGCCGCTTATCATTGAAACGCTTTCGGTCTACCAGGAGCCGTTCGAGCCCGGTGAGTGGCGCTGGAGCCTGCACGGAATCCGGGTGTCCGTGATTGAATATCTCAAGTGGATTTATTTCAGGGCGACGCTTTAGCACTTCATGGTTTTACAAGCACGATACCCTTGGCTTTGATCGCGGCCATGAGTTCATGTGCGGCCTTTGCGCGGTGGGAAATCGCATTTTTTTCGGCGTTGGTCATTTCGGCAAGGGTGCGTTGCGAGCCGCGCGGGATGAAAAGCGAATCGTAGCCGAAACCGTTTGTGCCGCGCGGGGCCTCCGCGATGGTTCCGTGCAGTTCTCCGCGTGCGGTGAGCCGCAGGCCTTCCAGCACAAGCGCCAGCTCGCACACGAATTTTGCCGAGCGCCTGGCGTGCGGCAGGTTTTTGAGTTCGGTCAGAAGC
>MEQJ01000149.1:0-3522 GCA_001770165.1 Bdellovibrionales bacterium RIFOXYD1_FULL_53_11 | reverse complement strand
GGGCCGGATAGTGCGCGGCGCGGTTCACGAAGCGCGCCTTTGCGGCGGCATTGCCGGCATAGGTGTCGAAGTTTTCAACTGCTCCGATTTTATCCGGATTGCTCAGAAATTCTCCGGCCGGCTTGATTTCCAGGTCGGGATACGCCGACATTATTTCGCGCATCTCGCGGAGCTTGTCGTTGTTGCCGGAGGCCAGAATGATCGTGTTGGTCGCACGCATGCGCCCATCATGGCATATTTTTTTACTCAGTCGTAGCTGAATTCAATCGCCAGGCTGGTTATGGCGGGGATGTCATCGATCGTGATCAGGCCGTTCTTGATGTGAAACTCGAAGGCGGCTGCGACCAGCTTCTGGATTTTCTGGTTTTCTTCTTCGTCCTTGCCTTTGCAGTTCACAAAATCGGCATAACACTCGGCCATCTCTTTCATGCTGGCGGCGCAATCGCCGGTAAACTGGTCGATGTATGTCCATCTGGATTTGATGACGCCCCTTATTGTCCGGTTGTCGATGGTTTTTGGATCGCGGAAGATCGTATAATCGCCTTTCATTTCGAGCGAAACCGCTTCCGTGCATTCGGCATAGTACCAAGGCGTGCCCTTGCCGGCGGAATAATGGGCCATGCTTCCGTCCTTGTTGGCGCGGATGCGCTGGCCGTAGTTGGCGGTGTTGTCGTAGATGCGCGCATCGCCGGTGCCGGCGTTGTCGCTCACAAGGATCATCGGGTTGGTGTAGATGGCGGCGATGCTGGCCGGGATCTGTCCGATGTCGATACTTTTTGACGCCTGCGTCGCGTGGTTTGCGTAAATGGTGATGCTGGTCGGCCGGGTTTCGTAGTACCCGGTGATCTTGGATTCATCCGAAGGCGGAGGTGGCGGGGCATATTCGACATTGTTGCCGATCCGGCAACCCGTCAATACCCACGAAGCGATTATTGCTATGAATCCAAACAGGAGATTAGTGGCAAGAGTTGATGACATATGAGCCTCCTTGCTCTTGCCATGGTATCGGCAACATCCGGGAGGGACTTGACGCCGCAGTGCGCCGTCGCTTTAAGCTGTTGACCATACTCCTAAAATGCACGACAATATAGTGGTATGATACAGAGACTGCTTAACCCAACGATAAACAACAGCTATTTTTTATTCGGTCCTCGAGGGTCCGGCAAGACAACGTTTTTAGAAAATATTTTCAAGACATCAGAAACATGTTTTTGGATTAATCTGCTTTTACCTGAGATTGAGGAAAAATACTCGCTCCATCCAGGCGAACTGCTTGATGAAATAAAGGGTCGAGAGCGTCTTGAGTGGGTGATTATTGATGAAATCCAAAAAGTCCCAAAGCTTTTGGATGTGGTTCACCAGGCAATTGAAAAAAACAAAATAAAATTTGTACTTACCGGATCAAGCGCGCGAAAGATCAAACGAAGCTCGTCCAATCTCCTGGCCGGAAGAGCATATGTTTATAATTTATTTCCATTTTGCAGCTCTGAACTTGGAAGTGTTTTTGATCTGGAAAAAGCATTGAATTGGGGCACACTTCCAAAAATCAGCTCAATTCATGATTCTGACGAAAAAAAGCTGTTTCTTCAATCTTACGCATTAACTTATTTGAAGGAAGAAGTATGGTTTGAACAATTGATCAGAAATATTGATCCATTCAGAAAATTTCTGGAAGTATCCGCCCAATGCAATGGTGAACCGCTTAATTATTCAAATATTGCCAGAGACGTCGGGGTTGAATACAAAACAGTGCAGTTTTATTATGAGATACTCGAAGACACCTTGCTCGGTTTTGCGTTGGAGCCTTTTGACAAATCACTTAGAAAGCGCCAGGGAAAATCCAAGAAGTTTTATTATTTTGATACAGGGGTAAAGCGCGCATTCGAAAAAATGCTCTCGGTTCCGGTTGCACCAAAAACCGTGGAATACGGCAAGGCTTTTGAACATTTTTTGATAACAGAGTTTGTAAAATTGAATTCGTATTACAACAGGGATTTTGATTTTTTATATTTAAGAACCCAGGACCGTGTTGAAATCGATCTGATAATCAAACGTCCGGGAAAGCCCTATGCCTTCATCGAGATAAAATCCACAGAACATGTGCAGGAAAATCACGTTTCCCGTCTCAATCACTTCTTAAAAGACTTCAAAAACGCAGAAGGTTTTTGCTTGTCCTGCGATTTATCTGCCAAAATAATCGGAAAAACATCTTGTCTGTACTGGAAAGATGGATTGCAGAAGATATTTTCTAGGGTCTGATATCTGTCGCTTCAAGCACCAGCCGTCTGATTCCCTCTTCAAGGGTGATCCGGGGGCGCCACTGCGTGGCGGCTTGCAGGGCGGCCGGATCGCCGGTGTAGCTGCGCTCGTCAATGGCCGACAGTTTGTGGTTTTTTTGAAATATGATTTCGGGTTTTCGGCCCGTTACGCGCCCGGCCTCCTCCGCCACCATTGCCACCGCATCGACAAACCTCGTGCCGGTGCCGGTGCAGACATTGAAAATCCCGCTTGCCGTGCCCGCGCACATGAAGGCTTCAACCACATCGTCATGGTGGATATAGTCGCGGATCCAGCCGCCATTGCCGAAAACCAGAAGCGGTTCGCCACGCACGGCGCGCACGGCCATTTTGTTCAGCACCCCGCGGTCCTTGCCGGGGGTTGAAAATCCGAAGCCGTACACGTTGGCCAGCCTGAGCGCGCAAGACGGCACGCCGTGGTGTTTTGAATAAAAATCCAGATATTTTTCAACCGCAAGTTTATGGATGTCATAGACGGTGGCGGGGGCTTCATGAGCGTTTTCATCAACCGGCATTGCGGCCTTGGGGCCGACCACGGTCGCGGTTGATGCAAATACAATCCGGGCACCCCGGCTGCTTTTTCTGGCGGCCTCCAGAAGCACTATGGCCGGTGTGACGTTCAGGCCGAGATCATCAAGCGGGTTGTCGTTTGCGACGAAGTGGCTGGTCTGTCCGGCAAGATGAAAAATGAAATCCATGCCCCGTGCCGCGTCCGCCAAATGGGAGGCGTCGCGGATGTCAAAACAAAGCGTCTCGTGCGCTGGAGTGTCCGGTTTTTTGTCCGGCAGATCGACAAGCCGGAGTATTGCACCGGACTGCGCCAAGCGGCGGACAAGCGAAAGGCCTATATATCCGGCGGCCCCTGTTACAAGGACGTTCTTTGAACAATACGGGTTGTTGTCGGTCTGGTGCATTGTTGAAGCTGATTAAATAACTTCCATGTTCGAAGCTGTCAAATTTTTCCGGCCATTTCCCCGCGAAACAGTTGTTACGTTTATTTTAAAAACCCGAAAAATAAATGTGGCGTCGCGTCACGATCTGTTGTATCCACCTCTTTATGAAGAGGAGATTTTACGGATGAAACTGAAATCAGTTTGTGTGGTGATTTTGGCGGCGGCAGCGGTTTATATGACGGGGACTTTGATATATGCCGCCCCCGCACCAACCCCGGAGGGCCCCTTTGCCGACGGCACGCGCACGGTGGTGCTCTCGCACGAAGAGCGCG
>MEQJ01000148.1:14951-35806 GCA_001770165.1 Bdellovibrionales bacterium RIFOXYD1_FULL_53_11 | reverse complement strand
GCTTTTGAAATTACTCAAAACAATGACACGGGCATTTGCCCTGTCTCGAAAGGACACGTTATGCTGACTCATAAATATCAAAACTGGTACACCGAGCTGATAGGGGTATCCACATGGCAGTGGTACGGCATTCTGGCAATCGTGCTGATGCTGGCCGGGCTGTCGGTTATCAACCCGCAGTTTTTCAAGATTCTTGCCATCAGTGCGGGCAAACGAATCTGGCGCGGGTTTTGGCGGCTTATCAGCTTCAGAGGGCCGTCCGGCGGCGGCGGCATTGAAGTAGTTGATACAACCATACCCGATATCGCTTTACTCCGGCACACACACATTGTCGGGGCTACTGGAACCGGCAAAAGCGCGCTGAACGAACACCTGATCTGTCTGAATCTTGCGCGAGGCTGCGGCGCGCTGATCATCGACCCCAAGGGTGACAGGCAGCAGTATGTCAGGATCAGGGATTATTGCCGGTCTATCGGGAGAGGCAGGCATCTTCATTATTTGTCCGCATCATGGCCAGAGGAAAGCGTCAGGTGGAATCCGTGCAGCCTCGGGAACGCATCGGAGCTTCAAAGCAAGTGGTTCAACTCGGGCGTTTATCGCGAACCGTTTTACGCCAAGGCGTGTGAACTCGGGCTTCTCGAAGCATTCAATGCGCTGATTGATGACAGGCCCAAGCATTTTTCAATGGCCGATCTTGTCAGCCAGCTAAAGAAGCAGGCCGGAGACGGAAAACAGCAGAACATGCAGGGATTGTTTCTGGACGTCAATTCATTTGCCAAAAGCGAATGGGGTCCGCTCCTTTGTATGCCGCAGGGAGTGGCTTCGCGCGGACGTCCGGTGATTTCACTTATGGATATCACATCACGAAACGAAATCCTGTACGTCGATCTGCCAACGGAAGCAAAGGCGGTACAGAGTTCAAGGGTCGGTAAACTTCTCTTGCAGGAAATGATGCTGGTGTCCGGCTTGCGTAAACTGCACCCGGAAATAAAAAGCAGCATGCCGTTTGCGGTGTATGTGGACGAATTTGACGCATTCGCAACCGAGAACTTTGCAACGTTTTTGAACAAGGGCCGTTCGAGTGATTTTATGATCACCCTTGTTCATCAAACGCTTTCTGATCTGGAGCGCGTAAGCAAGACCTTCAAGGGTCAGGTGATGGGCAACTGCAATGTGCGGTTCATTTTCAGGCAGGACGATTCAAAGGATGCCGAGGAATGGGCGAAATACCTGGGCACCAAGAAAATTGTCAAAAAGACATTCCGCACATCGGACGGCATGCAAACCGGGGAATCTTCAAACCGCGAATCCGAGGAGTTTATCGTTCACCCGAACGAGATCAAGACGCTCAGGGTCGGGGGATGCATTTTAAGCATGAAGACCGAGCGTGTTTTGAAGCGAATGAGTCTCCCCTTCCCGCTCAAGCAGCCAGAAAGACGCGGCGGCATTCTTGAACGGGAAACGCCGATGGAGCAGGAATGTCCGGCAAATGGGGGCGAACAGGCCCAAAAGCATCAAAAGAGTTTGAAAAACATGAACAGCATGACAGGCGAGCAAGGAACGATACTCGAAGCGGCGCGGCAGGATGGCGTCAAAAAGAAGGTGCGGGACGACTCGAAACCGCCAGAGGAAGAAACAAACCAATAAGGGGGTTGTTGTTATGAAATTGCCAAAAAGATGGAAGATGCCTAAACTGAGGATAGCGACAGATCGGGATTGTGAAATGGATCGGGTCATTGAATTGACTTGGTTCAATTCATTTGATGCTGCAAGGTATCTTCGGAAAACGGTCAACGCACTCCTGATAATGGTAAACCGGGGGTACGTCAGGCCGAGAAAGTTCAGGCGACGCCTTTACTTCCGGAGATCGGAACTCGACCGGCTGCTTGAATCCTCACGTTTTCAATAGGAGGATTCATGGCGGTAAAAAGCTACGAAAAAGACGGCAAGATATTCTGGCAGGTTTATGTTGACCTGCGCGGGCGCAGAAGCGCCCGTATAAGAATGCAAAAACGCATCAACGGCATTGAAACGGAAAAAGCGGCAGAGGCTGCCGAAAAACGGCTTGTACGTGAGCTTTCCGAGCAAATTGCGCAGCAAGAAGCCAAGGGCGACAGATGGTGTGATGTTATTGACCAGTGGGAAAGCCGCCAATACGAATTTCCGTCGAGAAAATATGCCAAGACGACAATTATTGATAATGCGGCAATACTCAGAAACTGGACAAAACCGTGGCTTGAAAGAACCGCTTCAGAATTAAATCGTGGCGACGGGAGGGAAATCGACCGCCTTGCGGACGCCGAAGGAAAAAGCGCCCGGTTCCGAAAACAGCTCAAGAGCACCATCAATGTTGTATATACATGGGGAATCGAGGAACGGCTGATAATCGGCGCGCTACAAAGCCCCGTGTACGGACTGGACATCAAACCGGACAGGGAAGAAATTTTTCCGGAAATCCTGACGGCGGAAGAAATCCGCAACATGCTGAGAAAGGCGCAGGAGCAAAATCACCCTTGGTATCCTGTCTGGGTCGGGGCGGTCCTGACAGGGTGCCGGAGCGGCGAACTGCATCAGCTCAAAAAATGTGATCTTGAAATCATTTCCAGAGAGCAGGCCATAGCCGAAGATAAAAAGCCGTTCGACAAAAGACGCTACGGTTCACTCAGGGTTCGCAAAAGCTGGAGCGCACGCGGAAGAGCAATAGGCCCGACAAAGGCCGGATATTGGCGCAACGTCCCTGTTTCCAGCGAATTTTACTGGTTTCTCGTTCATGATTTGAAAGCTGAAACAAAAAAATCAGAAGATTACCTGCTGCCGAGATTTTGGGAATGGGACAAGGGCGAACAGGCCAGAATTTTACGGATGTTCTGCATCAGCAACAAAATCCCATCGATCAGATTCCATACTCTCAGGGCATGTTTCGCGACACAGCTTATTTCCAGCAGCATTCCCCCGTCCATAGTCATGAAGATTTGCGGCTGGAGAGATTTGAAAACCATGCAGCGATACGTCCGGCTTGCCGGGGTGGACGAAAGCGGCGCGACCGAAGTGCTGCGCTTCATTCCGACGGAAGAAGCCGTGATGGAAAAAGTAGTGAGTTTATATGACTATAAAAACGGGGGGAAAGATGGAGAACAAACATGAATATGTCGCAATAACGCCTTGTTTACTCAGTGTTTTATATTGCGCTTTACTTTTGCGTATAACTTTACGATAATGTATAGGTAGGTGACCAATGACTGTTCCAAACAAGTTCACTACAAACGGAGTATTACCCGCCGGGGACCATAAGGCAACCTTGGCCGATATCCGGGCAAGCATCCTTGTGAAGGGTGAAGAATCGCCTTCACCGGATTGGGACCGCGACTGGCGCGCCCATTGTGTTGATAATCTGGAAATCATGGCGGGTCAGCTTTGGCAGATCGGAATCACAAAAATATTCATCAACGGATCATTTGTCGAAAACAAAGACCACCCCAACGACATCGATGGTTACTTCGATTGTGATTTTATGAAATTCGCTTCGGGACAACTGGAAACCGAGTTGAACCTTCTGGACCTGCATAAAATCTGGACATGGGACCCGAAAGAGCGAAGGCATTATCGTGGGTATGCAAAAGCTCAGCTTCCGATGTGGCATCAATACCGCGTGGAATTGTGGCCAAACTTCGGGCAGCCCTTCGGAATCAAGGATACTGCCGGAAACAGTCTTAATTTTGCACAGGCATTTCGTATCTCCCGGACAAACAACCTGCCGAAAGGCATCATTGAGCTAGTGAGGTGATCTTATGATTAGAACAGATCAGGAATACAAAGAAGCGGTCAAACGAAGGGACGCCGAAAAAAAACAGATCGAGGATTACCGGAAGCAGCTTAAAAAACAGGGCATCTCAAAGGATATGATCGACAAAGCGACCCAGCCTTATGAATCCTTCCGCCTTCAGCTTGTGGAGGAGATAGAAGGCTACGAACGCATCAGGCGTGGCGTCATCTACGACACCTACAACCTTTCCGGCATCGGACAACGATTGATCGGCATCCGTATCTACCTCGGCCTGACCCAGCGCGAACTGGCCCAGCGGCTGGGGGTTCACGAAACCCAAGTTTCGCGTGATGAGAAGAACGAGTACCACGGCATCACCGTTGAACGTGTCGAGGAAATCCTGATCGCTTTTGGCGTGAAGATGAAAAGTTCGTTCGATGTTCCTGCACCAAAGGCAGAAACAGACGACAAAAGGAAATGCTGAGCTTGCACAAACGAAGGGAGTTTCCTATAGTAGGAGTATCCGGCTCGCAAGTAGGCGGGACTATTCAGAACGGGTCAATATCGCCATGGTTAAAAATTCTTCATTTTAACCCATCAACGATGCTTGTAAGCATTTTTATTGAGTCATTTACATATTTATCAGGATGTTTCTTTGCGTCTTCAAGAAGATCCATGGCGGTTTTTATCCAAGTTTTGCTTTGTCTGAAATATTTCCTTTTTTCGGCTTTCCCCAACACCGAAAGAACAGATTTTAAAACTCCAGGCGACTCATAATCGTTTTCAGTATTAATGGCGTATGACATCATCCATTCCATAAATCGTATACCAAGATCAACATCACCCTTGTACTGAGATGCACTTCTAGTTTTACAGGTTGTCAGTCTGCTGCATTCCCTGCTTTGCCACTCTCCATAAACCACCACCTGCGGATGACTCGTCTTGTCGTTCATCAGGAGTTCAAGTATTTTTTTAGAAGATAACGGAAACCCGGTCATTGAAAAATCAGAAGATTTGGCATCAAGCATTGCGAGCGCGGTTTTTCTGGCACAGATTTGTAGTAATGTAGCAGTATTAGCGCCATATTCAGAACCCCCTTCATTGTCTATTATGCTGTACAGAAATGCATATTTTGTTCCCGATTCAATGATCTTGATCATTTCAAAATAACTCATTGAGGTTTTATCTGCGCCAAAAATTTTTACAATTTTTTCAAAGATATCCTTGTCATTATCTGTCCCCCAACCACCTCTAGAAGACACTTCCCTGAGCAAACCCAGAAGAATCCCGCTTCCTTTGTTTTTTAAAATGGGATCACTATTCATTTTTTTTATCAGATAATGCACCTGTAATGGCGCCAGATTTCCAAGCTGCCCGCTCTCAACAATCTTAACGATTCCCTCCCATCGCCTCGCAAGCATACCATCAAAGGACGCCCTTGATGGATTCACGTTTGAAAAAGTTATTTTATCGGAAAAATAGTCATTACGATCAATGACGTCCTTGAATATCCGATCTTCCAGTGATGCAAGTGTTTTTCTGAAGTTTTCTGTGAACGGAATTCTGCTGCGCAGTTCAATCAAAGCACTGATTTTACGAGCCAGGCCTGGCAGCATAAAACGATTTTCTGGCCGCGCAGTGGTTTCTTTTAGAGAATTATTCAGAGCATGCAGTATTTTGTCTTCAATAAAAGGCAAATCCAAAACGGCTTTTGCATATTCAATGGTATTCAAATATACATTCAGCAATTCACTGCTACCCCGGTCTTCGGATACGGTTTCACTCGCATTTGCCAGCAGCAGTGCATCTATTTGATGATTTTCCACAACACGTGAAAAGATTTTTTTTATTTTTTGTTCATTACAGGTTCTTTTCTCTGAACACAGTTTCATGTACGGGGCGATTTCGAAGGCCATTGAATTCAACGGCTCATTGTTTTCATGCTCCACCAACTCGTCAAGCAACTCGAAATACTTGTTTTTCTGTGCATCATCATTTGAAAAAAAACCAAGATACTTTCGTGCAACATCATGGAAACCATTTGTAATTGCTGTTTTTGCCAAATTATAGGCTCGATTCTGCCGATTATCGGGGCATAGAACCAACCCCGCTCTTTCTCTTTCAAAACAACTCTTGGTTTCACTGCAATTGTTTTTCCGGGAACAATCAATACTGTTTTTGCCACAATGCGGATCTTTTATCTCAGTCAGATATGAAGTCAGTTTTGCGACCCCATCTGGGGCAAACGGTTCCATCATCCTTCCGAACGCGCCAAGCTTGTTCCACCTGTTTGCAATTGCAACAGCTCGCAGGCCATTTATACTGCCATACAGCTCAGATGCCTTGAGTATCCGGTTGACAAGAGAAATTCTTTTTGCCGGGATCAATTTTCCAAACACATCGCCGGATTTCAGCATCCTTACAACCATCGCAGCCACCCCTGTGGTTATTGGTGCCGCAAAACTGGTCCCATCAACAAGACCTCTCGGATCATTTGAATCCGAGTCGTTTTTACCACATTTTTTTCCAGTAGAACCTATCCTTGTAATAGATGTGCTTCCAATAACTGATACATTCGTTCCCGGAGCACTTACTTCCCCCTTTGACGAAAAATCAGCCAGCTTCTGATAGGAATCGACAGCTGCAACCCGTAGAAGCGGGTCGTTCAGATCGCTTTTATGGTTTTGTTTGAATCCGCCATTTCCTGCGGCCATAACGAGCAAACATCCATTTTCTGCAAATTTCCTCATCAAATTTCTTACAACGGCATCATCTTCAAGCCGTTTTCTTCCGGCTTCATCGCTGTTATCGCCCAGACTCATGTTGATCAGCGTTACTCCAGCAGGATCATTATTATTGATGCAAGCCTTGTAGGCCGACATAATATTGATTGCAAAGCTTGTCGCAACCGGCAAATTGGCTTCCAACGCCCTATAAACATGTAAAGAAACCCCATCGCTGACGCCAACACCATCTTTCCCCGCAATAACGCTGGCAACCATTGTGCCATGTCCAAGCTCATCAGTTTCCGTGCTGCCGACAATTATTTTCTTCTCACTTTCAGACAATTTTATTTCGCTGGCTGCTTGATTGTCGCCAGGCACAACACCGGGGAATACCTTGACAACTCCATCCGTATCAAACGTATTGATTCTAGCTTTATCAAAACCACTATCAACAACAGCGACTTTTACCGGTATTTTTCTTCCAGCAATTTCTTTCCTGACGTATTGTTTCATTTGCTCGGCATCAACGTTTTCCTGCGCAAGTCGTTTGATTGTATTATTGTTTAATTCACATTTTCCGAACAAATCACATTGGACTTTATTTGCTATGCCAAGAGCAAGGTTCTGGAGTGGTTTTTGACCGGCTTTATTATCATCATTTCCCTTGCAGTCCTTACAGTTTTTATCGTCCGGTGAGCTGTAAGCTGTTTTTCTGTCCCTCTCTACTGCAATGGTCCCATGTATTCCTGATATTATTTTTTTATAATCCGCATCGCTTCCTTTGAAGCAATCAACTATATTGAATTTTTCCAGAAAAGATAAAACCGTACAATTTTGTGGAAGTTTTTTTTGCAAAATAGCCGCATTGTTTTCTGAAACAAAAACAACAAGATACCTTATATGTTTTTCGAATCCGACTTTGGTTTCAACACCAAAAACCGGTATTGAAAACAAACACAATACCATCAACAGATATAATGTCTTTGGATAATTTGGCATTTATCACCCTCAACTCAGATATATTATACCACATCGCACTAAACGTATTGCTCGTCGATTAATATTACACGGCCCGCAGGGAGTATTACAATCCCTGATGCAGCTTGCATACTTCCTTGCGTCAAGCTCGGAACGTTTTTCTCCTCGAAGTCCGGATAACGAACGCAATGTTTCGGTACTTTTGCGGAGCATTTCATCTGTAATGAACCCGACTTCGCGCATTATTCGAATATTCCGTCACGCTACTGTTTTGCATCAGCGCATCTGCAACTCTGACATGAAGATTGCATGCCGGGCAGTGACTGGCGAAGTTTTACGAAATTAGAACCGAAAAATTCAACACGAGATGGAGAACACACAAAAACATGTCGCAATAACACCCTGTTTTGTCTGTGCTTTTTATTGCGCTTTACTTTTGCGTATAACTTTACGATAATGTATAGGTAGGTGACCAATGACTGTTCCAAACAAGTTCACTACAAACGGAGCATTACCCGCAGGGGACCATAAGGCAACCTTGGCCGATATCCGGGCAAGCATCCTTGTGAAGGGCGAAGAATCGCCTTCCCCGGATTGGGACCGCGACTGGCGCGCCCATTGCGTTGATAATCTGGAAATCATGGCGGGTCAGCTTTGGCAGATCGGAATCACAAAAATATTCATCAACGGATCATTTGTCGAAAACAAAGACCATCCCAACGACATTGACGGGTACTTCGATTGTGATTTTATGAAATTCGCTTCGGGACAACTGGAAACCGAGTTGAATCTTCTGGACCCGCATAAAATCTGGACATGGGACCCGAAAGAGCGAAGGCATTATCGCGGGTATGCAAAAGCACAGCTTCCGATGTGGCATCAATACCGCGTGGAACTGTGGCCAAACTTCGGGCAGCCCTTCGGAATCAAGGATACTGCCGGAAACAGTCTTAATTTTGCTCAGGCATTTCGTATCTCCCGGACAAACAACCTGCCGAAAGGCATCATCGAGCTAGTGAGGTGATCTTATGATTAGAACAGATCAGGAATACAAAGAAGCGGTCAAACGAAGGGACGCCGAAAAAAAACAGATTGAGGATTACCGGAAGCAGCTTAAAAAACAGGGCATCTCAAAGGATATGATCAACAAGGCAATACAGCCTTATGAATCCTTCCGCCTTCAGCTTGTAGAGGAGATCGAAGGCTACGAACGCATCAGGCGCGGCGTTATCCACGATATCTACAACCTGTCCGGTATCGGACAACGGTTGATCGGCATACGCATCTACCTCGGCATTTCACAGCGCGAGCTGGCCCATCGGCTGGGCGTTCACGAAACCCAGGTTTCGCGTGACGAGAAGAACGAATACCACGGCATTACCGTTGAGCGTGTCGAGGAAATCCTGATTGCTTTTGGCGTAAAAATGAAAAGTTCATTCGATGTTCCCGCTCCAAAAACGGAAACAGACGAAAAAAGAAAATGCTGAGCTTGCATAAACGAAAAGAGTTCGCCAAAAGGTGGTCACCACCTTTTGGTTAAGATCTGCGTCATTCAAAATCAATCGAAAAAGACATTTTTATTGCGTTGAAAAAAAAACAGCTAAACAGACCCCATAATCTTTAACCATAAAAAGAGGTGTTTTATGAAAAAAGTTTTTATTATCACATTGTCTGCACTTATGTTTGTCTCTGCTACAGCTTTTGCTGAAGAATATTTTGAGTGCAAACTGACAGGACAGTCTGATTCTGCAGCATCAGCTCCAAAAAAAGTTTCTCTGGATAAAAGCAAGAATTGGTCACTAAATGAAAATAACAAAAAGGTGCGTAATATTTCTGTAAAAGAATCTCGCCAAGGATATACAGTAAAACACCCAGAAATTAAAAATAGACAAGTAACTGAGTATAATTATGACTTTGACAATACAAAATGCGAAAGCCATCAGACTGGCGAAGCTGTACTCAATATTAAGCTTATCGGGGCATCAGACAGCGGCGCTACTGCACACCCAATTTCTTCAACACACGTTTATGACTGCACTTGTGGCGTAGATTAAGAAAAATATACTTAACAACATCGAATAGATTTGCAGGAACACACGGCCCGCAGGAGTATTACAATCCGTAACGCATCCAATAAGATTCTTTACTGGCTTATCCTCTGACAGTTCAGGGAATCAAAATCTCAATAACAACTCTACGCCGCAAGCAATAAAACGTCCTTAATATCTTCCTGCAGATCTTTTTTCTTCTCATCCAGAATATCCCTTTTCATCTGGATGATGATGCCTTTTACAATTTGTGCCTTGTTCAGGTGCGTTGTCTTTTCAAGTTTTAAAAATATATCATAAAGTTCATCGTTCAACTTGATTGAGAACCTGGCATCAGCCCTTCCCTGTGCCTCCTCCGACTGTGATAATTTTTCCAGACTGCCTTGCAGTTTTTTAGTGCTGGACATCCGCAGCAGATAAAACCGGAACAGGATTGTTTGCTTGGATTCACTGGAGCCGAAGCCAAGCTCGTAGCAGACAAGAATCAAGGCATCAATAAGATGTCGTGGAATTCTTGCTTCAAGCGGATGCCGCGAATATTTCACTGTTTCCCGTATTCTTGGAACGGACTGTTGGGGAATGGACACCACCTCGCCACAATGATCGCAGACGGAAGCAAGAACGCCGGGTACAATACCCTTGCCGGATGCGAGAGGAACATCGCGTTCACGGAATGTTGTTGAACGCACCTGCTTGCTATTCAGTCAGTGCTTTGATCCTCTTGCAATCATACTTCCTGATAACATTCACCACTTCCGGCTTGAAGCCGCCCTTGTTGCCGGGGGATTTTGCCATGTGGCAACCCGCCTCATCAATGATGGCGTCGAGCTTTTCGCCGTTTATGCATTTGCGCAAGAGGCCGAACATGATCCCGGTCCGGTGCATGCCACCCATGCAATGAATCAGGATGCTGATATCCTTGCTGTCAGCGCCGGCTTTCGAAAGCTTGACCTGTCCGATGATGCTCCCAAAGATCTTGTCGATCTGTTCAAACCGCTTCGTGAGCGCAACATCCCCCTTGCGGAGTTTCACGCCCGGATCGGCCACATCGTCCACATGCCTGTAATCAAAAGCATCGAACGTCTGATAGCTGGCATTATGCTGCTGCGCGATTTTCTTTTCAGCCGGCTCCCACCTGGTTTTGGCATCACGGAACGCCCCCTTTTCGGGCGTGTACATGTTAACAACATGCTTTACGCCATGATGTTTCATCAATTCCGCGAGGCAGCGCCTGCCCTGGTCACCGGCACCCAGAAACGCCGAGCGGAAGATATTCACCTTCCTGCTGGACCCGTCCTTGAATTTGAATTCAAATTTTCCGCCACCAAGATTGCCGCTCTCCTCCTGCAGATTCTTAACCACTTCGTTTTGCATCTGCTGCCTTGTCATGCCGCGATGCAGATCGGCCCACTTGACCTGGTATTGACATCCCTGCGCGGGCGCGAGCTGATGCTGCGTGTCGATGTTCCTTGAACAAGTGGTGGTATCAATGGCCGGATTGATTTTCCGTATAACACCAGAAAGACCGGCAATGGCTGCCGGCGTTGCATTTTGAAAACTTTTGCATTCCGAACAGCTGGGATCTTCTCCTGCATTTGCCAGGTGGAAAAAAACCGGAAGCAGGAGAAACAAACCTGTGAATAATATTTTTCTTTTCATGGCGCCCGCCCTCACAGGTTGAATTATTCCGCGAGATATGAATTAACGCAAGTCAAAGAATGGCGGACCCGGAAACAGCCGGAGAAAAATCCAGAAGAGCGCGGATCACCTTTGAAAGATGGCCAGAAACGACAGGAACAATAAAACCATGAATGGAAATATGTTTCTCAGCATGTTCAACATAATTTAGTCTCCCCCTTCTGCGGTTTAAAAAACACTTGTTGCAGCAGGGCAATAATATTGGGCACGTGTTGCGTGGAGATGAACAACTTGAAAATATTTCTTGATGATTCCCCGCGCCTCAGGTTTTCGGCACGTTCAGGGTCGTACGCAGCGCGTCAACCGCGTGACCGTATTCAATGGCAAGCTGATCGACAAGTATCCGCCGGGATTCAGCGGCGGTATCGTCCGGGATTTCTTCGATCTTCAGACAGATCCCCGCCATCATCCGCGCGCCCAGCGTGGCACTGCTTGTTTTGAGTGAATGCGCGATGTGACGCAGCCGCGCGGAATCACCAGCCGCAACGGCTTTTTGCATTTCCATCAAACAATCCGGCGTGGTTTTCAAAAACAGGCCAAAGCATTTGACGGCAACCGGTTCTTCGCCGGGGCGGTCGAGATTTGCCAGATTGCCAAGCGCCGTGAAATCAATTGAAGTATGCTGCATCACGGTGGCGCCGCTTTCAATGCGCAAGAGATGCTTTTCGTACTCCTCCAGCCGCTTTGAGACCATGTTTTCAAACAGGGCCCTGTTGATCGGCTTGGAAATATAATCGTCCATTCCCGCCTGGAAGCACCTGTCGCGCTCTCCGGCGATCACGTTCGCGGTCATCGCAATTATCGGAATTGTCTGTATGCGCGCGTCCGAATGGGTCCGGATGATTCTTGCCGCCTCATAGCCGTGCATCCTGTGCATCTGGCAGTCCATGATGACAAGGTCGAACTTTTTCGCATCAAGTTTTTCGAGCACCTGGTCGCCGTCTTCGACGCATTCCACGACATGTCCCATTTTTTCGATGATCTTGGTTGTCACCTCTTGATTGATGAGGTTGTCCTCGACGACCAAGATCCTCTTTGAAACCTGCGCCACCGGCGGGCGTCCGGCTGTCGTGGCGGTTGCATTTGAAGAAGATTTCAAATTTCTTTTGAGGGGCAGGTCAAACCAGAAGGTCGATCCCATCCCGGGGCGGCTCTCGACCCCGATCGTGCCCTGCATGAGCGTGACAAGCCCCTTGCTGATAAAAAGCCCGAGCCCCGCTCCGCCATACTCGCGGTTGACCGTGGAGTTTGCCTGCGAAAACGGCTTGAACAGCTCGGATTGAGCCATGGGCGAGAGGCCGATTCCGCTGTCGATTACCTCGACCCTGACGTGCACTGTTTTATCGTTTTCATGTACGACGCCGGCCCTTAGCGTGATTTCACCGGCTTGAGTGAATTTAATGGCATTGCTGAGCAGATTGCCGAGCACCTGCCTGAATCTTGTCGGATCGCCCTCGATATTTGCCGGCAACCCCGGCTGGATTGCGAGCACGTATCGCAGCCCCTTGCGGATGGCGGCAGCCTTGGGGCCGGAGCTTGATTCGATCAGGAGCCGGTGCAAATCAAATGGTATGGTTTCAATGTCGATTTTTCCCGCTTCGACCTTCGAAAGATCAAGTATGTCGTTGATAAGGCAGGTCAGGGTCTCGATAGACCGCCGGCAGGTAAGCGCATAGTGCCTTTGTTCGGTATCGATTTTGGTGTCAAGAAGCAGATCGAGCATACCCGACATTGCAAATATCGGCGTGCGGATTTCGTGGCTCATGTTGGCAAGAAATTCTGATTTTATCTGTGACGCCGCCATGGCGCTGTTTTTTGCCTTTGAAAGATCTTCTGATGTATTGACCGCCAGCTTGAGCGCCCGCTGCCTCGTATAGAGAAGTGAAAAAACCAGCGCCCACAGCAGGATGCTGAGCAGTGAACTGCCCCACAGAAGCCTCGTCGGATCATTGCTGTCCTTCGCGGATTTGAAGCTACTGAGTGAAAAAGCGTGGAACCTGAAGTCCGTGCCGTAAAGGAAGATTTGATCGGTCCGGGTCCATCTTGCATTGCGGTCATGTCCGGAATCACCTGCCGCTCTCTTGCTTGAACTTGAATAAGCATATGTCTCCGAGATTTCCTTCCCGTCAAAGATTTCCAGATAAAATTGTTTGCTATGTTCAGGAGACTTGGTGACAGCAAGGATTATTTCAACATCGAGCGGCATGAATACCCAGCCGCTTATGGCGGTACGCCGGTTGTCATGGGTTTTGGATGGAAGCCCCTTTTTGTAGATTGGTATATAAAGATATGCTCCCGCAAGACTGCTTTTGACGCCAAAAAGAAGATTTTTCCGGCTAAGAGTTGTCATCCCGCTGTCTCGGGATTTCTCGGCGGCATCACGCTTGATTATGTCGGATCCGAGATCATAGCCGATCATGGGTAGCTTGGGATCGATGGGTTCGTAGAATTTTGTAACGATATAGTCATTACGCTGCCCGGGCGGCCAAGGGCGGGGCTGGATGACGCTGTGTTCGCCAGCCTTAATGAATTCCGCATAACCGATTCCAAGAAGTCCCGGATGACGGGCTGACAAATCAAGGCTTTTTACATAGTTTTTCCACGTTTTTGAATCCACATGGCCGCTGTGGCGCACGAAAGAAGCCGCACCGGCAAGGATGTCTTCCGCGACAAGAATGTTGCGTTCAAACATCTTCACTGTCTGCGTTACCATTGAATCAAAATGTTCCTTGTCTTTTGCGTTTGTGATATCGAGCGCATAACGCCAGCCGACAAACGTGAATATTGCCGATAAAAACAGGATGAACCAGGGCGCAATGGTGATCCATCGTCTGGCCTTTATTCCATTTTTTTGCTTTAGCATCGTTGCAAATCCCCTTGGCGAACTCAAGTATCTTCTCCGGGGTTCAAGACCGTGTTAAGAGGATGTTAAATATTCTTCATATCTCCGGATTTTGTTTTAAACCGGTATCCGATTCCAGCGACGGACTCGACCAGTGATGATTTGCTTGAAAGCTTGCGCCTGAGCGTGCAGACATGGGCATCGACCGTGCGGTCATAGACATGCACGTCGTTGCCCCATACGGCGTTAAGGAGCTGCTCGCGCGAAAACACGCGGCCCGGCTGGCGGGCAAGATGATGAAGCAGCCTGAACTCCGTCACCGTAAAGCGCATGTCCTTGTCGCCGTCGTAAACCCGCTGGGTGCTCAGGTCAAAAACAATTTCACCGGCCTGGAAAGTCTGGTTGCGCAGATTGCTCTTGTGGATTTTTTCGAGCTTTGAAAGGACGCGCGCCCGGAACTCCACCACGTCAAAGGGTTTTACGATGTAATCATCGGCCCCCATTGCAAACGCCGTGACCTTGTCGCTCGTGCCTGATTTTCCGGTGAGAAACACGACAGGGATGGATTGCATTTTGGGATTGCTCTGCTGCATCTCAATCATTAAATTGAATCCGTCAGAGTCCGGCAGCCCGATATCGAGAAGAATGAGGTTTATTTCCTGCTCGCGGAATATACGCAGCCCCTCTGCGGCAGTTGTTGCCGTCAGAAGCTCTATGCCGACTCCGGACAGGGCCCGGCCCACGATCAGCTGTATATCAGCCGAGTCTTCTATGAGCAGAACCCTGTTGTTGTCATTCGTATTCATTGCAGAAGGATCTTGTTATCATACTAAAGTGTAATTAACCATTTATTCCGCCATCCCGCCCGCATCAGGCCGCGGCATGGAATGATTCAAGGCAGTGCCGGAGCGCACGCTTTGGCGATTTTCCGCTCCGGTTCGAGTCAAGGATGTGATTTCGCGTGAGAAGCTGCAAATCACATTGAAACTGCACGGGTTGATTCATCTGTTTTCTGAGGCGTTTTACGTTCAAAAAGTAGTGAAAGTCAGCGTTATCCTTGTCCTCGGGCTGATGGTCAGCCCAATCACTGATTTCCTCCTGCACCCAGACCTTGAAATCGTTGGTGAGCTTGACGTGTTCCGACACTACTTCGCCAAATGGTCTTGTTTTCATGTTTTACCCCCTGTAATCACCGGTACCTCAAACAACAAAGTCCGGCCGATGGTTGTTTGTTCGGTTGGACAGATATCATCACCCGGCTGCTGCGGGATGAAGATTCAAACAAGAAATCACAACAACGGCCCGATCACCCTGCCGACACCCTCGACAAGATCTGCGCCGCGATAATCCTTGAAACCACCCGGGCGGGCTTCTCGTTGTATGGTGTCGAACCGGGATGCTATTGATTGGACTTCGCACTCAGAGCTCAACACCACGCCGACTTCATAATTATAAAAAAGACTTCTCATATCCAGATTGGCTGATCCGATCAACGCAAAGGAATCATCAATCAGGGTCATTTTGGCATGCATCATCCGTGAAACAACAAATCGTATCTTGCCACCTGCGAGATATATCTGTCTCAGATAGCTCGTTCTGCACCAATCGACGATCCGGTGGTCCGAATGAAGAGGCAACAATATCATGACTTCCACGCCGCGGCGGCAGGCAAGCTCCAGCGACCTAGTCAACGACTCATCAGGAATAAAATATGGCGAGGCGATCCAGATTCTGGATTTTGCGGCATATATTTTTGTCAGCAACAGATTATACAGGGGATCACCGGCGACGTCCGGTCCGCTGGCGATGACCCGGATCGGAACGAGCTGATTTATTTTGATATCACTCTGCCTCGACGCCGAACCGCATGCTTTAGAATGATTTGAGGACATTCCTGCCGCAAAAACCCAATCAGCGTTGAATATTTTTTCAAAATCTGCAAGTGCTTCGCCGGTAATGGAAAAAGAGAAATCCAGCCACATTTTTGCATCCGGACAACCCCCCATATAGTTGCTTGATATATTCATGCCACCAAGAATGGCTTCTTTATCGTCTACCAGAACCATTTTGCGATGATTTCTGAGATTGGAATGGCCCGAAAACGGGATGCGAAAAAGAGGCACGAAAACCGCGTATTTTCCACCGGCCGCAACCAGCAGCTTCAATTTTTTTCGCGGAAACCAGAAAGAGCCGGCCCCGTCGAGCAATAATTTTACTTCAATGCCTTTTCTCGCCTGATTGCAAAGTGCTTCAAGTATTGCCCCTCCGACCTTGTCATTGCCAAAAATATATGTGGCGATATGGATTGAACGCCTGGCGTTTTGTATTGAATCCATTATGTGAGCAAATGCAATTTCTCCCGTTGGAAGTGGCATAAAACTGTTTCCATGGGTCACGCCAGGCATTTTGGAAGACGGATAGAGCGGAATCTTGTTTCCGGCAATCCTTTTTACTTTTCGGTCTCCAACAAGCAGATAAAGTGGAATGCCAAGATATGGCATGAGAATGATTATCAGAAGCCAGGCGATGGTGTTTCCGGGTGCCCGGCCCTCTTTGAGCACCTTTGAAACAAGCACCAGCGTAAACAGGAAAGTCAGAAGGACCGGTATAAAATTAAAAATCCATGACTTCATGATTCGATTTCAAAATCTGAAACCAGAGCCGATCGAGGACAATTTCGCCCCCCTGCGCGGCGATGCGTTTCATGAGCTTTTATAAAACTCAATGCTTTCACGATCCACTCTGGACAAATGATCCCGTATCAATTCACTTTTCACGCTTTTATAATCACCGGAGCGCTCATTGTGGATTCTTTTGACGACCGGAAGCGGGCCGGCCAGCTCTCCGATCACGTTGATCAGCTCTGAATTGGCGGGCAGTACGATTTTTGTGTTGTTCGAAAGGGATGTCTCCACCGTCCTGAGCCTTTGTAATAGCTGGGCGTTGCCTACAAAATATTTGTCAGCAGCTTCATTGACGAGCCTTATGGCCTGGGCTTCGCCCTCGGCTTCAAGTATCTTGGCCTGTTTGACGCCTTCGGCTTTTTTTATCTCCGCCCTTCTTGCGCCATCTGCCATCGTCTCGGTCGCGGTTGCAAAATCTACAGCTGCAACCTTTTCGTTCTCCGCCTTTACGACCTTGTTCATGGTCTCCTGCACGTCCTTTGGAGGATCGATTTCCTTGAGTTCAGCTCGCACGATTTCGATCCCCCAGTGCGCTGTCTCATCCCGCAAGGTCTTGTGCAGCTCGGAATTGATTCTTCCGCGCTCGCTGTTTGCGGATTTGAGTGTCAGCGTGCCGATAATGTTGCGCAAAGTGGTTCTGGCCAGATTTACGATCTGATACTCGTAGTCATTTACGCTATAGATGGATTTTTTCACGCTCTCTTCGTCATTTTTCACCATATAATACACCTGTGCATCAACACGGGCATTGAGCTTGTCGCTTGTGATGATTTCCTGCGACTCGGCGTTGATCATCGTCTCGGTGACATTAACAAGGTAAAGGTTGTCTACAAACGGGATTATCCAGTTGAACCCCGGGCTGGCAAAACGTTTGTATCTGCCCAGACGCTCGACAAGTCCCTTGTTTGTAGGACGTACTATCCTTATTCCTGAAAATATAAATACTACAATAATTCCAACGGCGGCCAGAATCCAGCTGTATTGCATATGCGTCTCCTTGTCAGTGACATGCCAGTTGGCAATAAAACTGCAGGCATCCCGACTGATATCGAAGGGGATGCCTGCTCCTGATACGCTTCACTGGTTCATGCTCCCCTGTCTCCTTCTGGATGGTTACAGGGACATCGATAAAGAAGGCGGTCCCTGTATGACGCGCGCTTCACTGCCGCATCACAAAGAGCACCATGCATGATTGGTGTTGCTGCAGTATGAAGCCGACATTAAAAGATCATCACATCCCCTTCAACACAATCGCGGGGTTGTCGTGCCATAAGACAAATAAACGAGGAAAATCACCATGAATGACACTATTTATAAAACAGACAGAATGATCATAAATGATGTTATCGACGAATTATCCTGGGATCCGCGGATTTCGAATTCAAAAATTGATGTGACTTCAAGTGCCGGCATTGTGACGCTTGACGGCCTGACGTCATACAATGCCCATAAGATCTTCGCCGAAGAGGATGCCCGCCGGGTCAGCGGCGTAAGATCCGTGACAAATAAAATCGAACTCGAAGTAACATAGCAAATTTTGAAAAAACACCCGAATGTGCGGACGTAAAACCGGGCTAGGCAGCCTTTTTCAGGCTTACAATAAGGTAGGTATATGATTCCATACTCACGCCGTCCGGGCTAAAATTTACTCAGAACTTCACCCAAGAATTCATCAACATGGGGCCACGCATCGTCAGATATTCGTAAAATATGCTCTACACCGCTTGTCCACTCATGTTTGTGATGGAAGCGATGATGATATGGAATTGCGGCACGACAAATCTCATCGGCAGGATCGGGGCTGTCATAACGGATCAAATTACCGAGGCCGGGCCGGTTGGCGTTATAGCTGTATCCAAAGGTTCTTGCTTGTTCGCGCTTGGGAATTGAATCGTCAATTTCAACGTCCTTTGTGATATCGACCCGGACCCTGTTGCCTTTGTAGGTTGTGAAAAGGATGTTTTCGCATTTCAGAAGCAGATAATTCAGTGTGATGCGCGCATGTTGATACTGCCTCGGGTGATCCATGAACTTCGAGTATTGGCGCAAGACGCGGTCGTGCGCATTGATATAGGTCTGCATGCTTGCCCAATCATGTTTATGCCCCTTTGGAATCATTAGCGCCGGAGAAATGCAATCTGCCGCTCAAGGCCGAGCGCCACAATGTGATGTGGAAGGGAATCCTGCGTTGTGTGCGCTTGCTCAAGCAGGGTTGCAATGGTCAAACCATGTTCTTTCGCAAGTTTTTCAAGCTGCAGGGATGTCGCTTGGAAGGCTTCGGCATTTGAGGCAAACAGCGGCTTTGAGTGCCGGACGGCCTCGTATAGCTCAGTTGTTTTGTTTTCCGCACTATCTGTAATATTCGATAAATGACTGGTGTCCGCCATAAAAACCTCTTTTATCCTTTTTTCAGAATACCATTACTGACTGCTACCCACAAATTTGAATAAACCATAAAATCAACAGGTTGAAAAATATTTACATTTTATGTTCCAGCAGGAAAGCGGACGTAAAACCGGCTAGGCAGCCTTTTTCAGGCTTACAATTTTGAAATCATAGCCAAGTTCCGTCAGGATATTTAGGAGTACATCAAACGTAACCTTTGCAGTACCTACGCCTGACTCAATCTGTGGAAGCGTGTCAAAAGAATTCATCATCATAAGATGGTGATAACAACAAGCCAGCGATGGCTTTTCGAAAGGACTGGAAATGGAGAAAATAGAAAAAGGGACAGTCGATTGGAAACAAACCGCAAGCCGTATTGGCGAGCTGGTGTTAACCGGGCTCGTGTTCGGACTCACCGGTGCCCTCGGCGCACGGCTCGTTGGTTCAGCTTCGCCGGCAAAGCCACAAAAGCTTACCAGCGTTGACACCTTGCCATTCAAGAAGACAGGCACAGTGTAGCGGCTGCTCCATCCACAAAGAACGCCATGGCGGGCATTCTTTTACGTATCAAGCCACCTCAAGCCGGACACGAAGCCCAAGCCCCTCGGCGACATCAAGCAGCCTGTCGGTTGAGATGCTGGCGAGGTTTCCATTCACAATGGCGGTAATAACGGTTCTGCCGATGCCAGCCTTCTTGGAAGCTTCAATCTGGGTCAAGTGCTGTTTCTCTATTTTATTGCGGATGGCAACCGCTATACCGACCTTTACGCTGATTCTCGATGCCTCTTTTGTCGGCAGGTGGAGCATCTTGCATATATCTTGAACATTTTTCGTTTCAATATAGTTCTTTTTCATAACAACTCCATCAGGCGCTTGCGAGCGACTTCCAATTCATGTTGGGGTGTTGTCTGCGTCCTTTTCTTAAAAGCATGAAAAATCAATATGGCATCCTCATGCTTCGTAAAATAAAACACCCTGTACTGCCCATCCCTGTTCTTGACACGCAGCTCATGTACTCCGTTTGCAACAATTGGCATCGGACGGCTGACCGGCATTCCCAGACTCTGTCCTTCACATAACAGGGCAAATAACTCCGCCAGCTTCCGCTTCGTGAAAACATCAAGCGCGTCAATATCTTTTGCGACCAGCCTATGAAATCTCAGCGTCTTCACATGAAACACTATGTCACAAATATATGACATAGACAACATGATAATAAACGAAGTAGAGTATGGGTTAGCGCCGACATTTGGGGGTCTTACTATGGATTTTCCCAGATTTGTACCGCGTTATGACAAGCCAATGAGATTCAACTACTGACGCGCTTCCGCTTCCTCGGCTTCGGCTCCACCCCGATGCGCGGATCACCGCGCCGGACAACATCCACAATAGCGGCGGCGGCTTCCTCGAACGACGGATGCGTTTGCGGCAGGTACAGCCACTTGCGCAGCATCGTATGCGGCTTCAGCGCCGGGAACTCCTTTTGTAATGAGGCGTGATGCTCATGAGCCGTTGCGACCAACAGCCCACTCCACAACTCATCGCCATCGTCCGACAGCACGATCTGAAGCTGACCAGAACCCCTCTTGTTGGCGACACAATCGAGCATCGAATGCTACCTCGAGATTATGAGCAGGGCGTTCACCAGAAGCACCACCGTAAATAACTTTCGGAGAATTTCTGCGTTTTATCGCTGGGCAAAACGCGCACGACTGATCCTGCAAGACCCCA
>MEQJ01000148.1:511-14917 GCA_001770165.1 Bdellovibrionales bacterium RIFOXYD1_FULL_53_11 | reverse complement strand
AACTGTCGCGTGTTGCCGAAAAATTGCTGGTTTGCTCGAAAACCCAGAAGCGGGGCCGACGGTACTATAACCGTGAGCAGGTCATCTTATTGCCTCAAAATCCACTCTGGCTCAGTACGCTGAGCAAGCGGTTCTGCGCCCGCTGGCACATGCGCTTCTCCCGGATCAAATCAAAAATAACTTTTCCGCGAACTCCACTTTTCCTGGATCCGCAATGCCGGCACAATCGCAACTTGACTGATAAGTACATCCGGCGCCTCGTCCGAGCCGCTACCTTGACCGCCACCGGCTTTGATATTCCTCCTCGCGTACTCAGACAGACTTGTGGCCATATCATGACCAACGGCAATGACGCCTCGGTTCTGAGTCACCTCGGCTGGTCTCCTCAGTTTGCTTTCAACTATACCTGGCTTCCCAGAGTACATTTCCATCCCGATAATTCAAAATCCTAAAACGCGCACTATCGCCCGCGAAACTGCCACTTTCCTTTCGCAAGTCCCACTTGCGTTCGTACAAACAATAAAGCCCGCATGCTATCGCGGGCTTATAAAATAAAAAACTTTGCGAATGATCTATTTGAATGGCGGACCCGAGAGGGCTTGAACCTCCGACCTTCAGATCCGTAGTCTGACGCTCTAATCCAACTGAGCTACGGGTCCATGTGCCACAAACAAATGTATGTTGATTGATACACGAAATCCCCCGCACGCGCAAGAACAGCCAAAAAGCGACCGGTCCCGTAAAATCTGCTGTGGCACCGCCGCGGTGCATGTGGTTAACTCATAAATCATGCGGTTAGGATTTGTCATACCCGTTGTTGCAATCGCATTATCCGGCTGCGGAAAAGACACCACCGAACCGGCGGCGAATATTTCCGTCCAGCAGACAAAATGCCCGGCTAAAACCGCGCAAATCGAAATCATGGACGGCAGCGCACGCACCGTCTGCGGCTGCATCGAAGCCCCCGGCACACCGCTCGCCCTCAATCAAAAACTAAGCTGCACCGTCGTCGCGGGCACCACCGTGGTATTTGGCTTCCAGGGCAACCAGATCTCGCACCAGATACTGTCGCGGGGCACGCCCGCCTTTGCCTCCAGCCCCCCCTTTGATCCCACTGACGACATGTCCGCGCCGGCTCATGCCGTAAAATTCGACGAAACCGGCACCTACGAATACGTGGACGCCTACGGATCATTTCCGGCAGGAAAAATCACGGTATTATAGAACGCCCTATAGAATGTGCGCGCCGCTGTCGACGTAAACAACCGTGCCGGTGATGTGCCTTGCGGCGTCAGAACACAAAAATGCGCCCATCGCGCCCACATCCCCGGCCGTGATCCCCTCATGAAGCGGCGTGTTTTCATTCTGCGCCGCGAGCATCTCCCTGAAATTTTTTATCCCGCAGGCCGCAAGCGTCTTGACGGGGCCCGCTGACACGGCGTTCACGCGGATTTTCTTCCCGCCAAGATCATTCGCGAGATAGCGCACGCTTGCCTCAAGCGCCGCCTTGGCAACGCCCATGACATTATAGTTCGGAACAACCCTCTCCGAGCCCAGATAACTCATCGTGATGATCGCGCCGCCGCCCCGCGAATCCATCAACGGCTCGGCCCCGCGGGCCAGGGCAACAAGCGAATAAGTGCTCACATCAAGCGCCAGGCGGAACCCCTCGCGCGAGGTGTCTATGAACCGGCCCTCAAGATCCTCTTTTTGCGCGAAGGCCACCGAGTGGACAAGAATATCAAGCCCGCCCCATGCCTCGCGCACCCTTGAAAACACAGCGGCAATGCTCGCGTCACTTGCCACATCGCACTGTTCGACAATCGTTGCGCCAACGCTCCCGGCAAGCGGCCGCACGCGGCGCTCAAGCGCCTCGCCCTGGTATGTAAAACCAAGCTCCACGCCATCCTGGTGAAGTTTTTGGGCAATGCCCCAGGCCAGAGAGCGATCATTAGCCACACCGACTACAAGTGCTTTTTTTGACATTGAAAGATCAATAACTGCAAAGCCGAGCGGCTGTCAAATGGGCAAATTATGCTTATTCAGTCCTTTGCTCTCCCGCCGATAGGTAATCATGAGGCGGCGCTCATGCCGCTTGCGTTTCCAGGGAGGGAAGCCATGAAAATACAAAATACAAAATTCCAGTCAAACGATACGGTCGAAGTCCTCTACCAGAAAATGGGGGACCGGTGGTTTGCCTTTTCACTCGTTGGAGAGGATGTTTTCGTGGGCTCCGTTTCGCAGGACGAGATCGACCAGGCCGGGTTCAAAGACTGCGAGCCTGCCCGCCCGCAGTCCAAGATGCCTGAAGCATGAAATATTCTTCAAACAACCACAAATACAGGAATCCTCCTCCCTGCTCATCGCCCGGCAAGGCCCTGGATAAAGCCGCCGCCGAGGCGCTTGCGGTAAAAATACGCCAGCTGGCCGCCAAACATCCCGGAAAAGCCGCCAGAATTTTGACGGCCTGGCTAAAAAAATAAAAATGATGATAAAATCGTAATCCAGGGGGTATCCGCGCATGCGCAAGGCGCTTGTCCTCACGATTGCGATAGTTTTCTCATGCATGAAAGCATATGCGGTGGACGAACAATCCGGTCCGGACGCCACGGCGCCCCGCGAGCCCGACCGCAGACCCGCAATACTGCACGAGCCGTCAGACTCGCCTGTTGGCGATAACGCCGCCCTTTATCTGCGTGACGATGTTTATTCGCGGACGGATTCTTCAGATATAGAAAACCGTTAGGTCGCCCATGTCCTTGTGGGCGTGCTCCGAATAGAGTTTCAGGAACTTCACAAACTGCTGATATGCGGGATAAGAGGTCACGCCTTTGTCGATCTCGCAGCCATAGCGCACAAAACGTTTGCCGCTCTCTATGCTGGGGCGCGAATTGGCGATATTGACATGGACTTGCAGGTACGTATCCTGGCTGAAATAAAGCCTGAGCGGGATGTTTTCGGCATCCGAGGGCCAGGGATTGGCGGCATCAAACGGCACCCTGAATGAACAGCCGTCCTCGCTCACCTCGATGATTTCCACCGGCCGGAGCTTGTCACCGCCAGTGACGCAATAGACACTCAGAAGATTGTTGAAAAAAATGCGCTCGGCGTTCCGGCGCTTCTCGTCCATGCGCTGGGCGCGCGCGGCGTTGAAATCAACAACATGTTCGCTGGTCTTTCCGGTCCCGTCGTGAGGCATCTCCGATACCCTCCACAGGACTTATCGGCGCGTGCGCAAAAGCTCTGAATAAGCAAAATTTGCCGGTTTACGCGGGGTTTAAACAGCTTCAAACCGGCGGCGGATCGCTGAATCTGGCGGTCTTGGAAACAGCCAGAAGCATCTGGAAAAACGACTCGAACGCCCGGAACCCCTGCGACTCGCGCTGGGTGAACTCCGCCCCGACCCGGCGCAGCGGAGCCGAAGTGTCAATCCTTGCAACCAGAAGACTCAGCGGAATATAAAGCGACTGGTTCAAATACAAATGCAGTTCGAGATTTTCACCTGTGGCAACCGGAAAATCCTCCTGCGGCTCACCCTCGATGTCGAGGTCAAAGCCGATACCGAGCTGGCTCAGGTCGGCCACATGCAACCGGTGAACGCCCTTCCGGGGCACCACGACAAAAAGCGAAAAGGAATCCAAAACCGCCTGGCGCGGCGAGCGCCTTCTTTCGATATTGCTCACTGGAATTCCCTCCTCGGAAGACCGCTTGGCATCGACGGGGCCTTTTCGGCCTGTTCAATCCTGGTTTTGAGGGCGGACACGGCGTTTTCGGCCTCGGACTGGACCTGCCCGAGTTGGATGTCAAACGATGTCTTGTCCGTGCTCCCCCTGAAAAACTGCGAATGCATCTCGTGGACCTTTGACACCGCCGTCCCGGCCTGCTTGATCATTTCATAATATGCGCCGTAAAAATATTCGTTCTGAAGTGTTTCCGGAGCCCACTTCTGGAACGCCTGGCCCAGCTCACCATCGAGCTTCGACCATTTCGCATTGAACCCATTCCACATTCCGGCTCCGCCTTTTCCGCGTTTGCGGAACTTGCCGAAGGCCGTGACCGTGGAAGTGAACTGATTCTCGACCGTCATCGTGAACTGCTTGAGTTCCGTCATCTCCGCAAGCGCACGAGCCTTGACCTTCTCATGGAACTCCTTGAGCCGCGACTGATAGGTGATGTCCTTCCTGCCGCCCAGGAAAAACTGCTTCTTGGCTATCACCTTCGCGCCCTTCGGAAGATGCGGCGGAAGCCTGATGCCCGAAGGCTGTGCGTTGGCAAGAAGTGCTTTCACCTCCTGCGGCTGCGCCTCGGATTCGATCACATAAACATTATACTCGCCGCGCGCAATGCCCTGCCCGTCTGGGAATTTGATCGTCTCCGTCCTGCCCAGGCGTTTGTCCGTCACGGCAAGCGCCTTGCGGGCAAAGCTCAGACGGTTGAGAAGCGTATCGGGCACGCCTTCGATAAAAACGTCAAATGACGTGCCGGACGGAAGATTGGTCGAAACATAAAAATGCGGCGCAAACGGATCCGCCCTCGATACGGCAACCGCCGCGCGCGGACCTTCCTTTTCGAGCTTGACCAGCGCGGCCTGCTTAAGATCCTCGTAGTCGTCCTCGCTTGCGTCCTCAAGCGAAGGTATCGGCGAAATCACCCGCCCGAGCGGCGGAACGTAATCAACCGCCTTGACCAGATACGGCCGCGAAAAATCAGACGCCGTTTGCAACCCCGCCTTCAATGCGGGCGATTTAATCACGGGGTCAAGCCATCCCTGGATCCAGGCGGTCACGCCGCCGCCAAGCACCAGAACAACAACCAGGAGTTTTATCAGTTTTGGCATCACACGCTCACCGCCACCCATGGCAATGGCTTCGCGCTTTTTGCGTGCTTTTTCCTCGGCTTTTGCCTTCTTTTCAGCTTCTTTTGCGGCTTTTTTTGCGGCCTTGGGATCGATATCGCCGGTTTTATCGTCCGCCGGAACCGGAACCTGCGGGGCGTTTTGCCTTTCGGCAGATTGCTGCATGACGGCCCGCTCGGCTTCCGAAGGCCCGGACTGCTGCTCCCAGCCCTGCGATTCAAGAGACGATGCTTCCGCAAGTATCGGACCGGTTGCGTTCTCCGGCGCCTCGGTTGCGGCTTCAAGTTTGGGATCGGAAGAAGCCATAATGGTGTCGCCATCCACCACCTGCTTTTCATCCGCCGGAGCGGGAACGAGCGAGATGGCCATCGGGCCGGTGTTGTTGGCCGATGATCCCGCCATGGCATCTTGCACGCGTGCCGTGCCGTCACTAACGGATTTGTTGATAATTGAATCAAACGCCGGCACCTCGGTCATTGCCTTCCAGTCCTGCATCCCTTCGCACCAGACATAATTCAAAGAGCTGATCTGCCCCTGCGACATTTTTGTCTGCATCTCTGCGAGTGAAAACGGACCCTCATGATGATCACCAAGGTAGACAAACCATTTTTTCTCGTTGAATCCGTCCATTTTATTAATAGTTTATGTGAATCAACCTGTTAGTGCAATCACAACATTTCAGGCGGCCTTGCGGCCGGCGCCTCTGAAGGCGGCGATGTGGGCTCTCAGCCTGTCGGCGGTTCCGGCGCCGCCGGCGTTGATCCCGCCAAGCGCGGCAGATACCTCTTCGAATAAGACGGCAAGCCTGTCCGCAGCCTGGTGCGCACCACCAAGATCTGCGTCCGCACCCGAAAGCGCCTGACCGGCCGAAGCCATGAGATCCTGGATCTTCTGTGCGGCGGAGCGCAATGTTCCGGCGTTTTCACGAAGCGCGACGCCCTCCTCCCCCATCCGGGAGCTTTCAATCATTATGTTGAGTGCTCGTGTCCTCGCCTCTGCCGCGACCCGTGCCGCCAGCGAGAGAGCTTCAGCGGCCTGCCGGGCGGCCGGAGCCGCACCTTCGATGTTCGCGGAGATTTCAAGCTGGCACTCCCTTGATGCAAGCGCCGACCGCGCAAGATCGCGGGATGCGCCGATCATGGCGCTGACGGACCTGCCAAGCGCCACAAGTTCCGGCACCAGGTGCTGCAGATCGGGCGGAGTTTGAAGTAGGGGTTGAGGCGCATTTTGCTCCGGCCCGATGAGCCGGGCCCCGGCAAGCCGCTCGATGATGTCTTCTTCGCTCATCCCGGCCGGGTGCATCTGGATGTATTTACGATAGAGCGCAAACGCCACGGCGAAGGAGATCAAGAACACAAGTGCGAGAAGCGCATCGGCGGAAAACGCGGAGCGGGCGCCAAGAAATCCGCTTTGCCGGGTGACGATTTTCACCTTCACGCCGCTTCCGTCCTCCGGGGCAAGGATTTTTGTGTATTCAAAAACATTGCCTGCCGCAAAACCGGATTTTTCCATGCCCTGTTCGGGCATCGCGTGGATCTTCGCGATCCGGATCAGGCGGCGCTCATCCCCCTGTGACATGAGACGCACGGCCCAACCTATCGGATCCAGCTCCTGGTTCAGCCGCGCCGCATACGCCATCCCCTCGGCCTGCGAAGCCATCTGGCGCGCGATGCTGAGATACTCGGCTTCGTCACCCCGGCGGGAGTAATGGATATCAATAAAATACGCACATGCCGTTCCGATCGCGGCCATCAAGGTACAGGCAAGGATACTGATATAGCGGGTCAAACCCATTCAATTGCTTTTCGGTAATGTTGAAGGAATTGCTTAACCATATGCTTAACCATAACTAATAAAGAAAAAAAGACAGGGGGACCTGGATGACGCGCTGCGTAAGCTAAAAGTTGGCGGACACTTTTTTTATTTGGACCGGACCAGGCTGTTTTGAACACCGATAAATACATAGCCGTCAAAAACACGCACCTTGTGCACCGAAATCTGGTTTGACGTGTTTGAAGGAGTTTTTGTTGTGAATGTTGTACCTCCATCGGCTGAGATCGAAAGCCCGCCAGAGCTGTATCCATCTGCGGACGAAACATAGAGCATCCCGGCATAATACCAGACTCCATTGGTTAAATTGGAAATGAGCCCGTTGTCGGTGGTTTTGTTCGTAAATGTCGCCCCGCCATCGATGGAGATCGAAAGCCCGCCATTCGTGGCGGCGTAAAGAGTACCGTTGACCTCATATAGGGCTTTTACATTATTACTGCCAAGTCCGTTGTCGGTGGTTTTATTGATAAAGTTTGTACCACCGTCGGCTGAGATCGAAAGCCCGCCATTCGTGCCGACATAAATGATCCCGCTTCGGACAATGATATGCTGGATGGAGTTGCCTCCAAGCCCGTCAGCGGTGGTCTTGTTGACAAAACTCGTGCCCCCGTCGGTGGAAATTGAAAATCCACCCACTGTGCCGGCGTATATCACGCTTGCATCGGCATGAACGCTTTTCACAACATTATCACCAAGCCCGTCAGCGATGGTCTTGCTGACAAAACTCGTGCCTCCATCTGAAGAGATCGACAATCCGCCGTCTGTCGCGACATAAACATTGTCGTTGTATACCGCAACATCGCGCATGGTGTCATCACCAAGCCCGTCAGCGGTGGTCTTGCGAGTGAACGTCCCGCCATAATCCGTTGATATCCCGAAATACCCGGTTCTTGTCGCGGCATATAGCGTCCCGCTCTGAACCTGCGTTGCCACTTCCTGGAATTCACCCACCGTTCCCGTCAATGAAGTTGAAGACGCAATATTTGCAAACGTCGCGCCGCTGTCGTTTGAAACCGACAATCCGCCGTCTGTCGCGACATAAACATCGGTACCGTCGACAAGCACGCGGCTGGTGATATCGTTTCCAAGCCCGTCGGCGGTGGTTTTGTTGATGAAGCTGCTGCCACCGTTTGCTGAGATTGAAAGCCCTCCCTGCGTTGCCGCGTAGACATCAAGCCCGTCAGCGTAAACAGCCATGACCGAGCTGTTGCCCAGCCCGTCAATGGTACCTTTGTTGTTAAAACTCGCACCTCCGTCGGTGGAGATCGAAAGCCCGCTGCCAGTACCGACGTAGAGTGTTGTTCCATCTACAAATGAATAAAGTACATTATTGCCAGCAAGCCCATTGGCAGTGGTTTTTGTTATGAAACTCGCACCTCCGTCGGTGGAGATCGAAAGCCCTCCGCCAATGGTTGCAGCATAGATAGTGCCGTTATCGTCCACATTGACATGATAGACGTTATTGCTGCCCAAACCATCGGCCGTGGTTTTTTGTGTAAAACTGATGCCTCCATCAGTGGAAACTGATAACCCACTTCCACCATAGTCTGCCGCATAAATGACCCCATTGTAGACAGCTGTGTTCAGGATGGCATTGCTGGCCAGACCATGGGCTGTCGTTCTTGCCGTGAAACTCGTGCCGCCATCCGTCGAAATTACAAGTCCTCCAAAAAAGGTTCCGACATACATTATGCCGTCATGAATGCCGACCTCAAAAATTCCGCCCGCGCCAAGCCCGTCGGCCATGGTTTTTGTCGTAAAGGTCCCGCCGCCATCGCTCGTAACCGCAAGCCCTGCGGCGGTTGACACGTAAATATCGGCGCCATTTTTGTATATGCGGTAAACCATGTCGCTCGGCAAATCGGTATACGTCGAGAGCCCCTGCGGCACGGTTACAAAACGATTGTTCTGTATTGCGCGAAAAAGGCCCCGGTCGGTTCCGACATATGGCACTTCGTCGGCAACGGTGACCGAATAAGCCGTCGTGAAGTAACCTAGCCCCCTTGTTGTATCCAGTGCTGTAAAACTCGTGCCGCCATCTGTTGAAATGGAAACACCGCCGGCGTCCTGATGGGCAACATATATCACGCCGCCGCTTGCGGTCACACTCCTGCACTGGTTCGATCCAAGCCCGTTTGCGGTGGTCTTGTTTGTAAAGCTTGTTCCACCGTTGGTTGAAATTGAAAGTCCGCCGGGCGTGGCCACATAGATCGCGCTTCCAGAAACCGCAATGCCATAAGCCACATCGTCTCCAAGCCCGTCAGCGGTTGTCTTGCAGATAAAACTCGTACCCGAATCGGTCGAAATGCAAAACCCCATGGTGCCGGCATAAATTGTCGACCCGCTTGCATAGACGCTTACAATGTAATCAAAACTAAGCCCGTCCGCCGTGGTCTTGTTTGTAAAACTGCCGCCGCTGTCTGTAGAGATCGAGAGGCCGCCGACGGTACCGGCAATGACGGTGGTCCCGCTGACATGAAATTTTATGACCTGGTTGTCACCAAGCCCGTTTGCGGTGGTCTTGTTGACAAAGCTCGTGCCGCCATCGCTTGAAATCGAAAGCCCGCCTTTTGTTGCGGCATAAATCACCCCGCCCGAGACTTTTACATCAGTTACCTCGTTGTCTCCAAGCCCGTCTACTGTTGTTTTCAATGAGAAAGAGGCCCCTTTGTTGGTGGAAATATAAAGTCCGTTGTCAGACGCCGCATAAATATTGTTTCCGCTCACATAAGAAGCATAGATACTTGGCTCAAGCCCGAGGCTCGTTACCTTGTTTGTAAAAGCGCCGCCGCTGTTTATTGACACGGACATGCCGCCGTCGGTTGCGGCAAAAACATACGTGCCGCTTGCGAAGGCGGAAGTAACGTTGTTGCTGCCAAGCCCATCGCCGGTGGTTTTGTTCGTAAAGCTCGTGCCCCCGTCGGTCGAATAAGAATATCCTCCGCTTGTTCCCAGATGGATAGTTCCGCCGACGATCTGTACCGAAAGAGGGTTGTCGCTGCCCATGCCATGGGCGGAATTTTTTGTTGAGAAGGATGTACCGCCATCGGCCGAAATCTTGAGCCCCCCCTGGCAGGTCACATAGATCACCCCGCCGCTAACCTGTACGGAACCGCACTTGGCGCCCGCAAGAACAGGATTGTTTGTAAAAGTCGCGCCCCCGTCCGCAGAGACGTCCAGTCCTCCCGTCCAGTCCGCCAGATACACATTGGCTCCATCGACATAAACGTCGTAGATGTTGTTTGTCCCAAGCCCGTTTGCGATGGTTTTGTTAGTAAAGGTTGCGCCGCTGTCGCTGGAAAATGAAAACCCGCCCGAAGTTGCGGCATAGATGACACCGCCTGAGACAACCACTCCCATGACGATATTGCTGCCAAGTCCGTTTGCTGTTGTCTTGTTTGTAAAATTGGTGCCACCATCGGTCGAGATCGAAAGCCCCCCGTTTGTTGCGGCATAAATGGTTCCGCTCAGAACAAAAACACCGTTGACAGCGTTGCTGCCAAGTCCATTTGACGTCCTTCTGGTCGAGAAGGCCGTTCCGCCGTTGGTGGAGATTGCCAGTCCAGCGTCTGTCGCGACATAAAGCACGCCGTTGCTGTAATAGACGTCATTTACAAGATCGGACGGCAGCTTGTTATACCCGGACATCCCGTACGGAAGTTCAACAAAGTTCATGATTGACTTGTCGATATTGGTGTAGAAAACCGAGTTATCAGAGCTTGTCGATGCTTCATTGCTTGCCCCTGAAGCACTGGTAGCAACTGCAGCGACAACCGTCGGCACAATCGTTCCGCCCGAGGTGGCGCCGTTGATAAAAATCCTGTAAGTGGAATTGCGGCCAAGCACGCTGTAATTCACGCCGCTCGCGCTGCCGCCAAAAACCACATCGTTCCATCCAAACCCCGTGACGGCTTGGCTGAACACAGCGTCAAACGACACCGGCAGGATATAGACGGGATCGGACTGGGAGCCGGATTGTTCGATTGAAAGAGTAAGAGCTGATGAGGAAGATCCACCGCCTGATGAAGATGAAGCACCTGACAAAGATGAGGGGATGGTGTTTGCAGGATTATTGAGTTTTGTACAACCTGCCTGAAACGAAAAAGACACAACCCAACCCAAGGCAATGGCAAGGGCGCGCATTTCGGGCATAGATACACTTGGAATTTTCACTATTCCCCCAAATACAGTGTATATTACTAGACTAATTTGGTCAATAATTGCTGCATTTTTACCGTCTTGGAAACAGGACTGGATCATCTACATAAACGCCTGATATTTCGGAATGTTACATCCCAACAATCGCGGCAAGCGGCTTGCAACCAATATACGCATGGAGGCGTTGATTATGATCCCATCAATACGGAAACAAGGCGTTTTGAATCTGGTTATCAATTTGTTTTCACTTCAGATAATCGCAATCGCTGCAGTAGTGTTGGTCACGCTTTCGTCTGGCGGATGTAAAAAAGCGGAAAACGAAAAAGCGGGCGCAGCGGAAGGCGCAGCCACCAGCTCAACTGCCGGCGCCAGCGAACCAACGGTCGCCACCATGGACCTTTCGAATTTTGACCCGTCCGGTGTCTGGACCATCGAGCACGGCAACGACATACTTGCCACCGTCAAATACACCAACCCGGCTTCACAAGAACAAACCGAAGCAACAAAAACCGTCGACGGAAATGATTTTGATGCTTTCAATGAAATGGACAACAACGGCCCGTTCAACATCTCGGCCGAGGCCACGATAAACTACGACAAGGAAAACCTCAAAGTCACCATCACCGGCAACACCTCGTCGTTCAACGTCGAAAGCGCAGAGCTGAACACCTTGTTTCTGATGGCAGTCAAGACCACCATCATCGAAAACCGCAAACCCATGCAGGAACAACCAAGCTGCCTTTCAACCATCATCCAGGCCAACACATATGTTTTTGACCGCGACAGCGAGTCAATGACAGCGGCAATAATTGTAAACATGAGCCTTCAGGCTGACGCCGCCGACCCGGCCGCCTGCGCACGGATGCTTGCAGACAGCAAACAAAAACTCCTGGCCGGGGAACCCATGAACAACATCCTCGAAGGCCTCAGCAACAACAATCTGATCGACATGGACAAGATGGAGAACATCACCGAGGTGCAATTCATCCTGCCGGTCAGCGGCCACAAGACCGCATCCGCCATCAATTAACCGAAAAGATCCCCAAGGGCGGCGACACTCGCAAGCTGCAACGCCTCGATCCCGCCAAGATCGCACTCGGCGCCCCGGCCAAGCGGTGGCATCACAACCGTCTTGAATCCAAGCCGCCGGGCCTCCTGCACGCGCGCCTCAAGCTGCGAAACGCGCCGGATCTCGCCCGTGAGCCCGACCTCCCCGACAAACACCACGCCAGGCGGAAACGCACGGTCCGCCGCACTTGACCAGATCGCCGCCGCCGCGGCAAGATCACACGCGGGTTCCGAAAGCCTGAGCCCCCCCGCCACATTGAAATACACGTCTGTTTTTTCGAACGAGACGCCGGCATGCTTGTCCAATATTGCAACCAGAAGCGCGATGCGGTTTGAATCCATCCCGACCGCCGTCCGGCGCGGCATTGAAAGCGGACTTTGCGAAACAAGCGCCTGCACCTCCGCAAGCAGTGGCCGCGAACCCTCAAGCGATGCGGTGACCGCAGTGCCCGGCACGCTCTTTCCGCGCTCGCTCAAAAAAAGCGAAGAAGGATTAGGCACCTCCCGGAGCCCTTCGCCGCGCATCTCAAACACACCAAGCTCACGCGTGCTCCCGAAGCGGTTCTTGACGGTGCGAAGCAACCGGTAGGATTGCGCATCGTCGCCTTCAAAATACAAAACCGTATCAACCATGTGCTCCACGGTGCGGGGCCCCGCGATCGATCCGTCCTTGGTCACATGCCCCACGAGCCACACGGCAAGACCCGCGGTCTTGGCAAGCATCATGAGCCGCGCCGCCACTTCGCGCACCTGCCCCACGCTTCCGGGCGCGCTCTCCAGATAACCGCTCGAAAACGTCTGCAAACTGTCCATCACAAGCACCGAAGGCCTAAGCTCTTTCACGGCCGAAAACACGCGCTCAAGCTGCGTCTCGGCGGCCAGAAACACCCTGCCCTCTCCGCTGATACCGAGCCTTTTGGCGCGCGAACGGATCTGTCCGACGGATTCTTCACCGCTTACATATAAAAGTTTAAGGTCGTTTCTGGCACCAAGTATCCCCTTGGCCGTCTGAAGAAGCAGCGTGCTTTTTCCGATCCCGGGATCGCCGCCGATAAGCGTAAAACTGTCCGGCACCATCCCGCCGCCAAGCACGCGGTCAAGCTCCGCCATGCCGGTCGTGATGCGCCTGCCCTTGAAAGATGCGGCAGCTTCATCGTCCTCCATGTCAAGATCAACCCAGGCCGACGCCTTGGCGGTTCTGAATTCCTCGCGCACGGAAGCAAGACTGCCGCCGCTTTGCGAAGCATCATCAGTGCGCTCCTCAACAAACTTGTTCCACTCGCCGCACGTCGGACAACGCCCGAGCCACTTTGAACTCGCATGACCGCAGTTCTGACAGCTATATTGGGTCTTGATCTTCATACCCCGGTCCGGTGTATCCTATTTCCATGCCAAATGACAGTGACGCATGGAGAAGGTTCAGGCAGCGCGAAGACAAGCGGGAGGAGGAAGGCGGCCTTGCAAAACCCGGCAAACCCGGTGCCAGCAGATCCCCGATGGAAGGCCTGCCCAAGGATGACACGGCACGCTTCCAGCAGCTTCTGGACCAGGCCGACCCGATGATCGAACAGGTAGGCAACCTGTACGCGCAATTTTTTTCGGGTGCCGAAAAGCGCGCGCCGATCGAAAAGCGCGCGCAGCTTGATCACATCATGGACGTGCTTTTCAACATGCCAAAGGCCACACCCGCACAAAAATTCCGCTACGGATCGCTGCAAAACCGCTACATCGTGAACCGCGACAAGTGGGACAAGACGCTCAAAGCCCTTGAAGACGGCAAACGCAAACGGACGACAGTAAAGCACTAGGACACCAGCCTTCTCAGCTCCGCCTCGTCAATCACTTTTATGCCGAGTTCGCGCGCCTTTGCGAGTTTGCTGCCGGCGTCCTCGCCGACCACGACGTAATCGGTCTTTTTTGAAACGCTCGAAGCCACCCGCCCCCCCGCATCCTCGACAAGCCTTGTGGCGTCCGAACGCGAAAGCGCGGGGAGCGTACCGGTGATCACAAAAGTTTTTCCGGCCAATGGAGCGGCCGCATTCTTTTTTGGCGGGACCGGCTCGACAAACTTGAGAATATTTTTGAGGTTCACGACGTTTTCCGGAATCTCAAAATACTCGCGGATGCTGCGCGCGACTTCGGGACCGATTTCGCGCACGCCTTGCAGTTCCTCTTCGGATGCCGCGAGAAGCGGCTCGATGCCGCCATAGCGCGCGGCAAGGAGCTTTGCCGTCCGCTCTCCCACATGCCGTATGCCGAGCGCGAAAATCAGGCGGTAAAGCTCGGGGTTGCGGACTGCATTTATGGCATCCACAAGACCCCGGCTCGATTTTTCGGCGAATCCGTCAAGACGCATGAAATCATCAGCAGTCAGGCTGAATATATCCGCCGGTGTTTTCACAAGCCCCTCGTCCACAAGCTGACAGGCGATGCTCTCGCCCATGCCATCGACATTAAGCGCGTCCTTCATCACAAAATGCCGGATGCGCTCCTTG
>MEQJ01000148.1:226-368 GCA_001770165.1 Bdellovibrionales bacterium RIFOXYD1_FULL_53_11 | reverse complement strand
CGCATAACCATGGATTACCTCGATACTGCCAGGAGACGAAAGCTCGGCCACCATCCAGGCCGAAGCTGCATGCATACTCGTATCTCCCTCGGGATAGACGGGATAGACGACAATGTCCACGTCGCCCAGGTCGTCGCCAGTC
>MEQJ01000148.1:0-110 GCA_001770165.1 Bdellovibrionales bacterium RIFOXYD1_FULL_53_11 | reverse complement strand
TGTCTTCTCCCTCTCGGTTGTGGTTGCTCTGTGTCTCGTTGTCCGCGTCGCTCTCTCATACTTACGACCCAGCCCTGCCCGCGAAGGGTTGGGGGCTCGGCCTCTTAATT
>MEQJ01000147.1:408-20872 GCA_001770165.1 Bdellovibrionales bacterium RIFOXYD1_FULL_53_11 | reverse complement strand
CCCCGCCAATCGCGCCGCGAGACGCGCGGGCGGACACTTGGATGAACTCAGGCTTGATCAATCAATCCCAGAGCCGCCTTTTTTTTGCAATGAGTTTTTGAATGACTTATTGAACATTTCCATCACAGCATCCACCACCGGCAGACGTGGCACCACGCGCTCGAACGCCGCACGCACAAGAATTTCCTTGAGATCGTCCCTGCCGCCAGCATGTCCCTTGCTTTTTAACCTGTTTGAAACAAGCCCTATGTGCCCGAAGTATGAATTCAAGCGTTTGATTTTGGTCCCAAGCGGCGCCCCTGCCAAGAGCCTTTTACGGAATCTCCTGAGACTTCTTCCTCGCACGGATATGCCCCAAGGATATGTGCGGTAGCCGACAAAAGATATTCCGTCACGTGCGGCACCGATCAGGGTTTTATGCGGATGGAATCTGAGCTTGAGCTGTTCCCTGCCAAATTCTTCTATCTCCTGCCGCCAACGCACGAGCTGTTCGCGAGAATCCGAAAAAAACAACACATCGTCCATGTATCTCAAAAAGTACGGCACACGAAGAACACGTTTTACAAACTGGTCCAAACGGTCAAGATATACGTTGGCAAAAAGTTGGCTTGTCAAATTACCAATGGGAATTCCAACGGTGCCTGGAGCGTTCATGATGAGTGTTTTTATGAGAGCAAGCAGTCGCATATCACCGATCCGGCATTGCAAGATCGAAAAAAGCACTTCCCTGTTTATGGAAGCAAAAAAACTTTTTACATCCATCTTTAGAAAATAGAGCGCAGGACGCTCGCCGATCCAGTTCCTTAAAGTACTTACCGCCGCATGCGTGCCCCTGCCAGTGCGGCAGGCGTAACTGTGATAATAAAACGACGGATCATAAAGCGGCTCCAGCACCTCGTGAATGGCATGATGGACCACGCGATCACGAAACGGTGCCGCTTCTATAAGCCGCCGCTTTGGCTCGTTCACATAAAACGCCCTGTACGTGCCCCATTCATAGGTCCCACGCAACAACTCATCGCGTATGACAAGAATATTTGCTTCAAGCGAAACATGAAATTCCATGGCCGCGCGTTGCATGCACTTCCCCCGAGCAGCCCTGAAGTAACTCCGGCGCAACCGCTCAAATGTTGCAAAGCCCTTCCAGAGATTATCAACCCGCTTTTTTGGTGGCATGTGCCCATCCCGAAAGCATACGACTTATTTCATCGAGTTTTTCCGAATACATTTCGAGATGGCTGACGCTGACAAGCTTTAGTTCCGCCGCGACACGCATCAAAAGACGCAGGGATTCGACCCTGATGCTGGCTTCAAGAATGTGCTGCGCCCTTTGCGGCTTGTCGAGATTGGCGCGCAGGACATAAAACACGCAGTCCATCGAGATGTTTTCAATCTTTTGGGCTATCGTGAACCGGTATGGTTTTGGAAATTTCCGGAGGCTCGGCTGGATTTCTACCAGCCATTTTTCCAGCCTGATGAGCACCAGCAGTTTTTGGTTCGGGCTTTTTCCCGTAAGAACGTTCTCCATATTTTATTGCTCCAAATGATTCGACCTTCCTGACCGCGCCAGAAATCCCCGGCAGGACTTGGTCGAGAATTCTACCGTTCAAATCTTCAAATTCAGTTTGCAAAGCCGGATGTGTGATGCGCGCAAGCTCAAGCGATTGCCACAGTCGCGATACAAATATACGCGCCTGCCGGTAATGATCAGCCTTCAAGCGCGGGGCAAACTCAAAATATCCAGCTACAATGCTGTAGATTGCAGCATCAGCAAGCATGAGCGGCTTTAGTGACAAGGGACGCGGCAGGGCGTCGATTTTTAGCCTGAGCGCCATTAATTTTTGATACGGGCCGAATTCGCCGGGCGATATTCCCTTTTTACGCGGCTTTTTATTATTTAACGCTTGTTTAATGGCGCGTTTTTTTAACTCAGCTTCGGGGGGGGTGGGCACCAAATTCTTCAATAATCCCGCAGCCTTAAGTGACTCAAAACAACAAACCAATCCCTACCCCTCTTTTTGCCCTGTATCCTGCCCTTGGCAAGATAGTACCGCAGCGTTCTTTCTGGAACCTGCGTGAGCGCGGAGCATTCGGTGATTGAGATGTATTCGGGATTCATCAGATAAAAACAAGTACAGTGACAGACATTTTATGCCAAGAAAAAAAACACTTAACCAAGTATTTCTAGAAACCGTGCCGGTGGAATTATTTTGATATTATGAAATGACCTCATTGACAAAAGATGCTGCCAGTCACCAGTAACAAGATACTTGGCTTTTCCCATCAATGCTGTTTCAAGAATAAGATTATCGGCATGTTGATTCGGAATTAATTTTATCGATCCAACCGGTTCATACACATCAGCAACCTGCGATATCCTGAAACATATTTTTTTCGCAAATCTGGCATTGACACCAAACTTGAAAATCAAGTTTTTTTCCATCTCCATCAGTATTGATGTGGAGCAAACAACATGAAACCGTTTTTTCATTGCCAGCTCAACAACTTTTGACGAAGTCCCACTTGGCTTGATCAAACCACTTATCCATACATTTGTATCCAGACAGACACGGGTCATTTTCTTCCTTCATGCACCATGTTGTTGATCTGTTCCAAACTTGGCATCTTTTTTCCAAATTTCTTTTTGGCCTGTTTTCTGATTTCAGCGACAGTTCGCAGCGCCATGTATTGCCTGAAAGCTTCACGAATAACCTCTGATACGGTTCTTCGTTCCTCCCTTGCAACACTTGACACCTCCTTCTGCATATCCGGCGGTAACGATATTGACATGATTTTTGCTGGTTTCATAAGCGCTCCAATTATTATTAATAATAACCTTATTAATCTTAATATGCAATTTGCTATTTTTTTCATCATACCACTGCTACAAACCCGTAATCCGTTTTCTGAAGTAACATAAAGCAAAAGCCACCCTTCAGTGGCTTCGCGCCCTGCCACCGAAGCGACAGGGGGGATCTGAATTTTTTCTCCTTGAAAAACAAATAATGCCAAGAAAAACCAGTTACACTGCAGCCTACAATCGTGTTTTTTCATTTTTTTCTGATTCAAAATAAATTCTGATACCAACGGTATCAAGCAAAGTCAGCAGTGTATCAAGTGTGGGATTGCCAGTTTTTGAAAAAGCCGAATACAGGGATCTTCTGCTGATTCCAGAGCGGCGGGACAAGGAAGTGAAACCCTGTGCTTCAGCAATATTATGAAGTGCATCAAGCAATAATTCACGTTTTTTGGATCCACGATAATGCCAATGTTCGTTCAAGTAGGCTGCGGCTATGCGTGGATTTTTCAGCTCTTCAACTACAAGTTCATTAAAATCGTTCTTTTTTTTGCTCATATTAGTCTCCAAATTTTTTCCGGGCCAGATAATTTGCCCAATAAGTTTTGGCTTTCACGATGTCTTTCGGCTGAGAACGCTTGTCGCCTCCGATGAGCAACAGGATCATGGTATCATCTTTGATCCCACAATAAATACGATACCCGGGCCCGAAATTTTCCTTCAACTCAAAAACGCCATCGCCCAAATCCCTATAATCACCAAACAAACCATGTTCCGCACGTTCAATACGTACCAATATTCTGGCTCTTCCAATAAAGTCTTTGAGTTTACGCATCCATAAATCGAACGGTTTTTTACCGTCTTCGGTTTCATATCGTCTTGCTATTCGCTCCTTAACTGAAAAATGCATTAAAACCATTGTGCATTATAATGCACGACATGTCAACCCCCCATTGCCGCTAGCGGCAACAACCCTGCTCCTTGCGGCAATCATTGCCGATAAAAAACCGATCCGATAAAACCGCAGGGGCTTACGCCCCTGTCCTGCAAAACCAAACCCAAAAACAAACACAAAATCCAAATCAACTACGAAAAAGAGGTTAAGAGTAAAGAGATCAGAGGTTAGAAGCCGATCATGCGCTCACGCGCACCAATCGAGCCCTCTCAACGCTATGCGACACCTAGTCGGCGAGAGGGGCAGAAGCGCAGCGGAGCCCTATGCTGATGCCCGCAGACGCAGGGACGACGTACAAACCGAGGACGAACCGCCCAGACGGGGCACCAACGACCCAATAGCCCCCGCCAATCGCGCCGCGAGACGCGCCAACTGTCGCGTTATTGATATAAAAATAATCGCCATGCAATTTTGCGGGATCAAAATTTCCTGCGCCCACAACCGCGGTCAATAAAAAACTATCAAAACTCGCGTTAGCGCTGCCAACAGCCAGCAAGCCAAGGGGGATGATAAATCTTGTTGAACTAAAAGTGCCAGCATCCATACTGTAATTTGTTATCGCCTGTCCGCCCGGCCCCGCTCCATCAGCGGCTCCGGTAAAACTATAAGTCTGAAAATCCGTATTTGTCGCATCAAGCCCGCTTGCCGCTCCGGCGCACGTATATGCCGCCGCTCCCGAACACGCTCCAAGCTGATCCGACAACCATTCGTACACGTTGCCCACCATGTCCTGCGCTCCGTAGCGCGATACGCAGTTGGTGGTGCTTGTGCCGCCAGTGCGCACGGCCCTTAGTGATCCCGCCCCACCCACGTTGCAATCTGTTTTACTGCATCCGGGCAGAGTTTCCAAATCGCCGGGCGTTGCAAGATCGTCATATGTCAGTCCGCTGCCACTGTTGGTATTGCAATTATGCGTCGTATTTATGCTTGTGCCGTTCTCAGTCGTTGCAATGGTGGCATCCGACAGTGCAGAACTCCATGCCGCTGCCGCTAACTGCACCTTGCGTGACGGGAGCTTCATTGCGCCGTATGAGCCTGCCGTCTTAAGGGCGCAAACATTATAACTCTGCGTCTGGTCTATATACACAAACGGCGGAAGCCCCGGACTGTTTGATGCCATCGCCGTGCGGGTTGCATGACTGCCAAGCGATGTAGCTGCCGTCCATGCCCCACCTGACTTGTAATAACATTTGGCATCCTGACGGCTGTAATATGTGCTTCCGTTACTTCCCAGTCCTGCGCCGGGCGGGCTCGCCGTGCCTATGCAATCCGATCCGCCACAGTCCGTGCCTTTTGTATAATTGCAGCCCATCTCAAAGCGGTCGATAATAAAGTTTCCGCCTATGTCGTAATAATCACCGGACGAATGCTTGCCCGGTCCGGTGTAATCACATCTGTAATTGTAGTCGCGTGAGACGGCGCGGCCCATCAGCCCGCATACCTCTTGATTTGCAATCCAGCGGTTTACAAAAACCATGTTGTTGGTCGGTACGATTATATGAATTGCTGCATCGACTGCCGACGCAGGCTCGACTTCTGCCGCGCCCACTACCGGCTTTACCTTGTACCAATAGCTTGTGTCGGCAGTTACGTTCGGGTCGCTTTGCGTATAGCTGCGCGCACTGGCATCAATGCCAGATTGCTGGAGCGTATATGTGCCACTCTGCGTGGTTGAACGGTACATGTTGTAGCTTGCCACACTGCCGCTGGAAAGCGTCATTGCATTCCATGTGAGCGTTACGGATGCGGTGCCGGCTGTGATTGAGGAGCCGCTTGTTGGCGTCGTTGGCCCGAGTGCTTGCGCGTGCGTCCAGCCCGCCCAGGTTGCGGTTACCGAGAGCGTGGTGGTGGTTGAATCGTTGGTGTTGGTGTCCGTGCTGCCCGTCGAATCCATCATCCGCACTCTGAATTTGTACGTCGTCGCGGGGCTTAATCCCGTGACCGTGTAGGTGGCAGTGGGGGCTGCAAAAAAAGTAATCAATACCTGGCTTCCTGAAGTGGTGTTGTAGATATAATAAACTTGCGCGCCGCTCACGTGAGTCCAGTTGAGCCGCACCGTAGAACCACTTATCTGATCAATCGAACTGATACCGGGAAATGAAACGCTGCTTACCGGGTTGCCCGTGCTAGCGGTCGTTGTGCCGCCGCCAATCTCGTTAACAGTTCCAGACACCTCTACCTCCCCCATCTTGCATGAGGTCGTAGTTGCCAGCGCCATTGCAACAGCCATAGCCATTGCTTTTGTCCTTACATACTTACACACAAACGTACCACTCCTATTACCTTATTAATTATATCGGGTATTTTCGGTTTTGTCATTAGTTCCGGGCGGTTGATTTAACAATTGTGTAAGATCGAGGGGTTGGGAGCAATGGCTCCAACTGCGCCTTAGTCTTATAAATTACGCGTCCCGCAGCGTCATAGTCTCATTTTCAGTGACAACCAGCGTAATAACTGATATTTCCCGGCCCCAATGAAAGACAACCTGAGATTTTTGATAGTCGAAGACGATGAATCATTCCGCGAAACAGTGCGGTCGGTGCTGGGCGTTTATAACGAAATGGATGCCGTGGCCGATCTCAAAGCTGCACGCGAGATACTGAAGACCAACACATACGACGTCATCATTCTGGATAAAACACTCAAGGACGGAAGCGGCACTGACCTCATCCCCGAAATCAAGGCCGAAACGCCAAACACCGTCATCGTTATGCTCACCGCCGACGACAACTACAACCAGATTCAAAAATGCCTCGCCGCCGGTGCCGCCGACTACATCGTAAAATCAAAAAGCCTCATCGCCGACCTGCTCATCCGCGTCCCCAAAGCCGTGAGCCAGAGCGCAATCGAGCGCCACCTGGACCACCTCGAAAAACAAATCAAGGAATCTCTCAAGTACGAAATCATGGGCTCTCCTGAATACCTGCGCGAACTGCGCTCAACCATAAAAACGCTGAAATGGAGCCGCACGCCCGTACTCATTACCGGCGAAAGCGGAACAGGCAAAGAGCTTGTAGCCCAACGTATTCACGCAACGGAAGAAGGCTGCAACAGGCCGCTTGTGGTCGTGAACTGCGGCGCGATTTCTGAAAATCTTATTGAAAGCGAGCTTTTTGGCCATGCAAAAGGCTCGTTCACGAGCGCCGTAAACGAAAAAATCGGAAAAATTGAACTCGCCAACGGCGGGGATTTGTTTTTGGACGAAATAGGAGAACTTCCACTTTCGATGCAGCCAGCGCTCCTTCGCGTTTTGCAGGACGGATGTTTTACGCGCGTGGGCTCGAACAAAACAATACACTCGTCGTTCCGCGTGATCGCGGCCACCAACCGCGACATTGAAAAAGAAGTGGCCGAAGGGCGATTCCGCGAAGACCTTTACTACCGCCTTCAGGGGGTCAGGATCAACGCCCCGCCGCTTAGAAAATGTTTCGATCATATTTCCGATATCGCGCATTTCTTCCTCGTAAAATTCGGCGGATTCAAGCTCAAAATCGATCCAAAAACGCTAGAAGAACTCAAGAATCATGAATGGCGCGGCAACTTCAGGGAACTCGGCAACAGCATTGAGCGCGCCATGATGGTGGCAAAGGATCGCGGATCACCAATAATTGAATCGGCGGATTTCAGTATCGTTCCGCTTCCAAAAAGACGGCTCAACAAATTTGAAGTCACGCTGCCCACGACGAGATCGGACATCAGCTATGACGCGCTTGTAAAGCTCACGGAAGAAATCAAACGCGAGTTTTTCATTACGGCGCTCAAACTTTGCAATGGCCGGGCCGCTGATGTGGCAACACTCCTTAACGTAAGCCGGGCGACAGCCTTCCGGCAGCTCGGGCAGCTTGGCCTTGTCCGGCGCTCCCGCTCCGAAATCGAAGAGGAGCGCACAAATGCATGAACCGGTGATTGAAAGAATCGGCGGCGATAAATCGTCACCCTACGCGCTGCTTTGCTTGCATGGCGGGCCGGGCATGGACGGCTCGTACTTCATGTCATATCTGAACGACCTAAAATACGAATGCCAACATGAACTTGTCTTTTACCGCCAGCACCAAAACGGCGAGACCACCATGCCGGGTCTTGTTGACGAACTTCACTCGGTGATTTCAAAACTTAAAGGAATACGTGTCGTATTGCTCGGTCACTCATTCGGGTCGGCACTCGCGCTAGAATATATCAAAAAACACGGTGAAAAATCACCGCTTGCAGGACTCGTCCTTGTATCGTGGCTGTACGACAACCATTTTTTTGATGCCGCAAAACAAAGACACGAAGAACTGTACAATGAAATTGCCGAACAAACGAAAGATATCACCAAGCAATTCAAAAAAAGAGCCGACGACCACCTGCTGAGGCTTATCACGACTGCAAATACACCTGCATATTTTGGCGTTTTAAAAGAAGTCGAAGGACGCAATGTGCTTGGCAAGATTCAATACAATGCCAGAGCCTACAAAGACCTTTTGCAGAATTATTTGAAAGATTTTGATCTGAAAGGGGTTTTGAAAAGCCTCACCCTGCCGACACTCAGCATCACCGGACGAAGTGACTGCATCATTGATTGCGAATACGTCAAAAAAGGCGCCGACCTGAATCCGAAAATAAAACACGAAGTACTGCCCGGCGGACATTTTCCGTTTATCGAAAGTTCAAGGGATTTTATCAACAACATGTCCATATTCCTGAAGGAGGAAATCATAAAATGAAAACCATATTGAAAATCGTAGCTGTCGTTTTGTTTGTGGCAGGAATGCTGCAAATCATCGATCCGGCGTCCAAGATGAGCAACCTTGCCAGTGATCTTCTTGGCAACGATGCACATGCCGCCCATGGCAACGGAGACGGCCCCGGAGTTTAAAAACTCCGCGCTGAGGATGAATGTCGTGACGAAACGGTTTTACGATCTGCTTGGCGTGGCAGGCGCGATCTTCGGGATCGGCGCATATTTGTACCTGCTTAGGTCAAGCGGCTCAATCACGTACCTGCTCAAGATTGCCTTCATGTTTGTCGTGATGCTGGCGTTTCTGGCCCGCAAAAGCGCCAAGGCAAGCGACACACGAGCGGCCACCGTTGCCGTCACAAGCATTCATGTAGTTTTACCGCTTTTTTTGACCGCATCCGGCAGGACTGAAAATCCGTTCCTGCCTGCAATTATTATCGCCTATGCCGGCCTTCTCGTGTCCGCGCTCTCGCTTATTGATCTTTACGATTATTTTTCCATTTTTCCGGCGTTCCGGGGCGTTCAGACCAAGGGGCTTTACTCACTCGTCCGCCACCCCATCTATGCGGGATATAATATTTTCAATTTTGCGTGGCTCGCGTCATTTCCCTGCGTGCGGAATGCGGCAATAGCCGCCGTCTTCCTGACGTTCACGCTCCTTCGGATCAGGCGCGAAGAAGCCCTGCTCTCAAAATCAAGCCCGGACTACACCAAGTATGCAGCAGTAGTGCGCTACCGGCTTTTACCGTGGGTGGTGTGAGATGAAAAAATCCGCCCGGTGCTCCTGCACAAGCAAACTGCTTATTATCACAGCGGCAATCGGCGCTGTTGCCGGAGCCATGGTCATGCTTGCGCGCCAAATGACAAGCACCGAGATCGCCCTGTACCGCAAGCCGACATATCAGATCCCTGAGTCATGGACCCCGGTCAAATCCCTTTCTACCGCCGACAACGCGCTTGCAAACCTCGCCTATGAGGGGCTTTTTTCGATAGACAGGACTCTCGGAATACAACCCCAGCTTGTCGAAAGCTGGAAGCTCGATACATCAGGCACGAATTACACCTTCAACATCAAAAAGGGCGTGCGCTTTCATGACGGCACCGTGCTTGCCTCAAGGCATGTGACCGAGATGTTCCGCAATCTTGTAGACAAGGACAGCCCCGTGCGGCTCAGGTACGCACGCATAAAACAGGTGGTCGCTTTTGACGAGTTCACCGTCAAGGTCGAACTGAAATCCCCTTACCCGCCGTTTATTTCCCTTCTTGCCGCGCCGGCCGCCAAGCTTGCCATTCAATCAGAACAATCACCCTACCCTTACGGGACTGGCGCTTTCAGGATTGTTGGCCTGAACGAAAACGTTGACAACAAAACACTCCTTCTTGAACGCTTTGACGGGTTTCACGGCGAGAAGCCTGCCATTCGCCGCATGGAGCTTGTCGAGGCTGACCAAAAAAGCGCAATTGAAGGCGTACTTGCAGGCACATTCCATGATTCCGTGATCTATCCGTATTTTAAAATCACTGACGAACGGCTGAAAGCCTCAAAAGCCGTGCGCCAGAACGTCGCGAGCACCACTACCTGGGTTCTTGCTCTTAATTCTGGTTCCGGTCCCACGTCTGATGTCCGTTTGCGCCGGTGTTTGTCGCAGAGTTTTGATCGCAAGAAGTTTATTGCCGGTTTTATACCTGAGCAATCGCCTGCCCTTGGAATAATCCCGCCAACGCTTTCAGGTTCTTCGATGGTAAAGCCCGCAGACATGCCACGCGAGAATTGCCATGGATTTTCTGGCATCCGGCTCAAGCTTGTTTATCCAGAAGTCCTAGAACGCGGCGCTGAAATGTGCGCCGCTTTTTCGTCTGATTTTGAAAAAATCGGCGTGCAAATCCGCTGTGAGGGGCTTCCCTTTGACAAACTTCTCCGGCGAATCACCAAGAAGGATTTTAACATCGCGTTTTTAGCCCAGACGCTTGATCTGCCGGATGTCGAATATTTTCTGGAAGCCTTTGAATCCACGGCACCGTACAATCTTTCAAATTACCGCTCGAAGACGCTTGATCATGCTCTTGCGATGGCAAGGCAGGAGCCGGACCGCGCAAGGCGTGCCGGGTATTTTGCTGAAATTGACCGCGAGCTGTACCGCAATGCCGTCACGATCAATATTTCGTACCCGCCGCACATCAGCTATTGGAACCGCTGCCTCGAAAACAACGCTCTTAGCATGGCCGGTGAATCTTATGCTGACTATGAAGTCATAAAGGCCCGGCGCGGTTGCCGGATACAGGCAGACGGGAGGACGCAATGACTGAATCACGCAAAATGCCTATCCAGAGCGCGGCCCGCCGTGAGGCACGCCGGATGTCGGTATTGGTTGCCGCCGTCGGCGTGGTTTCTGTATTTATGCTATCCGTCGGCGCGATGGTCTATGGACTGCACCAGCGCAATGCGGCGGCCATTCATGCCATGACCCCATATCTAAAACAGCTTTTGAACACCAACGACGTGTTTGATGCCAACCGGCAACTCAATTCCCTACTCTCAAGCGGCGTATATTCCGGCTATTGGCTTCATGATGCCGCAAGCGGCAACTTGATAACGTCAAACGCGTCAGACACGGCAAGACTGAACGCATCCGTCGCGGGCTTGGGCGCTTCTTGGAAGATCGGTTTTTTTAATGCCCGGCCAGAAATTATCGCGACATTCCCCGTAGGCGCTGATTACCGGCTTACGGTCACTTCACAAATCCCGCTTTTGCCGGTGGCGGCTGTTTTTGTGCTGCTTGCAGCTTCGTGTTGCGGGTTTTATTTTGTGATGCGCCGGAAGATGCTGGGGTTTGCGTCTGACATCAGCAAACCCATCACGGATTTTGCAATAGCCCTCAAAACCTTTGATGCGAGCGGCAATACCGTTTTTGAAACTCCCGAGAGCGCTTCACGATTTGCCGAGCTTTCTGACATGGGTTTGCAGTTTGGAGAGCTTATAAAGCGGTTACAGGCAAGCGAGGAAGGCCGCCGCATGTTCGAAAAAGATGCCGCGCTTGCCACACAGGCTCGCGAAACAGCGCACAACCTAAAATCCCCGGTGCTGGCGCTTGCTATCGCGACAAAGACGTTTTCAGACATGCCCGAAAATTCGCGGGTGATCATCCAGAGCGCGATCAATTCCATTTCAGATATCACAAATACGCTCAAGGCAAAGTATGACGAGTTGAATCCACAGTCCGCGAGCAGCATGAGCGATTTTTACAAGTCAGCCGCAAACAATCCGTTTTCGAGCCTTGGCTCCCGGACAGGCACGCATCTTCTTTCGTCGTTGATAGAGGACGTAATTTCGCTTTGCAGGATGCAGCACCGCTCGCGCGCCGGGGTGAAGATCGAGAGCTGTCTTGAAGCCAGCGCATACGGGATTTTTTCAAAGATTGATCCGGTTGAGTTCAAGAATGTTTTGTCAAACCTCATCACCAATTCTGCCGAGGCTATTGCCGACAAGGGGCTGATAACCGTCGAGATGAATCCCCTGCCCGGCGGCTTTGCCGAAATCATCGTGAGTGACAACGGCGCAGGCATCCCCGCCGACATCCTGCCGCGCCTCATGCGCAAAGACGCGTCCTTTGGCAAGGCAGGCGGCAGCGGGATCGGGCTTTACCACGCACGCAAGGTTATTGAAGCGTGGGGCGGAACTATCAGGCTGGATTCTACTTTGGGTCACGGCACGAAAGTTTTTGTGCTCCTGCCCCGCTGCGATGCCCCTGCATGGTTTTTACAAGAACTCCGTATCGAGCCGGGAACTGACGTGGTGATCGTGGACGACGATCCTTCGATACATGAGGTCTGGAAATCAAAGCTCGGTGCTGAGGCGGCGCTTGGGCGCTTGCGGCTGCATCATTTCAAAAGTCCGGATGCTTTAGCGGAGTGGCATAACAGCGGTGCGAAGGCTGCTGATCCGGATTCGACGCGGCGGCTTTTTCTTGTGGATTATGAGTTCATTGGGCATACGAGCAATGGCCTTGATGTGATCGACAGGCTGGGCATCCAGCGAGATGCTGTGCTTGTAACAAGTCATTATGATGACCGTGATGTTGTGGAGGGGTGCATGGATGCCGGGGTGAGGCTGCTGCCGAAGGGATTGGCGGGATGGGTCAAATGGAATTCGATAGAATAATTCATCAGCCGGTCAGAACCCGCATTGTTGCATTTCTGGCCAAGCATGGCCCGACTGATTACGTCACGCTGCGCGACCAGCTTGGCCTTTCTGACGGACACATGACTACGCATATGCGTGAACTCATCGGAGCCGAATACGTCAGGTTTGAAAAAGAGTTTGTGGACAACAAGAAGCCCCGTACTACCTATAAACTGAACGCAACCGGAAGGAAAAGGTTTGCAGCGTACCGGGAAGTTCTGAAGAAGCTTGTTGAAGACAGGACAAACAGAAGGGCGGAAGCAGTTTGAAAAACGTGCAACAGAATTATACTTTGGTTTTTGACACAACCGGAATCAATTGGGTGGTATTGGCCGAGCTATTCGAGCGGGCGCCGCTTGGCAAGCGTGATCCTGAACAATTGCGCAGAGCATTTGAGAAGAGCTATTTGACATGTTTTGCTTTCGACAGAAAGAAGCTCGTCGGAAGTGGCCGCATGATCTCGGACGGTGAGTATTACGCAAACATCTACGATGTGGTTGTTTTGCCAGAATATCAAGGCAAGGGCGTGGGCCGAAAGATTATGGATGCCCTTCTTGAAAAGCAAAAGCTCGAATTCATTCTCCTGACCTCGACTGTCGGAAAAGAGCCATTCTACCGGAAACTCGGCTTTCGTCATCACAAGACGGCAATGGCGATGTACCGGGGAACAAAAACATCCCGTGCGGAAGATTATCTGGAATGAAGTAAGTTTTCATCACGGTGTTGATGTGTCTCGTTGCGTGCCAGTCTGCATAGATCATGGACATTTCAGCGCCTCAGTTATTCACTCCTGCATTCAAGTTCACGATAGCCCTTTTCATTAGAGAGCTTCACCCATTTAAATTCTGGCAATAATATTGCTTCTATCGGTGTATTGTAGCTACGGCTATTCATGCCACCATCCCAATAGATTTCTTCATTTACAATCACATGAAAATAACCGTTTTCGAGCCCTATCGTTACGCGCAAGGTTGTGCGATCATCTCTAGCGGGTTTATCCTCAAATACAGCTTCAAATGTCTGCGGGGGCTGGCCAGAAAAATAGCGTATTACGACAGGTTGTTTCAATTCGGTCGCCCTGAAGGTGCATTCATATGCCAGCAATGGCTGGGAATAGAAAAGGAAAGAAAAAAAGCAAAACCACTCGTATTTTGAAATCTTTATCATAACTTTCCATAACCTCAGTTTTCTTGAGAACCTTTTCTACAGTAATTGTTTTTAATGCGCCGGGCGAGCTTCAGATTGCAACATGCTTTTGCATACCCACGCGCATAAGGCGAATATGATGGCATGTCACCATTGCCCGGATAGAAATCAATTACAACCGTACTTCCAGTCACATCAATTTGGACCAATTCGTATCCAAAAACCGGTCGATTATCGTCCTGGCTTATACGACAAAAGCATGTCGGCATCTTCGTATCTTCCCCCTCGACTGCATAAGCGGAAGCCGCAATCAGGGTCGTCATAATTGCTGCATTTATTAAGATTTTCATGTTTTCTCCTTGATCAGTAGTTTCTCATCACCAATACATGGCAATATAAATATTCTTCAATGCATAATTATGTACTTTTTACTTACATAAGTGTAATCGTTATCAATGAAAAGTTTTCCCTCTGTCCACCTTCTGCACTGTTTGGCTGTCTATGGAAAGACAGGCAATATCAAGGGCACTGCTGGTCATTTGAATACCACCGAAGCAACAGTATCGCGGCAGCTCAAGCAAGTTGAAGAATATTTTCAGTTCGATATTTTCGAGACCATCGGCAGGAACAAACGCCTGACAAAGATGGGGGGAATTGTTGCGAGCAAGCTCTGCATGCGGTTGAACGGTCTCGAAGATATTGTAAATGAGTTATCTGCCGATCTTGATCAAGCAGAAAACGCCGAAATCAGAATCGGGGCCAGAGAGGAAATTCTTGCTTTGTGCGCGAATCGAATCAAGACTCAATGCAGATTACAGTTGATGTTAATGGACGGCGCTGCAACCGCCGACCTTATGCGCAGGCAGGTTATTGAGGTCGGCATTACGGCTTCTGAATGCGAGTCATACAACTATACACGGAGATGTCTTTTCGTTGATGATTTAATGCTCGTAATTCCAAGAAAATGGATAAACAGCGCCAAATGCGCTGAGGACTGGGCAAAAACATGCGATACCTACCCCTACGCTCAATATTCCGCTGATTTACCATATTTTGATCATTTTCGAAGCATGTATGGGTTATCAAAAATGAACAGATGCACTTTTTCGTGCGAAAATTGGAATCTTATTCGGGGACGTGCCGAGAATCGTCTTAACTGGTCGCTAATTCCAAGTATATTTTTAGCTGCTACAGCAAAACACAAGCACAGGGATATCGTGATTTATCGATTGAAACGCCCCCTTGCCCCCCGGAAGTTCTATGTTTATTATAAACGTTCTCTGATGGCCAAAAAATGGTTTCGCGATATCTCGGCACAGATCAATAAATCGATACCAGCACAGTTTGTGGGAGAATCGGCCTTTTCAGTGTAACTGCTCCGAATTCATTTCCGACAACTATCCTGAAATCCAGAGCCCCCCAGTCTTACTTTGTGAGACGGTTTAGTCTCAAACGTGAGACTCGAACGCTGATTTTCAGCGCCTCAAAATTCTAAGCCCGCGTTTTTATTCAATCGCGATTTACAAACCACATTGGCACACATCCTGCTCATGCATTAACACGCTTTTCGAAATTTCCGGCAAAAACGCCGCAAATAAAGAAGGCAAAACGCATGAGGAGGAATCATGAAAAAGAGAATCAAACAATGGCTGGGAAAATTCGCGGATTTTCTGATCGCTGCCATGAAGCACACGCCGCATAAAAGGGAAATCATCTTCTCGAACCACAGGTGGTACATATGAGCCTGCCATTCAACCATGTTTCGATGACCGGATGGCTGCTGGGCAAGCCCGCACTGGACTCAAAGGGCCAATGCACGTTTACAATATTTCATCACAGCTACCACGTATCCTTCTCTACTGCCGTCCAAAACCTCGGTGACGGGATCATCATTCAGGTCTACATCACGCACGGTGACAATATTTCTGGCAGTATGGAATACCTCAAGCGCGGCGACAGGGTGATCGTGAACGGCGAACTGCAAAATTATAGATTGCCAAACGGAAAAGTCGGACAGGCAATCAATGCATATTTTGTAGAGCGGTCAGAAATCCTGAGTTCATTCCGTTACTGCAACCACCCGTGGCACGAACAAAACAAGCATGCACAAGCCCCGTCGCTGCGATGTGAACTTCTTGCAATGGACTTGTAACCATGAAGCCACGAAACACCACACTTGTGACATTCCTGCTGCTCGCGCAGCCACTGATTGCTGTAAATGCAGCCGCCATTACTACGGTATCGCTGTACAGCGGCACCACGGACGGCAACTACCCCGAGCCTATGCTTGTCGGTAAGACCGTTCGCGGGGACGAATACAAAATCGCAATCAGGCAGGCTCGGGCGCTTGTCAATTACCCTGACCCCAAGAACCCGGTCATTGTAAGACGCGTGGTAACGGACGAGACCGGAGCAACCGTAATCTGCCCGTGGTATTTTATGTACGACGGACGGAACCCGAGCGCAGCATACGGAACGAGAGTCACCACTCCGCACGTTTCTTTTGTCCACCACAAGGTCATTTGCGACGGCGGAGCCTGTCAGAACAGCCCGGAGCTGCTTTTTGGCAAGTTCATTCTTCCAAAATGCAAAAACACCGACGGCAGCGACCTGGGGTTTGACGATACCGTCATGCGCAACGTATGCCCGCACGGCCCGCGCAGTTGCTGGGACGGCTGGATAAATCAATCTGTTTGCTGTCAGGAATTTTCTGTCGAACGCACTTTTACCGAATCCGTCTATTTTGACAAATTCCTTGTGGTGGATGACTTCCGTGAGCAAGAGATAACCGACCTCGATATCGATCCCGGAAAAATCTACCTGACGTTTGAAAATGACCGTAATGAGCGGACCACCTGCAAAATCACCAACTTTTTGAAGCGCGGCTGGATCAAAATAGCTGATCTCAGGGATTGCACACTACCGGCAGGCGATCATTTTGTAATGCATGCCGAGTCGCGGTTCTTCCTGAAGGAAACAAGGCCCTGCGGAAAATTCGTGGCTCGCGGCGTGATAAGAAACGTCAACAACAAAGACGAATTCTTCCCCGACTGGCGCTTTGGCTGGTACGAGTGCGACGGAAAAAACGGTCAAAAGCCAATAGAAAAACAATTCACATATTCTACAAGATTTGAACTCGAATTCACTGAGTCAAAATCACCGGAGACAGGTTTATGAAACACCTTTTATTGTTAATGGCATTTGTTTGTTTTTTTGGATGCAGCTTTTCAAAAAAGTCTGAGGACACGGCGGGTGGTCCACAAAATACTGCTCCGCCAAGTGCTGGACCAGCAGCGCAACCCTCTGAGGGGCGCGACCTTGGCGACGGGTGGACCACCGAAAATGACAGCCACCTTGACCTTGCAGAGCTTACCGTTTCGCGCATGACTTCTTCCGAGCGCGAGCGCGTCCGGTCGGATGTAATGCGTAACAACGTCCTATGGATGAGTTCAAAGACCGGTTACGGCCTTTATAAAATAAGCGGGTCCGAGAAGTTTGAAAGAAACGCCTTCATAATGCCAAAAGTGCTGGTAATCGGAAGCGCCGACGGCGGACGCGCAAGCGTGCACCAGTTGCCGGACGGCAAGGTGGCCCTCACGATCCCAATAGCCCTCATTGACGGCAGCCAACGCGAGCTATCGTATTCCACCACAAGGATCAGGATACCAGAGAACCTGTATCTTAACGAAGTACGCCGGGCAGCGATAAAAAAGGAACTCACCGACCTGTTTGGCTACGAGCACGAGCTTTCAAGCCTTGGCTCCTGCCCGAAGCGGATCAGCATAAAAATTGCTGGCGTCGATCATGACGTAACGCCGGGCGTTTTTGGCGAGCCAAACAGCCCGTCCGGCTGCCAGCCAAACCAGCCCTTTACCGTAACCCTTAAAGGATCACGAAAATATATCGAGCGGTTCTTGTCTGACGACGTGTTTAACGGCGCTGCCGAAGTGGCCGTCTCTTACGAGATAGCCGGCAGTTTTACAGAAGAAATCAGGCTCTATCAGCTAAAAACCGCGCCCCACTACGCCAAACTCAAGGCAAAACTCGTGGTGCCGGGAGAAAAAGCCGAGGAGCGCAAAGAAATCTCGCCCGCAGAAGCGGATCAGGTTCTGGGAGAATGCGCCGCCTCTGCACTCTCGAAATGGCTTGGCAAGGAACGGTTTTTCGAGCGCGTGAAAAACACAGCCATCTCGCAGATGAAACTCGTATATTTTGACGAAAAATCAGGCTCGAAGGGCGTTACTTACACTCTTAAGGACGAAGCAACCTTCAAACCATACGTTGTGCCGGTCAGGATCGTAAGCGAGAGCCTCGGGCGGCAGGGAGACACGTTTTATTCGTCGTCCATTATAAAACCGATCCTGAATTCTACCAACATTGCAATCCGCGGCGAAGAGCGGCAGGAACTTGTAAAACCGCCAGTGGGCGGCATCACGCAGGATGTATTTACCGTGCGTGAGGGGGACGAGTACGAACTCCAGCTTACGTCCCTTGTGGTGCATGAATTTGAATTCGGGGATGAACTCACGCAACCTAAAATCGAGGACAAGGGGCTTGTGTGCCTCGACAAGCCCGGAGATGCCCTGCCCGCCTGCCGGAAATACAAAAACGAATGCATCGAAGTTAAAAACTTCTGCAAAAAACCAAAGGTAAGTTGCGTCAGGTACGGAATCAAAGAGGATTGCTCGACAGAATACAAGTTCTCGCCGTGGGGCTGCCTCACGCTCGGCATTGCCGGTAACTGCGGCATCGAAAGAAAATGCGGATTGGTTCCTGACACCTCGGTTTGCGCCGAGGTCGGCACGGCAGGCTGCGAAGAATGGGGCGATTACTGCTCAAATACGCATCAGATTTGCGAACCGGGCTTTGACGAGCCGCTTTGCAAGAACCAGATCACGGACCTCAGAATAACGAGGTACTTCAGCGCCCCGGCTCCCATCAACTATCGCGTCGTGAACGCGCCGCTCGGTAACTCGGATCAGGACGTGATCGGCGGGCTGACGTTTCGGTTCAAGTGGCCGGACGGCAAAATCATTGACTGCGTGGCGCTCGCGCTGCTCAAGGAAGTTGTAGGGCAGTCAATCCGCTTCCGGGTGAAAAATACTGATACCTGCAAACCTTTTCCTGAAGGCCAGACCGGCACGCCGGTACTTGCCGTCGTCAACCGCATTTCATCCGAGAGGAAAGACATTCCGTGCGGGATCATGAATTTTTCGACCGTCGAAGGGACGAAATACTACGGATGCAAAGGATTCAGCGCCGTAGCTTCCACACCGGATGAGTACAAGGCGGGAGAGCCGGTAAGGCCAACGAGCTTCAGCCGCAGCGCTCTCCACCTCACCTACTACCCGGTGGTGGATATAAACGGAATCCTCATATCACGCTCGGGGGCATTCACCACGGGCGCAACCAACGAAAAAGAATGGCGCGAAAGCCATTAAAAGGAGCAGTCATGTTCACAAATCAAATCATAATCACCGGAAATCTGGGCGCAGGCCCCGAGATCCACAAAAAGTCGGACGATTCAAAGGGCGTCGTGAGCTTCACGCTGGCCGAGAACGTGTCGCGCCTTAACGAAAAAACCAAGCAGTATGAACAAGCTCATACGAACTGGTTTCCGGTTAAGGCGTTCGGGAGCCTTGGCGCTCGCGTCAGGGCAGGACTAAAAAAAGGCGACCGCGTCATGGTGACAGGGCGACTCAGGACTTTTCAATACGAAACAAAGGACGGCGCGAAGGCAAACGGCTTTGAAGTCCTTGCCGACGATGTAACGCCATCCGGCATTTTACCAAAGGGAGAAAAACAAAATGAAACTTCAGGCAATTTTGAAAATTTTGACAAAGGGAACGGTGGGGATTTTTAGTCATGAAAACCAAAACTCTCGCAAGAAATGCATGGTGGCTCGCTCCGGTGACGACGTTCACAGTAGCGGCGCTCATCGTAATGAGCGGCTGCGCGTCGATGTCAAACCGGACAAAAACAATCACCGGAGTGGTGATTGCAGGAGCGGGGGCCGGAACGCTTGGAGCGATCCTGGCCCCCAAGGAGGAAAACCGAGCCATGCATGGGGTGTTTTGGGGAGCGTCGGCGGCAGCAGTCTCTGGTATCGCAGGTCTTTTCATCTTTGATGAAGAGTCTCGAAGGAAAGAAGCGGAACTCAAGAGCGAAAAACTATCAAAAGAACTTGCAGCTTACCGCGAAGAATCCGCGCCAGAACTCGTCGCATCCAACCGGGCGGGGCTTAACAAGCCCCTGCCCGAGCGGTTCAAACATCTTGTGACGCCGGGCGGGTGGAGCCTGTTCAAAGTCGATCGCTGGGTCACAAGCTCCGAGAGCGAACTTGTGCATCAGGACATGATCTTTAGATTTCACCAGCCACAACTTAATCCGACCGGAAAACCACCGGCGGAAGCTCAAGAAGGAAGTATAAAATGAAAAATCATAAAAATATCATTATCGGCGCCGCAGCCTGCCTTGTCGCCGCGCTTTTGCTGCCGGAGCTTGCGCTTGCCGCGCGGGATCTCCAGGCATCAGCGCAAAGCGCGGTGAGCTACCTGACAATCATTGCAAAAGGAATGAGCGTTTTTGGCATTCTGGCAAGCGCAGTTTTGTATCAATTTCCGGCCGCAGCGCAGTTTGCAAAAAGTACGCTCGTTGGCGGCCTGA
>MEQJ01000147.1:0-308 GCA_001770165.1 Bdellovibrionales bacterium RIFOXYD1_FULL_53_11 | reverse complement strand
CGTCGGCGACGAAGCCTCGGTCGCGGCGGCCTTTGTCGAACTGGGATGGTCGGAGCTGGATCTTCTGGTCAGCAACGCCGGCGTCGCTGATCCGACCAACGGCCCCCTGGCCGACCTGTCGCTGGAGGCCTGGCGCCGGACGGTGGACAGCCACCTGACGGGCGCCTTCCTGATGTCTCGCGCCGCCATCCCGATGCTGCGGGAAGGGGCCAGCATCATTCACATGACCTCGACCCGGGCGATCATGTCTGAGCCCCAGACCGAGGCCTATGCTGCGGCCAAGGGCGCGCTGTCCGCCCTGACCCATG
>MEQJ01000146.1 GCA_001770165.1 Bdellovibrionales bacterium RIFOXYD1_FULL_53_11 | reverse complement strand
AGCGCCCGTGGCACCCGTTGCACCTGTCGCGCCCGTCGCGCCCGTCGCGCCCGTGGCACCTGTCGCGCCCGTTTCGCCCGTCGCGCCTGTAAAACCTATCTCACCTTGCAAACCAACCGCGCCGGATTCACCGGTCTGACCCGTCTGACCCGTCTGGCCCGTCGCTCCAGTGGCGCCCGTCGCTCCAGTATAACCGCTCGAACCGCTCGCCCCTGTCGGCATAGCCGGGCCGATCCACGATCCCGTGCTGCTGATCACATCCACGCCACCTACATTCACCGCCACATTGCCGCTCGGGGTGATCGTCACCATCTCAGGATGTATCGATTGGCCGCTCACATCGCCGGCCTCTTCGGCATAACCGGCAAACGGTATCGAACCAAGCGCGATCCTCGGCGTCATCTCCGTGTCGCAACCGCCGGCGCAACCGCTCCCGCTGTCGCAAACCTGTACGCCTACAAACAGATTCGGATTAGCCGACAAAAAGCCCCCCAGCGACGGCGCAAATGCGTTTGCCGAACCAAGCGCCAGCGTCACGCGCCCCTGGCTCACGCCAACGCCGCTCCAGCACTCCGCCCACAGCGGTCCGCCACCGCTTGCTGATCCATACAACTGAACGTAGATGTCTATGTTGCCGCTTATCGGCGCATCAGTTGTCTGATTGGTGAATTCTGCATAAAAGCTGAGTGTATCCTTGGCGCTTAATGCATGAGCGGTATTGATGCCCGTGAGCAGCTGGCTGATGAAAAACAACCCCGCAACCACAAGCGTCATCAGCTTGTGCTGCGTCCTCGTTCGCGCGCGGACGGGAGACCGATTGTCTGAGCGCCGGTTGTCTTTCACTTCTTACGTCCTGCAACTTTCCTGCGTTTTGCCTATGCGCATCCCTAGAACCGTAGCCAATTCCCTTTAGCCTACAGCCCGTTAGTATGCACATATGGCGATACTAGATTAATTTTCTCAGGTATTTAGGTAATTGTCAAATCAAAATAGTACAGTAATCAAGTGGCGTGTCGCGAGAGACACACGGGGGTAAAAAGCCCTATGATGCGCAGCGTCATCAGGGCCGCATAAACATATGCCGTATATAATGACGCACTGGGCATCAAAAAGTATCCGGGTTACTTTATACTTTTCCCATGGACATCTTAACTCTGCTTTTCATCGCAATCGGCCTTTCAATGGACGCCTTTGCCGTTTCGGTCGCAAACGGGGCAATCCTCGGGTGCCTCCGGGGCCGTAAAATCGCGCCAAGCGCGCTCAAGATCGGCTTCTTCTTCGGCGGTTTTCAGTGCCTGATGCCAATCCTCGGCTGGCTTGCGGGCGTTGGAATAAGACAGCACTTCAAATCCATCGACAGCGTGATCATGACCGCAGACCACTGGATCGCATTCGGCGTGCTTTCGCTGATCGGCGGCAAGATGATTTACGAATCACTCCGTCTTTCGGGCAAAGGCCCCGGCGCAAAGGAGCGCACCTGCTGCGCCGATGATCTGGTGGTCATGACCGGTCTTGCAATCGCCACGAGCATTGACGCTTTGGCGGTAGGCCTCAGCTTCTCATTCCTCGGCGTGAGCGTGCCGCTGCCGGCGGTATTCATCGGCATTGTGACGTTTGTTGTTTCATTCGGCGGAGTATACCTCGGCTCGCGCATCGGCCATTTTTTTGAGAAAAAAATCGGCATTGCCGGCGGCATCATCCTTGTCCTCATAGGAACCAAAATCCTGCTCGAACATCTCGCGGCAAAATGATATCTGTCGGCGCATGAGCGCAAAAAAAATCAAAAAAGCAAAAACAGCCCCGCCCGCCCGCCGCACCCCGCCCGCCCGCCGCATCAAACCCGCCCGCCGCACCGAGAACATCAAATACGCCGTCCGCGACATACTTCTTGTCGCCGAAGAGGCCCGGGCCGCCGGCAAAAAAATGCTCTTTCTCAATATCGGCGATCCCATCAAATTCGATTTCAAAACGCCGACCTTCATCACCGACAGCATCTGCAACGCGCTGAAAAGCGGCGAGACAAGCTACGCGCCGAGCGAAGGCACCGCAGGCGCGGTCGAAGCCATCCGGCGGGACGCGCAAAAACGCGCGATACAAAACATCCAGGATGTTTACGTCACCAGCGGCGGCTCCGAAGCCATTGATCTTGCGCTCACCGCGCTTCTGGACAAGGGCGACAACCTGCTCCTGCCCTGCCCGGGCTATCCGCTGTATTCGGCCGTGCTTGCAAAACTCGAAGCAGTGGCCAACCCGTACTATCTTGACGAAGAAAACGGCTGGCAGCCCGACGTCGCCGACATCCGCCGCCGCATCAACAAAAAAACGCGCGGCCTCGTGATAATAAATCCGAACAACCCGACCGGCTCCGTTGTCTCCCTCGAAGTCGCGCGCAAACTCGTAGAGCTCGCGCTCGAATTCAACCTCATGCTTTTTGTGGACGAGATTTATGACAAGCTCGTTTTTGACGGCGAAAAGCACGTGTCGCTCGCCTCGCTTTCGCCCGACGTGCCGGCAATCACGTTCAACGGGCTTTCCAAGGTTTATGTCGGCCCGGGCCTCCGCATGGGCTGGGGGGTGGTGAGCGGCCCCGAGCAGATTGTGGGCGATTATTACCGTGCAATTCAAAAGCTCTGCCGCGCGCGCCTCAGCGCCCCGCACGCCACGATGGCCGCCATCGCGCCCGCGCTGTACGGCAACGACGCGCATCTCGGCCCCATGATGGCCAAGCTCCTCAAGCGCCGCGATATGACATTTGAGATGCTCAATTCCATCCCCGGCATCTCGTGCGTGAAGCCCAAGGGGGCATTCTACGCTTTTCCGCGCCTCAAAAACATCAAGTGCACCGACGAAGAGTGGTGCCACGACCTCATCAAGCAGACCGGCGTCGTGACCGTTCACGGCACGGGCTTCGGGCAGAAGCCGGGCACCAGTCATTTCCGCATCGTTTTTCTGCCGGACGAAAAAATCCTCGCCGAAGCGTACGGGCACATCCGGAAGTACCAAAAAGGTGCCTGACAACTTTTCGGAAAGTGTCCGCCAACTTGGAAAGTGTCCGCCAACTTTTCGGGGACGCGGCGCATCAATAACGCGGCACATATGCGAAAAGTTGTCAGGCACCTTAGAACTCATCCACCAGCTTCTTGAGCATCGCCCCGGCCGAGAGCAGCGTTGAGCCGCCAAGATTGAGCGTTTCGCCCGCGCCATGCACGACATAACTTTTCACATGTGGATACAACTCTCGAAAAGATGCGATGCCACCGAGATCGCCGCTTGAAACGGTTTTCCCGGATTTTATTTCTATCGCGCACAGCACCTCCCGCCCGCGCTCAATGACAAGATCCACCTCGGCGCCATGACTCGTGCGCCAAAACGAAATCTTCCACTCTTTTCTATGATAATCGTTCGTCCGGCAGACCTCCTGCACAAACCACTGTTCCCAAAGCCGCCCCCGCTCCAGCGGGCTCACACCGCTCCTGTGCATGCCAAGAATCGCCCGGGTGACACCATTGTCAAAAAAATAGAATTTGGGCGCGTGACTCATCCGTTTGCGGCGGGAACGGAGAAACGGGGGGAGAAAAAAACCGATCATCGTATCCTCTAAAATGGAATAATAATCCCGGACCGCAGAATACGACACCAGGGTATCGCGCTCGATATTGCTGAAATTAACCTGCTCGCCGAACTGCAACGCCGCAACTTCCAGAAAATTCTGGAAACCCTGCAGATTCCTCACTAGCGACTCCGACTTGATCTCCTCCTGCAGATAAGTGACCACATAGCTTTTCAGCAAATCACCCGCCAGATCTTCATCGCCATGCTCCGCCGTCGAATATATTTTTGGCAGACTGCCGAACCGTAAAACCCTGTCGATATCAAAATTACCGCCAAGCTCGGACATGGTCAGGGGATGCAATGAACGCACCACCGCCCTGCCCCCCAGCAGATTGGCGGCGCCACGCCGCAATTTGCGCGCGCTTGAGCCAGACAAGGCAAAATGCAAATCCGGCAGACTGCCGGTCATCATTTGTACAACATCCAAAAGAAGCGGAACCCGCTGCACCTCATCGATCAACACCAGTCCGGATTTGACGTCCAAACCCTCGATCTTTTTTTTGAGCAGCTCGGGATTTTTTGAAAACTCAAGATGTATCCCGGGATCAAGCAGGTTTATATTCAAAACAGGCTTCAATGATTCCAAAATCGTGGTTTTTCCGGTCTGCCGGGGGCCGAAAAGGAAGAAAGAACTCTTTGGAATACAATTAGTTATAACCCTACCATACATAGAGAACAATATACACGGCAAATTGTTCTAGAGCAAGCGTCAAAAAGGCAAAAAGGTGTCCGCCAACTTTTCGGGGACGCGGGGCGTTAATTCATTCTTTGCATCATACGAAATCACGCCACCAACACCTCGAATTCAAAATCAAGACGCTCCGCCAGTTCCATCAGCTTGTCCACCGTATAAAGATCGATCCTGTATTTGACTATTTCATTAATCCGCGCAGGATCAACCCTCAGCTCACGAGCCAGTTGCGCCTGAGACATCTTGTTTTCCATCAAGTATATTACAAACTTTTCACAAAGCTTGTATTTCAGCCGGTCTGCCTTGGACGCGTTTTCAGGGAGAGTGCGCGAAGGCTCCACTTTTGCAAGTCTGGTACGCATTTTTTTTAATTCACTTTTATTTGGAAACCCCATAGTCAACTTCTCCTTTCGTCGCGGTATGCATTAACAACACCTATATAAATTGCATTTTTTTCAAGCAGCCAGATCAGCCGGTACTGTTTCTTGCCATACTCAATCAACGTCGCAAAATATGAATAGCGCCCACGGGTAGACTGGGGAAACTCATGCCGTCCGTTTAACTTTTTGACCAGATCAAGAATAAGCGCATCATTGATACCGCGTGAATGTTTGAGTTCATAATGAGGATCTATAACAACCTGGTTAACCCGGATGTCATTCACCACGATTGGATTGATCCTGTATATACGCTGTTCCAACATCTGACCGTTTCATTCTAACTGAAATTTTTCCAGCCTTACCTCGTAACAGAATACCTTATCTTGCGGAATTTCGCAATATGTCGAAAAAAAAAGGTGTCCGCCAACTTTTCGGGGACGCAGGGCGTTAACAAAGCAGGGCAAACCCGTCAAACGGCTAACGCTATCTCCCGGCTCGCCGATAAGAACTATATGAAGCCATGGGCAAGGTTGTGTATATTGTCATGTGCGGTCCATGCCACTTTATTTAATTGCACGCTTGCATCCACAGGCGGCGAATCCGATGGCTCCGGCGGCGCCCCCGGAGCATGTGAAGCCGTTCCGACGGGAAATTCATATTGGGTGGATGGGCAAAAAAATGTGAATTCAGCAAATTTCTCTCCTGACGGCAAGCGCATTGTTACCGCATCATATGATCGTAGCGCAAAAGTGGTGGAGGCGACAACCGGCAAAGTCATTACGACAATAAATCACGGAAGTATGGTGAATTCAGCAAATTTCTCTCCTGACGGCAAGCGCATTGTTATCGCATCACAAGATGGTAGCGTAAAAGTGGTGGAGGCGACAACCGGCAAGGTCATTACGACAATAAATCTCAGAAGTCAGGTGACTTCAGCAAATTTCTCTTCTGACGGCAAGCGCATTGTTACCGCATCATATGATCGTAGCGCAAAAGTGGTGGAAGCGGCTACCGGCAAGGTCATTACAATAATAAATCACGAAAATTTGGTGCGTTCAGCCAATTTCTCGCCTGACGGCAAACGCATTGTTACCGCATCATATGATGGTAGCGCAAAAATGGTGGAAGCGGCTACCGGCAAGGTCATTACGACAATAAATCACGGAAGTCCGGTGAATTCAGCCAATTTCTCGCCTGACGGCAAACGCATTGTTACCGCATCATATGATGGTAGCGCAAAAGTGGTGGAG
>MEQJ01000145.1:2596-7360 GCA_001770165.1 Bdellovibrionales bacterium RIFOXYD1_FULL_53_11 | reverse complement strand
GCGTTTTCGGTCACGGCGCTAAAGCACTGGCTGAGCACGATAGCCAACGAGGAGCAATTAAACCGGACGTACTTTGCCGAGGAGATCACGGAGGCTGATGATTTTATAAAGGCCGAAAGCAAGGCATGTCTTGATAACCCGAACAAAACAAGTTGCACAAACGGCAAGACCAAGTGGGAAGTGATGCGCCGGGTGCGGGTGTACCGGCGAATACTTCGCGAGACGATGGAAGGGACCGAGAAGAAGATTGCGAAGATCGAAGCAGAGAAAAGGGCGGAGCAGGAGAGAATCGATGCGCAGAAACGCTCTGCGGAAGCAGCAAAGCGTGCGGAGCTGGAGAGACAGGAGAGAATAGAAGCGGAGAGAAAGGCCGCCTTGCTCCGAAGTGGACATGCAAAATCCGGTACCCCAAGCGGCACCAAAAAACTCGGCCAGGCCGAAAACACCGTGATGAAGTTTGTATACATTGCCCCCGGTACTTTTATGATGGGCAGTCCGTCAAGTGAAGCGGGCCGTTTTAACAATGAGGATCATCACAAAGTGACGATCACAAAGGGATTTGAATTACAGACCACGGAAGTGACCCAGGCCCAGTGGGAAGCGGTGATGGGCGTCAACCCGTCTAACTTCAAGGGTGCCGATAGACCGGTCGAAAAGGTGAGTTGGAACGACGCGCAGGCATTTATCGAAAAACTCAATGCACAAAATGACGGATACAGATACCGTCTTCCGACTGAGGCGGAGTGGGAATACGCGGCAAGAGCTGGCACTAAAACGGCGTACTCGTTTGGAGATAACGCAAGTTTGCTTGGAGAATATGCTTGGTATGACGGCAACTCAGGAAATGAAACCCACGCCGTGGCAAGCAAGAAGCCAAACGCATGGGGCCTGTATGACATGCATGGCAACGTGTGGGAGTTGGTAGAGGATTACTACACAGCATCACTTGGTACGTCCAGCGTGACCGATCCAAAAGGACCGTCGTCTGGTGATTATCGCGTCATTCGTGGCGGTAGCTGGGACTGCTATGCCCGGAACCTTCGCAGCATCATCGACCCCGGCATTGCCGGCAGTCGCCTTGGCCTGCGCCTTTCGAGGGCACGGGCGGAGCCCGTCCAGTAACGCCAGGAAAAAGTGATGACGACACATACAATAAGATTTTTTGCAGAGTGGTGCGATAACGGAATTCATTTTTAGCGAAAAAACAAAAACCACAAGACCGGCGGGTTATGGAATTCCGACAAACTCCGATTCGACCCGGCCTCGGTTTGCCATCGCGGGTTTCAAAGCGTGAAGCAGTGAGGGGGCTGCTTATGATGCTTTTCGTTTTTCGTCCAAAAGCTCTATACGGTCGTTGAGCCACATCTTGATCAGGGCCTGCCGGTTTATTCCAACTCTTCCGGCTTCTTCATTGAGGCGCCTTAGCATATCGACTGGAAAATCCACGTTTACCCTTTTCATCCAGCTTGCCCCGTGTACAAGAGTTGTTTCACCGTCCTCTTTTTCCCATTGCTTTTCACGTGCAGCTGCCAATTTTTTTTTAGCCATTGTATGCTTCCCTTTCATCATCATGGGACGGGCGAATCATGAATATCCTGATCAATCCGCGTCGTATGGTATATCCAACCGTCCAGAGTTTTCCATTGGCCATTCCTACGCAGAGCCAGCGTTCCTCCCCGTTATTGATCGTTCCAGGTCCGATCGTTTCATTCGGATCATTGAAAACCATGCGTGCTTCGACAAAGTCGATTCCGCGGATTTTCTTTGTCCATTGGCTTTTGTTCCGATCAAAATCATCATCAAAGCCCGACACCAATTTTAACATAATAGATACCTCAGCACAATATTAAATGTATATTATATATACCTAATACACGCTTTTCCTTTTTCTGTCCCTTGATGTACCGCAACCAGCCACGCGGTCCGGGAATCAGACCTCCACTCAGCTGAATAACCGCTGTTTTTACGTCAAGGGTTATCCCACAGCCGCAGACATGCCAGATTTGTTCCAATAAGGTGGTGACCACCTGTCCTGTTACACCCGTTACACCTGACTTTGCGTCGCGTTAATTTCCCGTGGCATTTCATCGGACAAAGTGTTATCAATATAGTCAACTTAACGGAGTGGCGAGCCATGTGCCTGATATCAATAATTAAAGCATCAATCTTGCCCGCCCTCACGCTCCTGTTTTTGCGTCCAGCCACAGTCCCGGCAGCGACCGCCGGGGGCCCGCCTCCCTCATTTGTCAAACTTGCAAACGCCATGGCCGCTGGCGCCACAATCTGGGGGCGCGCGTGCGGCACCATGCAGGATGAGGATTGCGGACGGACAGCTTCAAACATTTCCAGACAGCTCACACAAATCGCCAATCACGGGATTTTTAAAAACAAACTCCCAAAAACATGGGCCATCCTCATCGACGGCACCTGGACCGGCGCCGCCGGATACTGGTCGCCGACACTCAGGGCGCCGGACGGCGCGGCGGCCATACTTCTAAAACCATCGGCAGTCAGCAACTCCATGGACGCCACACGCCTTCTTGTGCACGAGATGATGCACCTGGTGCATGGCGCGTTCAGGCCGGAGGAAAAGTCCTGGGTGCGCGAAGGACTCGCGCTCCTGTCTGAATATATCGTGACCGGATTTTTCAACCCCGCGCTGCATATCGGCTTCAAACAACCCGAAACATCACTCACGGGCGCAACCGATCCCCGGCTGCCCGAGGACTCTCCTGACAGCAACCGCGCCGCCGAATACGGCCACCAGCTCCAGTATTTTTACTACCTCTACCGCCTCTGCGGCGGGCAGAAATTTTTCGACGCCCTGGCGTTTTCAAAATCCTCTTCACAGGGGATGAACCTGCTGGACGAAATCCTGGGCGGCCTTCACCGCGACGGCACCGCACCGGACGCGGCTTGCGAGAACTTCGGCCGGAGCTTTGTGTCGTTTGAAATCGCGCGTTTTGCACACAACATGTCAGTGCCGTCGCAATACGTCGTGCTCGGCGCAACAGGCGCCATAGTGCGCGACAAGCCGACCGCCGGAATTCCTGAATTTTCCGCGATGGCCTACAGGCCGGAAAAAACCACGCGCCCTCCGCGCTGCCTGCCCGGAGACCTGGCCTGGAACCACGACCTCTGCATACGCATCAGGGGCGATTAGGCCTGCCAGCGCTCTTCTTCAACTAGTTTTTTAAGATCCGCGACGTCCGGATCAATGACCCACGGCTCGTTCACGGCCCTCATCGCGCCCGCAACGTCCTTGAGCCCGTTTCCGGTCACAAGCACGACCGCCCTCTCGCGTGGCCCCACCTTGCCGCCCGCCACCGCCTTTTGAAGTCCTGCAACCGCGGCCGCCGCCGCCGGCTCGGCAAACCCCCCCTCGGTGCGCGCCAGTTTTTTCATGGCCTCAAGCACCTCGCCATCGGTCACGCCAACGGCAAAACCGCCGGACTCGCGAAGCGCCTGCACCGCCGCCGCTCCGTCACGCGGAAGTGAAACCGAAATGCTGTCGGCTAGCGTATTGCCGCTCACGGCGCGTATCACGCCGTCAGCCTCGAACGCGCGCTTTACGGCATCGCTTTCGCCGGACTGCACGGCCACCAGGCGCGGAAGGCGGTCGATGAGCCCGAGCACTTTGAAATCCATGAACCCCTTCCACACGCCGCTTATGATATTGCCGTCGCCAACGGGTACAAACACGATGTCGGGACACTTCCAGCCCAGTTGTTCGACAAGCTCGAACGCACAGGTTTTCTTTCCTTCGCGCGTGAATGGATTGAAGCCGGTGTTGCGGTTGTACCAGCCGTACTGCTCCGTGGCCTTGAGACAAAGATCAAACGCCTGGTCATATGTACCCCGCACCATCACTACACAGGAGCCGAAAACCAGAAGCTGCGCAATCTTTGCCTGCGGCGCCGTGAGCGGCACGAAAATCACCGTCTTGAGACCCATCGCGGACGAAAGACATGCAAGAGACGAAGCCGCATTGCCCGTCGAAGCGCCGCACACCAGCCGCTCTCCGCGCTCCAGCGCATGAGCCACCACAACCGCTCCGGCCCGGTCCTTGAACGACGCGCTCGGGTTGCGCCCGTCGTCCTTTATATAAAGCTCCTTGAGGCCCAGCTCGCGCCCGAGACAGCGCGACCTGTAAAGCGGCGTCCAGCCGATGTGCACGGGCGGCGCAAACCTTGTCCCGGCAAGCGGAAGAAGAGGCGCGTAACGCCATACGCTCAGATCGCGGTTTTTTTCAAGCCCCAGGCGCCCGCCAAGAGAGCGCTTTATTTTTTTATAATCATAAACCACCTGGAGATTTCCGCCGCATGACGGACACGCGTATTGCATCCGGCCCGCGACCTTCCTGTGTTCGCTGCCGCAGCCGACACATTTGAATCCCTTGACGTTCTTCATAATAGTTTGTCCTTTATTGGATAGTTTGTTGTAGAATTGACTCAATACGCAAGGAGAACTTTCACAGATGAACAACAAAACTTCCGCCGCCAAGCCGGGGCTCATACGCTCACTTGGCCCCTGGTCCGCCGCCGCGATCGTCGCGGGCTCGGCAATAGGTTCCGGCATCTTTCTTGTCGCATCAGACATCACCAGACAGCTTCCGACTCCGGGCCTTGCTCTTTTGGTATGGGTCGCGGCGGGAACGATAAGCCTCATCGGCGGGCTTGCGCTGGCCGAACTCGGCGCGATCTTTCCAGGCTCCGGCGGCCAGTATGTTTTTCTGAAGGAATGCTTCGGCCCGCTTCCGGGATT
>MEQJ01000145.1:0-2538 GCA_001770165.1 Bdellovibrionales bacterium RIFOXYD1_FULL_53_11 | reverse complement strand
ATGTTTGCGATGCCGCCCGATGCCGTCAAGGCAACGGCAATGGCGGCAATCATAGCACTCACCGGCATCAACCTCCTGGGCGTGCGCCGGGGGGCGGGCGTGCAGAACATCCTCACTTCAATCAAGGTGCTTACACTCATCGCCATTGCAATGGCCGGGTTCATCGTGCCGGTGCAACCGGGAGCCGGGCTCACGCAAGCCTTCACCGGCGGGAGTGTTTTTGCATCAAACGCCGGGGGCATGACGGCGTTCGGCGTCGCCCTCATCGCGGCGTTCTGGGCTTTTGACGGCTGGAACAACGTGACCTTCATCGCCGGCGAAATAAAAGAGCCGCGCCGCAATGTTCCGCTTTCGCTTTTCATCGGCCTCTCCACGGTTGCCATCCTGTATCTTTTGGTCAACATGGCATACTACCGCATGCTGCCGGCTGCGGCCGTTGCGGGTTCAAGCTTTCCGGCGGCCGATGCCGTGCGCATCATGGGCGGAGAATGGTGGGTGCGCGCGATAATCATTGCCGTGGTGATCTCCACCCTTGGCTGCGTAAACGGCATGGTGCTTGCCGGAGCGCGCGTTACCTATGCAATGGCGGACGCTGGCTCCCTTCCGCGCAAGCTGGCGTATGTGCATCCGCGCTTTCATGTGCCGAGCGTGACGCTGCTGATTCAAATGGCATGGGCGGTGCTGCTCGTCTGGTCGGGCCGCTATGACCAGCTTTTTACCTATGTCATCAGCGCCGCATTCCTCTTCTACGGCCTCACGGTTGCGGGACTCATTGTCCTGCGTCGCCGCGCCCCGCAGCTTGAGCGCCCCTACAAGGTGCCGTTCTACCCGTGGCTGCCGCTGGTTTACCTCGTGTTCACCGCGGCCTTTTTGATCAACTCGGTGGCCGAAAAGCCCAGGGAGTCGCTCGCCGGTCTCGTGATCGTGTGCATAGGCATACCGGTATTTTATGCCCTGAGAAGAAAAAGACGCTGAAAAACCCGGACGCAGGGTCAGTTGCGTCTTGAAAAATATCGCTGCATACAGCGCCGGGAAAGCGCTTCAAGCGCGGCCGGGTCCCCGCTCTGAAGAAGCTTCATGTCCTCTTCGCCCAGAAGATCCGAAAAATTGTTCTTGATGTAGTCAACCATGACCGACTTGAACTCTGCTTCGTCAGCCCTCAGAAAATCAAGCGAATATCCGCTTTGTTCCGCCCTGTGCTGTATCGTGCTTTGCAACATGCGAGACTCCTTTCTGCATTATTATGAAGAAGACAGCTCCTTCTTGTTCAAAATCTTCATCCTGGCAACGCTCAGCGCCGCCTTGAGCGCGCGATCCTTCTCACTCATGGTCAGCTTGTCAAAATGCGCGGGATCATGCTTGGTGTAATGAAGGATAAACAGTTCCAGAATCTCCTTTATAAGCCTTTCGTAGTAAATCTTTTCGACGCATCGTTTTATGCTGGTTACCAAAAAATGCCGGTCAAACGGCTTATCAAGGTAATCAACGGCGCCAAGCCGCATCGCCTCCTGCACCGAGATTTTGTCGCCATGACCGGTTAGAACGATAAAGGGCATGCCGGGCCGCGTTTTTTTTATCTCCTTTATCAGGGTGATGCCGTCCATGCCCGGCATCCTGAGATCCACAACCGCAAGATCGATGTCATGCTTTTCGACCGCCTTGAGGGCATCTTCGCCCGAACCCGCCCTGTAAATCCGGCTTATCTCGTCCTTGAGGAAGTGCTCCAGGATATCAAGGATATCCGGCTCATCGTCCACAAGCAGGACTTTTGAATCAAACAGATCCACCATGCCGTTCTTGCCGCCAGTTGCCATTTTCATATAAATGTTACGCTCCGTCTGTTTTCAATTCAAGCTGCTTTCACCACAAGAACAACCGGTGAATCGTCTGAGACCAGAAGTGCCGACCCTTCGTGTCCGAGCAATGCCGCCCATCCGGCCGCATCAGTCATTCTTGTTTCCGGCACGGAATAATCAAACGGCCCCGATGTCGCGCCATGTAATGCTTCGACAATCCTCGAACCGGCGATATTTAGAAGCTCCTTGATCCCATCCTCCGCGTTGCTGTCGGCATCCTCGTCGTGATTTTCAATGCCCATCATGCTTGCGGCGATTTCGACGCATCTTTCACGCTCCATGGCCACCTCTATCCGGCCGCGATGCCGCACGCCCCGATAGTCCATGCCAGCAAGCACGATGCCCCCGGCTGGCGCAGGAAAATGCCTGCCCGCGGCCGGTTCGCAAATAAGAAACGCGGCATCCATCGCCGTTCTGCAAAAAGCCCCGACAACATTGTCATCCAGCGCCATCACCCGCTCCTTGAAATCATTATTTCGTCTATTACGGTTTTAAGCTGCTCCGCTGAAAAAGGTTTGCGCATGAAGAATTTCACGCCCTTGCTCTTGAGCGCCTCAATCCGCGCCTGATTGCCTTCTGATGAAGTCACTACGACTACAATCTTTGAAATCATCCCGCTGGCCGACAGCTTGTCAACCAGCTCAAAACCGTTCATCACCGGCATGTTGAGATCAAGAAAAAC
>MEQJ01000144.1:38036-49521 GCA_001770165.1 Bdellovibrionales bacterium RIFOXYD1_FULL_53_11 | reverse complement strand
TGTTTGAACCGGCTTTGAATGATATCTGCAATCTCCTGATGGATGCTCTCGGACAGCAAAAGACTCTGAAGGCGCGTCGACAGCTCGTTAAGCAATTTGAGCTGCATGGCTTGTTTATTTTGCACGGTATGTGTTGTAGCCATCTGTATTTTTTTCCCTCAGACGCGTCGCAGCATATATTTTTTACAGGCCTTAGTCAATCTTTATTTGATTAATTTAGTATGATATTGTTACAAATAATTAATTGGATTAACCTGTTGAATATATTGAATGTTTTACATGGTGCCCGGAACGGGTTATATATGCCCTTTACAGATGATACAAAAACTCTATCAAAGACTGTCAGAACTGATATCTCTTACCTTCCGCCACCCCGGACACCTTGTCTGGATACTTGCAGCCTACATTCCGTTTCTCGGCCTCTACAGCGTTCCACTAACCGGAGATCAAAAGGTCTACCTTAATACGGCCCTCGAAATGCGTGAACGTGGCAGTTTTCTCGTGCCATATCTGTTTGGCGCCCCCAGCTATTACAAACCCCCTCTGCACTACTGGATCACAATGGGAAGCTGGAAAATATTCGGATTCAACCTGTGGGGATCTCTTATTCCTTCAGTGATCGCAACAATTGCAACCGCATGGTTTATCGGCGCGATTTCAAATATTCTGCATGCCCGGCACGGACGCCGCTGGTTTTCCACCGCCGGCGCCTGGTTCGCCCTGGCGCTTGGCACCGTCACGTTCGGCACCACCGCGCAGATGGAAATCTTCACCTGCCTCTTTTACGCGGCCGCCTGGTGGGCCGCACTCAAATTTCTTGCCGGACCTGCGCAAAAACGCCGATGGCTCTGGCTCTATGGCGCGTTTGCAATCGCGGGACTCGCGGCCATAAACAAAAGCCCGCTCTATTCGGTCCTGTGGGTCGCGGGCTTTTTCAGCTATGTGCTGTTTGAGGGCCACTGGGATCTCCTGCGTGAACGCAGATTCTATCTCGCGTGGCTGTTCGGCATCGCCGTTGGCAGCGTCTGGTACGGTAGCATCCTCATCGTCGACGGACAGCGCTTCCTGACTGACTATCTCGTACGCGAAACCTGGAACAAGCGCTCCGGCAACCGCGGCTCGTGGTGGAGCCTCTGGCTCGCGCTCCTTTATTACTGCGTTCCCTTCACGCTCATGCTTCTGCCCTCCATGCGCGCCATACGCCGCGGAAGGGCCTGGGGCCTCGTGCGCTTTTTGTTTTGCTGGTGCTGGGCGCCGGCACTTTTCTTCACGATCTATCCGTACCGCGTAAAAGCCTACTTCCACATGCTCGTCCCCGCCGCCGCCCTCATCGTCGAATGGGGCTACTACCATTTTTCGGGCAAGGCGACATTCAGATGGGCCACGGCGGTGACCGGATTTCTTGTCTTCGTCGCACTTGAAGGCTCAGCACTTGTCCTGCAGCGCGCCTGGCTCGTTCCCGCATGGATAGTCACGCTTTTCGTTCTGACCGGGGCGACGGTATTCCTGTTTGCCACGCGCAGCTGGATGCGGGCGTTCATGCTCGCGTGCTTTGCGGGCATTCTGGTGTTCAGGATAGCGGCCGTTTCGCTTGGCCAGCAGGACATTGCCGGTCTGCGCGCCTCCGTGGCCTCCCTGCCCGGTCACACGCGTATCGGGATGTACGACGAACATCAGAACATCTGGCACGAATTCGCACTCATGTCGGTCGCTCTTGCACGCGCTGACGGCACCCCCCCGATCGAGCGTCTTGACAGCCTCGACAAGGCCGTAAAACTCCTGCGCACCGGGGGGCTTCTGATTTTAAGCGACGAACAGGATGCACGGCTGGGCCGGACGCTCCTTGCAAAATATCTTGGCACCGGCGACAGGCGCGAGCTGGAAGACAAACCGTGGCCGCGCTGGAAAAGCCGGATCAAATTCCCCTACCAAAAGCTCCTGCGCGGCGAACTCGGCAAGAGGAGCGAGATTCTTGGAATGCTACAAAGGAATTTCAGACTGAAGCGGGTGGCGAACTAGATTCCGGCACGCTCTCCTTTCTTGCTTTCTTTCATCACCGGTGGCATCTCTTGATCCATGAAAAACAAACTGAAAAAATATTACGCTGACAACCATAAATCCCTTTCCGACGAATGCGTCCGCATCCTGACCGATCTTGTCAAGGTCCCGTCGGTCAATGTTCCAAATGCCGAACTCGGAAAATATCCATATCTCGGCATTCCGGGCGAGGAGAGCAAGGTAGCCGAGATCGTGGTGCGCGAAATGAAAAAAATCGGCATCAACCACGAAATCCATGAACATACCAAGGGCCGCGCAAACGTGCTCGGCTATTACGGCGAAGGAAAAGAATCACTGCTTGTCGGCGCGCACATGGACGTCGTTCCGCCAGGCGACGGCTGGAAAACCGATCCGTTCACCACGCATATCAAAGACGGCAACATCTACGGCCGCGGCGTGATAGACAACAAGGGCCCGCTTGCCTCCACGCTCGTCGCCCTCAAGGTGATGAAAGAGCTCGGAATAAATCTGAAGGGCCGTTTCATCATGGGCGCCATCGCCAGCGAAGAACACCGCGAGCAGGGAGAGCAGGATCCGGGCCTTGACTACCTTCTCAAGAACAAATTGCTCACACCGACTTATGCCATCATTCCCGACGTCGGCGAGAACATGAAAAAAATCGACATCGCCGAAAAAGGCCGTCTGCAGCTCAAGGTCACGGCATTCGGCAAACAAGCCCATGGCTCGACACCCGAACGCGGCCTCAATGCCGTGGTGATGATGGGACAGTTCATGACAAAGCTCCCGTCATTCACGATGAAATACAAGCCGCATGACTATTTGATCAAGCCATCACTGAACGCCGGCGTGATTTCGGGCGGATCGGCATCAAACATCGTGCCGGCCGAGTGCCAGCTCATCATCGACATACGCTTTTTACCTGGTCAGACGCCAGAGGGTCTCATCGCGGAACTCCATGAACTCACGCGCGGCATTGAAGGCCGGTTTGAGTTTGAAGAGCAGGGCTGCACTTATCCGCACCAGGTGGATCCCGGCAACATGCTCGTCAAGGCGTTGCAAAAAAATTCGCGCGAGATACTGGGCCACGACGCCGAGCCCTTTGGCATGGGCGGCGGAACATTTGCAAAGGGGTTCAATATGGCGGGCATCATCGCCGTCGGTTACGGCCCCGGCGACGACGTCGCATTTCATATCGCGAACGAATACATCGAGATCAAACAACTTGTAGAGTTTGCACACATGATCAGCGCCACGGCGATGGATATTCTGGGCTGCTGACCGCCAAAAGGTGGTCACCACCTTTTGGTTAAGATCTGCGTCATAAAAAATCCCCGCCAAGGTATTGGTGCCCGGACGGGGACTGGTTGCTTTCTGTTGTAATGGCTATTTTGTTATCTGCGGGAACGGCGTCAGATCCTGGAAATCATTCCACATGAACCGGTAGTTGGGGTTCATCGCCATTGTGTACCACAAATTGTTTTTGAGCCATTCTTGCATGAAGGCGTCGTGCTTCTGGCCTTCTGCAGTCAGGATGTTCCCCTTGCCGAAAAAATCATCAAGATCATAAACACCCGTGCTTCCGGCAGGAATCAGTACGCCAGGAAGAGGGGGTGCGTTTTTGGCGGTTTTCTGTTCCGGCGTAAGATAGGCATTTGTTATGCCATAGAGTTTCTCGATGAATCTTATTGCTACATCATCCATTGCTGCGGGCAGATATATTGGAAGGTATGATGCCTTCTGAAGTTCGGGTTTCCATCTTTTTATAAAAAAAGACAAAAGATGATCTTTGATGATTTCTGCCTGAGTAGAGTGGTATTTTTTAATATTATAGAGAAGCGTCCAGGCTTCGAGATTCCCTTTTTTGCCGAGTTTGTAGAATCTGTCACTACTTGAATCAAGCCTGGCCAGACATGACGTGATGCTGGCGCAGCTGTTTTTGAGTTTAAGCTTTTGAATAATTGATGATGCCTTGTGGTACAGCCCGGTTTCGTTAAGGCCTGTTTTGTTTTCTATAATTCTTCTTGCTTCGTAACCCAGGAACATTTTTATCTCTTTAAACAGGGATTCTGTAATACGGCAAAGCGTACTTACTGAATGGGTGTATTTGATTGGATCATTGTGTCCAAGATCTCTGCAAATACCGGAGACCATGCTGCCAGGAAGAAAGTTCAAACTGACTGCAAGTTTGATCACGTCAAAAAGCCTGGTATCCTTGTCGTTGTTTATCAGTGCGGCAACAAGCCGCCTGGTGTTTTCGCTGTCGGCATGACCGAGATCCCTGCCCCATGAGTAGACAACTTCGTGCAGGATCAATACGCCGCGGCTGGTTTCGGCATGTTTTGGGTGGAAAAACAGTCTTTTATCCACATCCATGAACCAGGTATTGTTTTTCTTCGTTTGGGCAATGGCGGTTGCAAGGGCGCATTTCCCGCTTTCAAGAAGTGAGATGGTGGCTTCGTCCTTGACCCTTCTGATGCTGTTTTCGTGAAGAATTACATTTTTATTTGCAAACTGCTCACGGGCCCACTTAAGCCTTTGGGCAAGATCCGGTATGGTTATCTCAACTCTTGCCAGGATTTTATTTACATATTTATCGAAAGATTCACCGGTCGCCACTTCAACTATGTTTGGCTGGGCTTGATTAAAGCCGCGCGCAAGGCGGGCATCGTGGAGGTCGAGGGCCTGGATTGATTCTATCTTGTCTATTTGATCATTTGTTATTTCACCGTCACGTTTACGGACAAGGTCTGCGGTTTCGCGCGTGTCAAAGCAGGCGATCACGTTGCCGCCTCCACTTGTATCACCGCCATCGCCTTTTCCGCCAAATGCCGTTGAGGCTGAAATAGCTATCATCACAACCAGATATTTCTTTTTCATAAATCCTCTCGTTTGCGGCGGGTTTATAATGGAGTGTTGTACTACATTATTGCGCCACGTCAAAATTGATACATGTTCTGGGATGTGGGCGGTAGAAAAATTTAATGAAATATGTGAGTAAAATTATAGTAAAACTAAAAAAACATATGTAATATAAAGATATATATGAAAAATAATGAATTCATAAATCTTTCAATATATGAGTTCACGGACTACAAAAAATACATAAACACCCGAATCAAGGAATCCCCACACCGTGGGCACGGGATGCGGCTCAAGCTCGCGGGAGTGCTTAATTGCTATAGCGGGTATATTTCCCAGATTCTGAACGGCAATGCACATTTAAGTATTGAACAAGCGGATCTTGCGAACAGGTTCTTCGGACACACGAATGAAGAGAGTGATTTTTTCATATGTCTTGTTCAGCTTGAGCGGGCCGGGACTGTTTCGTTAAAAAAATATTTTAAGAATAAAATTGACCAAATGATGGAGCGACAGCTCAATTTGAAAAACCGGTTGAAAATCAAACAGCACCTTACGATTGAAGACCAGGCTGTGTATTACAGTGCGTGGTACTTCGCCGTTATTCATATAATGGTTACCGTGCCACAATATCAAAACAGGGAAGCCATGGCCCGGACGCTCGGGCTTCCACTAAAAAAGGTTTCTGAGGTTCTGCGGTTTCTTGCCTCAGTAGGGTTGGTTGTCGAAGAGAATGGCAGGTACAGGATCGGCACTGAGAGAATCCACCTGCCTGCGGATTCGCCGCTTGTTTCAAAGCATCATGCCAACTGGCGGCAAAAAGCGATGCAGTCACTCGATCGTGATCCGGATTCAGATTTGCATTATTCTTCGGTGGTCAGTCTTTCCGCGAGAGACATAGTGAAAATCAAGTCAATGCTTGTCAAAAGCATTGAAGAAATAAAGTCAGTGGTCAAGGAATCAAAAGAAGAAACAGTGCAATGCTTTTCGCTGGATTTTTTCGGAGTGGCATAAGATGTATTTCATTTCAAGGGGATTTCTCAATAACTGCGCTAACGGCTCTTTACTTCTTTTTCAGCATAGCGACTTTTGGTTATCGCCAGCCCCTCGTCAACCCATTTTGAAAGCTGCTCGCGCGCGGCGATTTCTGAAACCACGCCCGCGGACGAGGCAAAACGCACGGTCTCAGTGAAATCAAGGAGCCTGTCAAGACGCATCCAGTTTTCGGCAGACATCCCGTGTTCATCGACAAGCGCACGCCGGAGTTCGGAACGCGAAAGCGATCTGGCGCCAATGGAATGTTTGCGGTCAATCGCATCATATACCGCGCCGGTAAGAAGTTCATAGGTATGCGTGACGTCATTCCACGGGGCGCCCGAACGCGCGGCCTTTGCCGCAGCCTTCAATTTCTGCCAGCTCTTTGATTCGGCAAGCAGGCGCGATTTTCGCGTGGACCGCAAAAGCCTGAGACGCCCGAAAATCTTGTCCACCGCTGCAACAAAAGCAAAAAGCAGGACCCCCGTGGCACTGAGCCAGTACATCCAGCGCCACCAAGGCAACCCCATCGGACCGGGCGCGGGCCCGGGCTCCGCCGGGTCCTTGAGATACATCACGTCCTCGGCCGGTTTTACGGCTTCGGACTGCGCACTCGAACCGGCTCCGGTTGCAGCAACATTATCGCCAGCACGCTTGACGGGCACATACGCAGTTCCGGGCGCCGCATCAGACACCTTGATCTCGATCTGATCGGTTTTGCGCGTAACGTAAGCGCCCTTGATGGGATCAAAAAACGAAAGTTCGAGCTGCGGCAGCGTAACCTTTCCGGGAACACGCGGGATAAGCAGAAATTCGAAAATCTTGGTACCCACGCCGCCCTTGCCGGTTTTTGCATTGCCCTTTGATTCGTAAAGCTCGACCGTATCCGGCCATTTTGCCTTGGGCTCGCCAATCGCGGCGACGTTGCCCTTTCCTTCCACCTTGACAGTGAGATTCACGGCCTCATTCGCCCTTACCTCGTACTTGTCCACGGCGGTGGTCAAACTGAAATCACCCACTCCACCGGTGAAGCTCGATGGCTTGCCCTGCTCCGGAAGAGGGACGACTTCGACATAAAGCGATTCGCTCCTGGACTGCCCCGTACGCGGAGCCATCTGGGCAAAAAACTGCGTGAACGGATCGGCCTCGTCATCGACATCGGACTTGGCGTAATAACTCGCCTTGATCGAAAACGGATCGATCTTGAGCTTGCCGTTCTTGAGCGGATAAACCGCATAGCGCGCAAGAAGTGAGCGGGAATACTGACCGCCGTCGAGCATTACATGCTCACTCTCCAGGCGGTTGCCCATGACGGGCATTTCCAGATCCTCGCGCAAAAAACCGGTCAGCGTCGGAAATTTGTCCGCCATTATGTTGAACATCCTGACGCGGGTGTAAAGATAATAACTGACAACAATCTGCTCACCCTTGAAGGCGCGCTGTTTGCTGATCTCGGCCCTGAGAAAAAACGCCTTGCCCCGGGCCACCTGCTGTTTGCCCGCTCCCCGCATCCCCGCGCCGCCCCCCCTGTAATACCCGCGCGGCGGCGGAGTGCCCGCACCTGATGCACGAACCATTATATCAATGGGCTGTGCCGAAAAAGTCTTGCCTCCCACGTTGATTTCGATGCCGGTGATCTTCTGCGGCCCTACCTTCATGGGCTTGAGGACCTTTGTTAGCTCCTGCGTAAAACTGACAGTGAACTGGCCGTTTTCGTAGAGCGACTGCGTGTAGGATCCGCTGTACTCGTTTATCACCTCAAAGCCCGGCGCATTGAAATTAGGCTCGGTTATGCGTTCGTTGGCGTTTGATTTTATGACAAATTTGAGCGCAAGGGACTCGTCAAGCGACAGTTCGTGCCGGTCGGCCTGCACGGTGACCTGCGTGGCCGCATGGACCTCGGCAAACGGTACAAGAGCTGCAATCAGTGCCGCATGGAACAATTGTCGCATGACATGGTTATATTGCATCCGCACCCCTCCGGCAATCCTTCACAATGCTCACCAGTCCTTGTCAGTTGCACGCGCTCCGGCGCGCTGTTTCTTCTGTTTCTGCTGCAATTCCTTTTCGCGTGCCGAAAGCTCGGCCATCACCCGGTCGGCATCCTCCTTGGACATCTTCTGTGATTTGAACTCCCGCTGACGCTGCTTCGAGTGGTCCTGGTACTCCTTATTCTCCTTCTTGTCTTCCTGCTTTTTTTCCTGCTCGTCTTTCTTATCCTTCTCGTCCTTCTGCTGCTCCTGTTTGTCTTGCTTGTCCTTTTTATCCTTTTTATCCTGCTTGTCCTGTTTGTCCTGTTTCTGCTGCTCCTGCTGTTTACGGATCAGAAGCTCGATGTTTTTGCGCGTATCCTTCTCAAGCTGTACATCCTTCATCTCACGAGCCATTCCAAGGGCGCCCAGATACGATTTCAAGGCGTTTTCGAAATCCCCCTTCTGGCCAAGCGTACCACCAAGATTGTAAAAAGATTTGCCCGCCAGCGCCTTGTCGCCCTTGGCGGACGCCCCCTTCGCCGCCTTGTCAAAACTCAGCGCGGCACCTTCCATATCACCACCCTTGTATTTCACCACCCCGTGGTTGAACTCAAGTTCGTCCATCTCCGGCGCCATGGCCTGCGCACTGCCGAAATGTTTTTTGGCCTCCTCAATCCGGCCTTCGGAGAACTCCTTGAGCCCCTTGTTGTTCTCGATATAAACATCAAGCGGCGCCTGGGCGGCATGTGCAACGACCGGCCCGCCGGCGCATACAATGACCGCCATCATCAGGCCCGCCATGCCACGATTCCGGACGGCCCTGAGCGCAATAGAAATTTCGACAAGCAGGAGCAGTACGGAAACCGCAAGCGGAATGTAAAACCTCTCCTCGCGGATCACCATCTTGCGCTCGGCGAATTCAGAACGGTTCAGCGCTCCCATCTCTCCCATCAGCTCGGTCAATTCATCCTCGGCGGGCGTGACGTTCCAGTATTTTCCTCCGGCCGCGCCGGCGACTTTCATCAGTGCGTCGGGCCAAAAAGAACTGACCACGCTCCCGCCCTCACGATCACGCTTGTAGCCGTGCATCTGCCCGTTCGGATCGCGCACGGGAATGGGGCCGCCCTTCTGGGTGCCCACGCCAAGAACAAACAGCTTTACGCCGGCTTCCTTGAGTTTTTTCGCGCCTTCGACAGCCTGCGCTTCGTGATCCTCGCCATCGGATATAAGAATGATTACGCGTGAGGCCTCGCCCGTATCCTCGGCTCCGCGCACAAGCGAGCGGGCCGCCGTCTCAATTGCAATACCGATATCGGTGCCCTGCGAAGAAACGGATTTCGGGCCAAGCGTGTCAATCACTTCATAAACATATTCGAGATCGGTCGTAAGCGGACACGCGACATAACTGCTCGCCGCAAATGCAACAACTCCGACCCGGTCCCCCCTCAGACGGTCAAGCATGGTGCGCACAAGGTGCTTGGATTTTTTGAGGCGGCTCGGCACCACATCCTCGACTTCCATGCTGTTTGAAACATCAAGCGCGATCATTATATCAAGCCCGGTGGTCTTGAGTGTCTCCTCGTGCTCGCCCCACTGGGGCCGCGCCATGGCCAGTACGGCAAACATGAACGCCAGCAGCCAGAGCCCGGCTTTTCTCTTCCGGGCCTTTGGATCATAGCCTGGCATTATCGTTTTCCAGACAACCACCTCGGCAAAAGCATGCAATAGTACGCGACGCTTTTTGAGATCAAGCATGAAGACCACATAGACCAAGGGCACGGAAAGCAGCAACCAAAGCCACCCGGGCGAGGCAAATATCATGGCAGCAGCCTCCACCACCCGGTCTCAAGCATCTTCCCGAGCACCAACAGGAGCGCCCCGAGCTTGAGGGGCTTCTGGAAGATGTCATCATAGCGGATTTTTTCGTTGGATTTGACTTCTGTTTTTTCGAGCTGGTTGATGTCGGCAAAAACGCTATCGAGTGTTTCGGCGTCAGTGACCCGGTAAAATTTTCCACCGGTGGACTTCGCTATATGCTGCAACAATTCGGGATTCAGTGCGTTGTCAAACCACTGGTATGTCAGTACCGTATTTCCAAAAATACCTTTACGCTTGATCGGCATCTTGACGCGCCCTTCGCGGCCGATTGCAATTGTATAGACCTTGATGCCGTATCCCGCGGCAAGCTCCCCGGCCGTGGCAGGATCGACCTGGCCGATATTGTTGTCTCCGTCGGTGAGCAGAATTATCACGCGGCTTTTTGCCGTAGAATTGCGCATCCTGTTTACGGCAAGGGCCAGCCCGTCACCGATTGCCGTGCCATCCTTGAGCACGCCGACTTCGGCGTCCTTGAGCGCACGGAGCAGTATCCCATAGTCAAGCGTAGGGGGCGACATCGTAAGCGGCTCACCGCTGAAAGCGACAAAACCTATGCGATCGTTCTGCCGGCCCTTGATAAAAGCCTCGAACGTCTCCTTGGCGATTTCAAGCCGTGACTTTTCGGCAAGATCCTCGATGTTCATGCTGGCCGACACATCCATCACCATCATGATGTCGATGCCGCTCACAATGCGCTCGGTCTGTTTGAAGCTGGTCTGCGGCCGCGCAAGCGCGATTATCATAAGCACAAGTCCGGCAAGCTTGAGCGCAATGAGCAGCCGGTATGGATTGAAGGTTGACACTTTTTGCGGCACAGCAAGCGGAAAAACCACTGATGCGGGGCGATTCCGCCTGAGCCACCACTTGAGAAGCGCCGGTACCAGCAGCAGAAGTAAAAGAACGGGCCAATAGCTAAACCGCATGAAGTGGCACCCTCCTTGTATCTGTCACGAGCTTGCGCGCTTCATTAATCACTGCCGCACCTTCTTCGTCCGGAGGAACATGATCGGTGAATTTCACCCTGTCGAGCCTTGAAAAAAGCATTTCCACGCGGTCGAGAATCTTATCCGTTGCGTGCATCCCGTCATCAAGACGTAAAATCAGCTCGGACGTCGTACTCTCAAGCGCATCAAAACCAAAGCGCCGCCCGAAATATCTCTTGAGGATCTCGGAGACCGCAAAATAATGGAGTTTGTGCCCGCCCCCGCGCAGCAAACCCTTAAGCTCAAGCGCAGAAAGGGCGGCCAGTGCTTCTTCGTCCTCGGGTTTTGGCGGAGCCTTTGGCATCTCGGGGAGTTTGGCGCCCTTGCGCCTGGCGCTCCAGCGCACAACGGCAAAAACAACCGCGGCAGCAAGAAGAAGCGTGATGAACGCCGAAATAATCACGATCCACCACGGAAATCCGAGCCCCACCGGCGGCCTGATATCCTCGGGCTGCTCCGGTTTTTTGTCTTCGGGATCAATGGCCGATACAACATCAAACTGCACGGGCTCGGTGCCGGCCACCACGGCACCGGCTGAATCCTTGATTTCGAGCGGCCCCAGAATGAGTGTCCCGGCTTTTGCGGGAACCGCGGTAAACTCAAGATCCTCAGAATCCTTTATCAAAAGCGCCCACTGTCCTGCCGCCCGGGCATCCTTGAGCGCCAGTTCGATCTTCATCCCCTCCGTGCGTTTAACCCCCGTCACGCGAAAATCAAGCCGGTCTCCAACCTTGAGTT
>MEQJ01000144.1:16369-38023 GCA_001770165.1 Bdellovibrionales bacterium RIFOXYD1_FULL_53_11 | reverse complement strand
CGGGCCGTTCGCCGGAGAGTTCCAGCGGCACAACACGCACGGGCTCGCCCTCCGCCGCGACGGCAGTGCCCAGAAACAGGATTGCAAGAAAAAATGCGCGTCTCATTTTTTTTTTCGTGACCTCAGCTTGAAAAATCTCACGATCGCCGAAGCGTAGTCTTCCCTGGTTTTGACGCTTAGGTGCTCGATTCTTCCGCCCTTGATGCCGCTCTGAAAAGACGCCTCCATGGCCCTGGCTGCTCCAGTGAGCCATGTTTTGAAGGCAAAAGATCCGGTATCGACAAAACACTCGTTGCCGGTCTCCGGGTCAATAAAAATAAAATGCCCGTCCGGCGGCACAACCGCTTCACGCTCGTCACCGATACGCACCGCCACGACATCATGCCGTCGCGCCAGGCGCCTCATGGCAATATCGTGCCCGGTTGCCATGAAATCACTTATCACAAACACCACGCCCGAGTGCTTCATGATGCGCCCGGCACCGTCAATCGCGCGCGCAAGATCGGTGCCTTTTGTCTTTGGTTTGTGGGCTATCACCTCGCGGATGATGCGAAGAATGTGCTGACGGCCCTTTTTCGGGGGAATGATGTGCTCAACCTCTCCCGCAAAAAGCATGAGCCCCACCTTGTCGCCGGTATGAATCGCGGCATAAGCAAGCATACCGGCAATTTCCGCGGCGACTTCGCTCTTGAGCTTCCTGGATGACGAAAACCGGGTCGAGCCCGACACGTCAACCACAAGAAACACGGTGAGCTCGCGTTCCTCTTCAAATTTCTTCACCAGCGGATCGCGCGTGCGCGCGGTGACCTTCCAGTCAAGGTGCCGGATGTCGTCACCGGGCACATACGGACGGTGCTCCGAAAACTGCACGCCATGGCCCTTGAAATGGCTGCGGTATGAGCCGCTCATGACATCATCCACCATCCTGCGGGTGGTGATCTCGATAAGACGGACCTTCTTTATGATTTCTTCTGGTAGCACGGACGCCTCACGGCACCTCGACGTGTTCGAGAATCCGTTTGATTATCTGCTCGCTGTCCACACCATCGGCATCAGCCTCGAAGGACACCATGATCCTGTGGCGCATGATGTCGTAAGCAACCGACTTCACATCCTCCGGCGTGACAAAGCCGCGATGCCTGATGAAGGCGCTTGCGCGGCTGGCCTTCACAAGCGCGATCGTCGCGCGCGGAGAAGCCCCCACCTGGATCATCGATTTCAGCGCCGGCAGTCCGGCCTTGTCCGGAAAGCGAGTGGCAAACACGAGCGACAGGATATAATCTTTCAGTTTTTCGTCCATGTATATGCGCGAACAGACTTCGCGCGCTTCAAGGATGGACTGCGGGTTGCAAACCTTTTGCGCATGCGGCGCCAGCACGCCCGACATGCGGTTGAGGATGATTTTTTCCTCGCTGATCGTAGGATACCCCACCTTGACCTTGAACAAGAACCTGTCAAGCTGTGCTTCGGGAAGCGGATACGTGCCTTCCTGCTCGATGGGATTTTGCGTGGCAAGCACGATAAACGGATCCTTCATGGGGTATGTTGTCTCGCCGATCGTGACCTGCCGCTCTCCCATTGCCTCAAGCAGCGCACTCTGCACCTTGGCGGGGGCGCGGTTGATTTCATCGGCAAGCACGATGCTCGTAAAAATGGGGCCCTTCTTGGGAATGAACTCGCCGGTCTTCTGGTTGAAGATCATCGTGCCGATCAGATCGGCGGGCAGAAGATCGGGCGTGAACTGGAGCCGCTGAAAATCCGCCTGTATGATCTCGGCCAGGGTTTTGATGGCCAGTGTCTTGGCAAGACCCGGCAGGCCTTCCAGCAGGACATGCCCGTCGCAAAGCAGTGCGAGCAGAAGGCGTTCCATGAGCGTCTTCTGGCCCACGATCACATTCCCCGCCTGCGACATGATGTCGTCTACGAACAGGCTCTTCTTCTTGATTTCCTCGGTTACGGCTTGGACGTCTGTCATATGGGAATATATTGATAAGTAAACGCATTTTTTGCAAACCAAAAGGTGGTCACCACCTTTTGGTTTAGCGGTGCGTCATAGGCCGACCAGCCTCTTGAACCCGATTTTGAACGGCTCCTGGCTGAAAACCACCCAGTTGTTTTCGCGCAAATACAGTCCCGCATGCACCAAAATATTTTTGCGGGAATGCGCGTTGCCGCACTGCCCGACCGCATGCGCGAAATGAGCAAGCAGATTGTATTTGTAATGCACGATGACGCCTTCCTGGTTCCAGACGATTATCCTGCTTCCGAGCTTGCCGCAAAAATCCACATCAACTTTTTTCCATTGTACTCCGGCCCGTCCGGCAAGCATCTCCCCGCCCTTTGAATATAACCCGTAAAATGGCAGCAAGAGTATCGCCGCCATAACGCCCGTCCCGGCCCACTTCCATCCCGGCCGGTCCGGCATCTTTCTTTGCAACCAATCCTTGATCACGATAAATCCAGTCGCACCAAGGGCCATTCTGCAAATCATGAGATATATAAAAAGCCTTGGAACGAAATAATATCCAGCCTTCACCACGCTGGCCGCAAGAACCAGAAACACAAGCAGTTGAACAACAGCAAAAACACCGAGAACATGGTGAAGATTTCCCTGAAAAGGGGCTATTGCACGTTTTTTCAAAACACCGATCAACCAGACCAGCGTTGAAACCGCTCCGGTCAATACAAACACGCTGCCAATCAGGTCCACGGCCGGGCGCCGCTGTAAAAACAGCCTGATGACATTCCTCACCAGGTCCAAGCCACCGGTTTCATACAAATTCCATTTGGAATGCGCCCAGGGAACCGGCTGGTAATAGTAAAACAACACAACAAGCAATGCCACAGACAATATCGAATATCTGATAACGAGTCCGGCGACCAATCCGCGTTTTTCGCTGAAAACAGATTTCAAAAACAAAATCGTGACCAGCATGCTGATTGCCTGCAGCGGGCCCACCGTTGCAGACAAGCCAAGCAGCAGCATCACTGCGGCAAGCGGCGCAAGCCGGGCGGGTTTCGCATTAAAATTCAAAACAGAATAAAACAGGGACATGGAAAAAAACAAAAGCCAGATCATGTACTGCCGGTCCTCTGCGGAATACTCGAAAAACAGGGTCTGCCTGAAAAGGAGCCAAAGAGCCAGGGCCGCACCGGCATATCCGGATATCTTCCGGAAAAACCAGAAAACCGCCAGCACAAGGGCTGCCGCAGTCACAAGATTCATAATACGGGAACCCACCAGAACATGCGCATCCACGCCGGGCAGCATCAGAAATGCCTTTTGCAACAGATAATAAAGCGGGTTGATGCTTGTCTGCGGGATGCCGCGGCTGAAAACCAGTCTGGCAAATGATTCATTGCGGACAATGTCCTGCGTAAGCCCTTCGTCCCACCAGAAAAACTTCCTGGCGGCCAACGCAACGGATATCCAGGCAAAAACAGCCACGATTGAAGCAATATAGGCAAAACCGGTTATTGTTGTTTTTTTCCGGAAGATATTCATGTTTTTTGCGCGGCCCCGTTTCCGATCCTGTACGCGTTGGCCATGACGGTGAAGGTCAGTGTCGGAGCCTGCAGCTCCGGCAATACGGATGCATCGGCGATATAAACCCTCGAACAGCCGGACAACCGTCCATTTGCATCGGTTTCAAATTCCTTGGGCTGTTCCTTCATGGGGAACACCGATCCTATGTGGTTGCCGTCACCGGGAAGCCCGCGGTAAAGCATGGGCAGCACCGGAAAAAATCCAAGGCTCCGGCAATTTGCCGCAAGTTTGACGGCAACCCGCGAAATCACCGCATCGGCTTTTTTTGTCCCGCCGGAAGAAAGCTCCAGCATGACGGACGAATCCTTCCGCTCCCTGCGGGCCACCAGTCTTACCGGCATCGCATCACTGCTGCTCAAATAACCCTGTATTGCCACAAGCCGCCCGAGCAGATGGCGCTCAAGAACTGATTTGAGAAAAGTGCTGTTGCGGCAAAGCCCCCCGATCCTGTCCTTCATCAGCGGATTGTAAGTATATACCTGCAGATGAATCTGGTTTTTTGAAACATGATCATCCATTATTTCAATAAAAAGCTGCGCAAGCGAATGTCCGGGCTTGTTTCCAGAAACATTGAAATTCCGGAACAAGACCGCAGGCAGCAGGAAGTAGGGGTTGTACTTGAGATCAAAAACCGCGCGATTCTGCGCCATCGCCCCGGCGACTATGCTTGCGGTGGATAAAACACCTGATGCAAGAAAAAGCCGGGAAGCATTGAACGAGACCGGACTGCTGTCTGGAACCGTTTCGGCCACGACCTCCACCCGGTCCCCGGATTCCCTGAAAGAGACCACCTTGTGTCCGGGCAGATATTTGAAATTTTTGTATTTGAAAAGCTTTTGAAGGGTTTTTGTTGCGTCATAGGGCAGCAGATACGGACACCCCCCCAGACAAATCCCCTCCTCCTTGCATGACACCGCCCTTGTATCAACGGCAAGACGCGCCCTGCCGAAATACATTTTTCTCCGGTCCAGTGTCCCGGCCGATCTGGTCATCCTGGATAAAATATAACCGCTCTGCACGCTCGCCGGCAGCGACTGAAGCAGCGGATGTGGCAAGGGATGGATTTTTTCGAGATCATCGCGGACTGCGCCGACCCCGATCTCCCTCCCCACGATGTCATAAAATTTTTTCAGATCCCCACAGCCCCGCGGCCAGCCCAACACCTCCCAGGGCAGCACGGCGGCACCCCATACCCTGCTGAGTCCGCCAATTGCATGAGACATGGTGCAATTTGTGGCCGCCTGCGAAACCGTGATCATCCCGGACCGGGAATACGCAAAGGCTGATCCAAAAAGCGTCTTGAGCGGCGGCCCTCCGTTTATTCTAGATGAAGCGGGGGGCATGATTGCAGCATAATCCTCACGCGACCAATCGACCGGATTTTGCCGCGCAAGCCTCGAAACCAGGTCCTTTTTGTCAGAATCAAGATCTTCGCCGACATCCAGCATGAGTACCCCGGCGCCCGCATCAAGCAGGGCCATGGCGCACATCACGCCGGCGGGACCAGAGCCGACAACCACGCTATCCATTGCACTGCCTTGAACAATAAATCTGTAGAAAAACAACCGGTCGCGTTGTTATGTGTAGCACATGCATACAAAACCCTTGTCAGTATCCGTAATCATCCCCGTATATAATGAGGAACGTGTTATAGCAAACACCCTTGAACAGCTTGCCGCCATAACGAGCCAGATAAAAAATGCCGCGTTCAGCATCATATGTGTTGATGATGGTTCAACAGACGATACCGGAAAGATATTGCAACGCATTACAGGAATCAAATTGATCACACATCCGAGCAACAGGGGTTATGGCGCCGCCCTCAAAACCGGCATCAACAGCACGAATGACGATTGGATCTTCATCGTTGATGCCGACAACACGTATCCGCTCCAGCAGCTCGAAGCCATGATTGATGAAGCCTCCGCCCATGACATGGTCATAGGATCAAGAGGCGGCAAGGGAATATCGTTTTATCCGCACAAACGTCTTGCAAGATGGATTTTGAGAAAAATCGTGCATGTCCTGACCGGCATCATGGTGCCAGACCTCAATTCCGGAATGCGCCTTTTCAAAAAAAGCCTTTATAATGAATTCTGCCATCTACTGCCGATGGGCTTTTCGTTCACGACCACACTGACCGTGGCATCGCTTTATTCGGGATACAGGATAAAATTCATCCCGATCAACTACAGTCATCGCACCGGAAGCTCCAACATACGGCCGGTGAAGGATTTTTTCGGTTTCATGCTTCTCATCATCAGGCTTGCTTCATATTTCGAGCCTCTGAGTTTTTTCATCCCCATCTCCGTTGTCCTGGTGATAATCGGGATTTTGAGAGGAATCCGGGATATTTTCGTGGTCAATTCGATCGGCAGCCTGAGCGTGATTATCTGCCTGATGGGACTGCAGTTCTTCTTCACCGGGGTCATCGCGGATGTACTGGTGAGAAGATCCAATAAAAAATAGCCTTATCTGCCCAGACCCCGCACCCCGTATCTGAGTATCTCCGGCAGGCGCCCGTTGTGGATGTATTTGCCGAGCACCCCGAGCGCGGCAGGAAATTTCCTGTCGGCCATCATCTCCAATATCCGCTCGACATCGCCAGGACCCGAGCCCCCTCCGCGCGAGGACAGCCGCGCCCCCAGAAACACCCGAACCGACCGGGCCGCCGCACCATCCTCTTCAAAAAAATCCGCCACATCAGATGCCATCCGGGCCGCCTCAAGATTTCTGAAAACCCCGTCATTCCTGAGCGCCTTCATGCGTTCAAAAAGAAGCCCGGGCCCCGCGCCGGAATCATCAACCGCCGACAGTACGCGAACGGCATCAGCCCCGATGCCTTCATGAGCAAGAAGCGACCTCACAACCTTTATAAAACCCTGCCTCTCCTCCGGCATGCCCACGGACGCAGCAAACAAGCTGCGGGCAACTTCGTCGATCCTGTAATCACCAAACAGGTTTTTTATGATTCCGATGCGGCTGGAAACATACGCTCTATCCGCCGCTATGGCATCCGCGGCGGCTCCTGCCAATTCGCCGCCGGCATCAATCCCGCCAAGCGCGGCAATGCCATAAAATCCGGCGTTCTTCAGGCGCAATGACATTTCCGGACCCAGATCCACAAGATCGTAAAGGGCCTTCAGGGCCTTCCAGACCAGGTCATCCCGGCCGTCCATGTTCGAAAACACCGCATCAAGCAGGCGTGCGGCGCCCTTTGACTGCGCGGCATCGGCAAGCCCCTCGAAAAAATCCACAAGCGCCGCCGACTGCTCCGGATGCCTCACTGGATCAAACCGCATGACCAGGCGCCCAACCTGCCGCATGAGACCGAGGCGCACCATCGCGGTCACGACCGAAAGATTGTTTTTCCGTCCGGCGGATGCCGATCTTGAACGGCCCGCGGGCGAACTTGTGTGAAGCTCGTAAAAAAGTTTCCGAAGAACCTTGAGCCCGAAGGCGTTGGCGTGTCCGCTGTCCGGAAGATTCTCCGTGATCACCGGAAACACCTGCGCCATGTTGAATATGCGCTCTTTGAGCCGCCGGGAGACGGGCAACTTCATGGATCCCGGAAAACCGGCGAATTTTCTGGACAGCCTGAGGACTTTTTCAATTTTTGCAGATGCCTCCGCAAGCGTCATGGGTCGGCGCCCGGAACCCTCCGGAAATTTTCTGCGTATTTCTACCGGCCAGAACTCGCGGGGCTCATCGCCCCAGGCCCCGCCGATCATCGCCAGAAAATCCAGGCCGACATTGCTGCGAGTGATGAAACTGAAGTCGGCATTCAGAAGAAGGATTTCAAACCGGTCAAGAGAATTGACCAGTCTTGCCCTCGGTCTCCGGTCACCGGGATAGTAATAAAGGATTGGTTTGAAATCCACGGCCCGGTCCATGAGCCATTTATACAAACTGGGCCTGAGCAGTGTTGCGTCTTCCGGACGAAGATCAAAATATTCCATGACGTTGAGAAGTGCCCGCCGCACGCTCTTTCCGCCATCGCCCCGAGCACTTTCCGCAAGCTTCCGGACAACCGGCTCAAACGCGGTGCGCAGCTCGCGGTATTCCCAGGCTCTTCGCGGTTTTCCGTCAACAAGCTCCCAGTTGTTAAGTGCCTCATTGAATTCATCCGTGATTTCCGCCACCCGGACCGGAACATCCGGCGCCTTTTCGTGCTCACCCGCCAGACGGGCAAGCTCCTCGCGGGTTTTAATGTCAGGAACAAGCGGCGGCAGCCTGGCGGCAGAAGAATCACCGGAGATTCCGCTTCCTGTCTTTTCAATAACGGCCCTTGCAAACTTCAGGGCCTCCGGCGCAGCCGGTTCCTTGACGGCAATTGCAGCTGCATCCAGCAGCCTCCTCAGCGGACCTCGCGCCCTTTCAAGCAATTTACGGAGCACGTCCGAGAGTGCTTCAACGACCGTGCCATCACCCGCCCTGCCCGAGGCCACCGCCGGCACAAGATCAAGCAGCCTGTAAAGCCGGCCGTCATCAGCCCATGAAAGAAATCTTTTCGAAAGATCCCGCATCGCGGGAGCGCCGATCCTCATGGAACTCACGAAACCAAGCAACACATCATAATACGGCACGCCATCGGACGTACCGTTTTTTCTCAGCATTTCGATTTCACGGATCGCGTCCCCGAACTCGGCGCCGGAGCGGCTGCCGAGACAGGCCAGATAATTTGACAGCTGCTCGCCCTTGTACTGGTGGAAAAACACGTCAAGATCGAGTTTGCGGCACGGATCACTGCTGTCCCAGGCGGGCTCGGCATAATCAGGCAGCTTGAAATCCGGTGCCGCAAAATCATGACGAAGATCCGGGACAAACCGGGGCTCTGCGGTTCTCGCGGCAGCGCCCTCCCTGCCCTGCGAGGCGAATTTGCGAAAAAGCGCCAGCACGGCATTCATGAACTCCTTCATCCGCCCGTCCTGCGCCATGGCGGCGGCCAGCACTACGCTCTCACCGAACTCCTTCATTCCCGCCATCCTGAAAAGCGCCTCGAAATACTGTTCATTCTCCGCCGCCGACGCCATGACCGATCTCGCGAGATCAATAAATGGATACACATTATTTATGTAATGAATGGTTCTGAAAGCTTCAAGCGCCGGCCGCAGGACCGTCCGGTCCTTTTCGATTATAGCCTTGACCGCAGCCAGAAGCCTGAAGAGCCTTGCATCGCCCGAATGAAGCACCGCGCCCTCGAAAACATCATAAATGCCAAGCAGGCCCGACGCGCGCACGATATCATTCGTGCCGGGCCGCTGTCCGTACGGCCAGCGCGCGGAATCGAGAGGGGGCAGCGCGGCCTTTGCATTCGCCCCGTCCGCAAGCGCCCCGTCGGCATCCTTGAACGCCGGTCCGGAAACAAACCGCAGCGCGCGCGCCAGGGCATCGCGGGTTTTTTCTCCGGGTGCGGTAACAAGAAAGAAGAAATCATCCCAACCCCTCCGGTCCGTGAACTCGGCCAAAGCGGGAAACACCTGCCGGATTCCGGTGTCGGAAATCATATCAACCAGCACGCCGGCCAGGCCCTGTTTAAAAAAAGCAGACACCACTTCGGAGGATGGCTCGATTCCATGCGTATCAGAGAGCCGCAACATGGCCTCATATTTTTTGCCAAGCCCCGGCGGATAGGAACAAAACGGATTGGTAACCGCCATCATGAGCAGATTGCTCCAGCGGTAGAACTCCGCCGACCGGCCCGGCTCCCAAGTGGAAAGTTCGCGGATCATGTTGAGATCCATGTCGGCGACACTCGCGCCCCCGTCAAAACACACAAGCGGCCTGTGAAGCATGTGGTACAGCGAGCAGATCCCGCTCATTATGGCCGAATCCACAAGATTCGACGGATTGTCGCGGTTTTCGGGGCCGCGCCTGAAAACTATCTTGAATACCGAGGTCATCCACGGTACGCCGCGCGCGGGGTCCCCGATTTCAGCGCTGTTTTTTCCAAAAAGACTGTCCATGATGGCAAACATCCTGCGGGAACCGATCTCGGAGACAAGATGCCGGAGTACCGGCACATGTTTCGGGTCGCGATCACTAAGATATGCGTGCGCAAGCCGGACCATTTCCCGGCCGTCCCGGCCGACCGGACTTTTTCCCGCGAATTTCTGTTTTAGCGAATCAAAAGCGCGCGCTGAAACCACGGTAAGCGTGCCATCCAGGACTTTTGCGGCATTTTCGGGCGTAACAACCGATGACACGCGCTCAAGCGACCGGATGATCAGCTTTCTCGGCACGCCCCCGCCAGAATAACTTTCATGCAGTAGCGCAATGAAGCTGGCAACAAGCTCGTCATTTTCAATAAAGGCTCCCATACGCGAAAGCACTGAATCAAGCCTGCCGGCCGCCTCAAGCGCCTTGAATGTCTCATCAAGCTTGTAAAGCAATGCGCCATCAGAAAGCGCATGCTTGTTCAAAAGCGCCACCAGCGCATCAAGGCCGGCGGGATCGTCTTTTTCCAGCCGGTGCACAAGCCGCGCAACCGGATCGATGGCGCCGCCCGAATTAAAACAATCGACCAGCTTGACAAAAGTCTTGGTATCAATGGTGGGACTCGAAAGATTGAGATCAGAGCAGGAAAGATTTGTCTTATGGTAACTCTTGGCATCGGCAACAGCCTTGTCCTTGCCATCGTCAAAAAACATCCTTGGAGAACACCCCGGGACAAGGGTTAATATAACCGCGACAATAGCCGGCATTGCCGGTTTTTGCATAATTAATTTATATTTAACCCCCCGAAATATCACCATTAATACCCCTGACGCATCGCGAAGCACACAACCTTTAACAAAAGCCCGCCCAACAAGGCAATAGCTAATAATTTTTTACTGATGAATATGGTAATGTGCTTGTTAAGAAGGGATGAAGCATGAAAGAAAATTTCATAATCCTTTTAATCGCCGCGGCAATAATTCTCGCTGTCCAGGGATGCCGGAACAAATCTGATAATGGTGAAATTGATTTTTCCACGGCGCGCAACGTATTCATCTCAAACGAATGTGACAGGCCCGGACACTGCAAACGGGCGCACCGCAACATCAATAAATTCAGACCGGCTTACATCCAGGACGTAACACCCCGCTCCGCGCGAATGCTGATGCGCATTCATTCAAAAGACGCTGCAACATGCTCAAACACAGACGTAACATTCGAGCTGTACGAACTGCAGAAAACCAAACGAAACAAACCGCAAAAAATCCCGGCGCTTTTCAAAACAGAAACCAGGAATTCTTATATCGACCTTGCGCGCGCGGGCGACGGCGGAATGCCGCGGTGCGAGCTCATGATCAATGTTTCAGGCCTGAAACCCGCGACCATTTACCGGTATTCCGCCAAAGCGGCCGGACTCACGCTTGCGGCTGATGCGCAGTTCCGCACCTTTCCGGAAGCGGGGGATGCTTCGCGCGAACTCCACTTCATGGCCGTTGGCGACACCTCCCCGTCATCCTGGGGCGCTCCGGATCCCGTCCACAAGCCGCGCAATTATTTTTATGCCGTCAACAACGTCATGCAGCTGCTGTCGCGGACCGAGCCCGTCAATCTCGCCATCATCATGGGTGATCTCGACAACAAGAATGACGGACAGTACTGGTCTTTCGACCATCACATTTTCGGCGCATTCAATGCATATGCTTCGCCGGAATATCTTGCCTTGACCGGCATGCGCAAGACCTTCAATCTCCATACCGGCTACGGAGCGATGATGTCGGGCATCCCGTTCTATGTCACGCCCGGAAACCATGATTGCCAGAAATGGGGCCACCGCGGCGGCGCCCAGCCCGTGTTTGACAACTTTGTCCTGCCGGTCAACGGCGATCCCTGCAAGGAACTCGGCGGCTGCGGCAAGCATGACCCCGAAAAAAACCACCACCCCGAATCATATTACTCATTCGATGCCGGCAACGTTCATTTTGTCTCCCTGAATATAATCGGCGAAAGCCCCGACCAGACGAACTGGCAATACAACTGTTCCATGCCCGACTGGCACACCGGCGATCCCGCCAAATGGCATCATCTTAATGAAGGCTCCACGATGATCCGCTGGCTCAAACGTGATCTGCTCCGGACCCCTGAAGACAGATGGCGCATCGTGTTCTTCCACGCGGGCTATGCCTATGGAAACCAGCGCGAACAGGACGGGCTCTTCAGGCTTTTCCGCAAACTTGGAGTCGACGCGGTCCTGTTCGGCCACAACCACTGGTACGACACGGGACACAAAGAGGGCGTGCTCTGGTTCCTGTCGGGCACCGGCGGCTACGGCGACGACCGTGGGGATTCAAGCCATGATCCGTCGTTCATGCGATTTGTCATAAAAGGGCGCAACATGCTCATGAGCCGGTTTGGCTTTGATTTCAAAAAAAATGACTGCCGCCCCGATCCTTATCTTGAATTTATAAATGACGTCATGCCGCCCGCGTCGTCCACCAGATGGTGCGGGTTCAGGAATGATTTTTATCCCACCCGTCCGCGGGAGCTTGACCGCATGATGTTTGTCCGCGAAAAAACCGGCAACGCTTACAACACGCGCATGGTATATCATGACTTCTATAAATGGGACGTGGCGGATCTCGCCACGCCCAAAACACTTTTAAATCCTCCCTCCCGCCAGAAATCGAAAGTATCACATAAAAACGCGGTGGAGCTGGAAGACATCCGCTGTGAAAACACCGATGACTGCCATGAGCGCGGATATGCGCAGTGCTGGAAACCGGAGGGATTGATATTCAAAAAAATACGGGGATTCTGCATCGATTGAACCCAGGGCGGCCGGGACCGGTGACATAGATGAATGTTTGGCCATATAATTTATTTCTTGCATGCGCACTTGTTGCGGCACTCGTCTTAATCAGATTCGTGCCCGGGCTCCGGGCACCGGGCAAATTTCTTTCGGGCGTGCCCATGGCTGTAACGGCCACCATTTTTCTGGGTGCTCTTGGTGTTTTTTCGGGCATCCTTCCGCAAACCGGCGATCCGTCGGCTCCCTGGTATTACCGGATCACCTCAACGGGCATTTTCGCCGTTTCGGTTGTATTTTTTCTTCTCACGCTCGGACTTGCCGCTCTAAAACGCCCGTTTCCGAAATCGTTAAAAAAAGCCGGCTATCTTCTCAATCATGCCGGCCTGTGGATCATTGTGGCAGGCATGACCTTCGGCGCGGGCGACATTCAGAGACAAAAAATCGAGCTCAAAAAAGGCGTTGCAATCGCCCAGCCTGATGTCCCCTTTGAAATCACGCTTCTTGATTTCGAGCTTCACGAATATCCTGCAAAACTAATGCTTTTTGATCATTACTCGGGCGTATTCGTACATCCCGGCGATTTTTCAACCGAACTGCAAGCCGGAAAGACAATCAGCCTCATGCAATGGAAGATTGCCGTCGAGACTGTTTATCCGTCAGCCAGCAAAAGCAACAAGGACTACATCAGCGACCCATCCGGCAAGGGGGGGCAAGCGGCCTATATAAAAGTTCACGGCAAGGATATTTCCGGCGAAACAAAACTTGCCGCCGAGGGCTGGGTGGCCCAGTCCGGTCCTGGCGCAATGCCAAAGGGGGTTGTTGCCGGACGCTACATGCTTGCCGTATCGCGCTCGCAGCCAAAGCTTTTCAGGTCGGTCATCGAATACCGGATCGCAAATGGCCCCAAAACAAAATCATATATAGAAGTCAACAAGCCGCTTGCCGCCGAGGGATGGGATCTTTACCAGTCGTCATACGATTCTTCCATGGGCAAGCACTCCGATGTGAGCGTGCTTGATGCCGTACGCGACCCATGGCTGCCGGTTGTTTATACCGGTATCTTCATACTGCTTGCCGGGATGCTGCACATGTTTGTCTTTGGTAGCCGTGCCTCCATAAAAAAGGGGGCGGCATGATGAGCGCAAACGTGTGGCATGTTTTTGAAATCGTTTTCTGGCCCGTCATCGGCGCCTGGGCGGCAGGCCTGGTGCTTCTTGCGGTCAATCTCCTGCACAAAACCAGAAAAAGTCCGCTCATTGCAAACATCCTGCTCGCGTCAGGAACACTCATGCTTGCCGCATTCATTGGATATATGTGGGTACAGCTTGAGCGCCCGCCGATGCGCACACTCGGCGAGACGCGCCTTTGGTACTCCGCGCTTATCCCTTTTTGCGGTCTTGCCGTCGGCATGCGGTGGCGATTTCACTGGCTTAATTTTTACACCGTGCTGACGGCTGCGCTGTTTCTTTTTATAAATTATCTGATGCCCGAGACGCACGACAGGACCCTCATGCCCGCACTGCAAAGCCCGTGGTTCATTCCGCATGTGGTTGTGTACATGATTGGCTACGCCCTGCTTGGCGCCTCGTCGCTCGCGGCGTTCCACTCGCTCCTCAAAACGCGCAAATTTGCCGCACTTGATCCGGGCGAGGGCGGTTTCATGGCCGCGCACAAACTTGCCGAGCTTGGTTTTATTTTTCTTACCGCGGGTCTTTTGTTCGGTGGACTATGGGCAAAGACCGCCTGGGGCCATTACTGGACATGGGACCCCAAGGAGACCTGGGCGCTGCTCACGTTTTTTTCATATCTTGTATTTTTTCATCTGCACTTCAGATCGCACGGCCGAACGCGCGGAGCTTATGTGTTTCTGGCGGTGTCGTTCATAGTGCTTTTGCTTTGCTGGTTTGGCGTAAATTACCTGCCGGCGGCCCGATCGAGCGTGCATACGTATCAGGGCTAGCCGGGCGCATAACGATTATTGTTTTTTCAGTCCCTACTTTACTGATTTCTTACAGTTGACTTAAAAATGCTTCCGCGCTCAAAAGTTCAATCTCATTATTCTCAGCATGAAATGTTCGTTCCTGGCCCATAATTTGTCCGACCTGGACAGTGAATCGAGGTTTCATCAACTGTGAATAAAAAAGGAGTGCATCCGTTGGCTGATGTGGAGAAGATTTGACTTCAAGCAAAAGCCATGGCTTTGAGTTTTTCAACACAACAAAATCCACTTCGCGCTTGTATTTGTCTTTGATGTACTTCAATTCAAACTCACCAAATGCAGCATCCGTCCATATATTGCAGGCCTTGAGTAAATGACATGCAAAAAGGTTTTCAAGTCGTGCACCATTGTTTTTTACCGCAGCATAATTATAGAGATAGAATTTTGGTTCTTTATGCAAAGCGCCTTTGATGCTTTTTGCATATGGCCGGATAACAAAACCGAAATATACAGCACATAATGCCTCAATCCAGTCATTTGCAGTCGCAAAAGAAACCTTGAGATCCTCTTGTATGGATTGTACGGAAAGCGTACCGCCCGCTTTTTCAGCTAGAAGATTTGCAGCAGCGGAAATCATATTTATCTCTCTGAATGATTTTATATCCCTGAGATCGTCTCTGACGATCTGATCCTTGTAAAGCCGCCACCACCTGTCAGCTTTTTCTTTCGATCCTCCAAGCAACGGCTCGGGAAATCCTCCAAGTGTGAGAAGTGAATCCAGATCAAATGTTTTGTCCATTGTCCGTTCAAACCATTTTTTTCCATCGGGTGGAGCCGGGATTTCCGGTTTTTCGTTGAATGAAAAAGGATGCAGCCGGTACAAACGATAGCGTCCTGCGAGACTGTCGCCTGTTTTCCGGTATGTCTCCAGTCTCGCACTGCCTGTAACCATCATTCTGGCTTTGTCCTGATAGAGATCAAACAGCCCCTTGAGTGTATTCTTCCAGTTTTTGAACTTGTGAAGTTCATCAAGCACCAGCCAACTGCTGTCATCCTGCCCTGGTTTTAAACGGTTGATAATATCATTCGGATTCCTAAGCCACATCAACTGAAAATCCTGGTCATCCCAATTGAAATAATTCTCCGACTGGCGTCCAACTTCAAGAATATCTTTTGCCATCGTGGTTTTCCCGCACTGCCGCGGTCCGGTTATAAATGCAATTTTTCGATCTTTAAATGCGTCGGAAATAATCAATCTATTCAAATACCTGTACATATGCTGAAATAATATCACCTAACTGAGTTATTTTCTATATAAAAACTCAGTTAGGTGAGGATCTGTATTGGGATCTTGTTAACATTTTGTCTTTCTCGGGCTACACTTATGCCTATGTCGGCCAAGGACTGGTATATCTGCATAGGCACGGAAACACTCGGGCCGTTCAAGACGGATGTGTTGTCCCTGATGCTCAAACAGAACCGCATCCAGTTTGCGGATTTTGCCTGGTCAAGCACGCTCGGAAATTCGCGCTGGGTTCGTCTCTACCAGTTGGACGAGTTTTCAAGGTCGATGCCGCCATATCCCGATGTTGACGTGCCGGACGGGGATAAAAAAACAGAGCCTAAAACAGAGCCAAAAAAAGAACTTAAAAAAGAACTTAAAAAAGAGCCGCCGGTCTGCCAGCAGTTTCCGAAAATAAGGCGTTTTGAACGCGTCAAGGTCAATGCCGTGGCCGAAGTGCAGGGAATCGGCGAGTTCAAGATCCTGAACATCGGCGAAGGCGGGATTTATGTAAAATCCGGCAGCCCGCCGCAGCTCGGAACGGACCTGAAACTGAAATTGACTTCAAAAGCGTTTCCAAAGGCGCTTGAAATGACCGGCGTGGTGATCCGCCACGGGATAAGCACCGAAGAGCCCGGATTCGGGATTGAATTCACGCGCGTCAATCCAGCGCACAAGCGGATCATCTGCGAATACGTCTGCGAATGCCTGAAAGAAAAATCCGGCGGAAAATGATCCCAAAAACCGCATTGATCTCATTTTTTGCCGCAATCATCCTTTCGGCGCCGGATATCCGCGCCGCCTCGACACAGCGGGATCTTGACATCCTCTCCACCGGCAAACAATGGAACGACGTCGTGCAGGCGGGGCATGAAATCCTCGAAAAGGACCCGAAAAACCAGAACGCAAGATTCCAGTCCGCGCTCGCCCTTTTTCAAAAGGGGTATTTCAACTCCGCACTCCTGCATCTCAGAAAACTCTCCGGCGAAGACTGGAAAAACATCACCCACGGCAAGGAATGGCAGGTCGAAATCGCGGCCCTTTTCCAGAAAAAGGTCCCGCACTCCATCCTGCCCGCCGGTGTTTCCAAAATCGATCCCGGCACCAGCCCCGCACACCTCCGGGATGAGCTCTATTACATAAGAGGGCGCACCGAATACGAACAAAGGGATTACAAGCAGGCAGCTTCGCTTCTCGCCGCGATCAACGTGAACTCACGGTTTTATGGCCACGCAAAATACCTCCTGGGGGTGATTGCGGTGCTTGAACATGATTATCAAAAAGCACATGCCGAGTTTACACGGATCTTTGACACCGCGGTAATGGCCCAGTCGACCGAGTTCTGGAAGGAAGTGAGCACCGAGGTTTCAGCCAGTCTCGGCGTAAGCCTGCGGGTGATGCTGGACGACGAGGTGCTTACACAATCCAAACGGCTCGGCGAGCTATCGCTCATGGCGCTTGCGCGGCTTGCCTATACAGGCCGCGACTATCAGAATGCGCTCGAAATCTACTCGCGCATCCCGAAGGATTCGGAGTTTGGCTCCAGAGCCGCGCTGGAAAAAATATGGACACTTCTTGCCATGAACAGGCACGATGAGGCGCAAAAGCTCGGCGAAGAGCTGGCCACCTCCGGAACCGACTTTGAATCGCTGGAAGCACGGATAATAAGAGCACTTGTCCTGACTGACGCCGGACGCACCGGCGAGGCAAGGAACCTTCTTGAAAAAGCTGAAGCAGGATTCAAGTCATATCTCGGCATTTTCAATCAAAATGACACAAAACCTGATCTCGCAAATCTTCCAGGATTCATCAGGACAGATATCGCGCGCGACCTCGGGCTGCAAACCGCCGTCAGATATGCCGCAGGCCTGAGACGGGAATCCTCGCTCATGCGCAAAGAGGACGCCGCTCTATTTCCGGCTTATACCACCCTGGCCGCACGGCTTGACCAGCTTGCCGTTGAGGCCGACAGGGCCGTTGAATCCGCCATGCTTGAACACATCAAAAACCGCAAACGGGATATCGAAAATCTTTCAGTAAAAGCCAAATTGATCGCCGCCGAAACTTATCTTGAAGACCGGGAAAAGCTCCGCACAAGCATCAGCGCCGCCGTTGCCTCCGGAAAAACCAGTCAGGAAGCGCATCGTGAGCACGACCAGCGCCTTGTCGGACTGCTTGACCTCGCCGTCCGCAAAATCGACGAAATAATCGGAAAACCGCTGGACGTGAAATCAAGCCTTGAGTTCAGGCAGAGCGAACTCCTGTGGGAACTTGCCCGGGCGATCCGCATAGCGGATGATGCCGGCCAGGACCTGCGTCCCGAAAAACTCGCTCGGAAATCCATCCTGACCGCAAAAAAACTTTCGCTCGAAGGCAGCAGGTTTGCAAAATATCCCGACCTGCTTTTTTTCCTCGGATTTGCCAGCCTTGAAACCGGAATGGACCGCGAAGGGGCGGCGTGGCTTGAACGGTATACCTCCGCCTACCCGTCCCACACGCATGCACCGGATGCATACAGGATACTGGCCGACCTGCGGTTTGACCTCAACAACTTCGCCGAAGCCGAACGGCTCTACCGTGCGGTGCTTGCATTCCCCAATTCACCCGTACTCGGTTATGCGCTCTATAAAATCGGCTGGTGCGCCTACAACCGCAAGGGCTTTGCCCGCGCCATCCTTGCCTTCGAACAGGCGGCGCTCTGGGCGATGAAACAAGGCGGGCAGTCGCTTTCTCTTTTCAAGGAATCCCAAACGGCGCTCATCTCCCTCTATGCCGAAGTCGGAGATACCGCAAAAGCGGTTGAGTATTTTTCCAAATTCCCGGACTCACGCCAATGGCTGATTCTTCTTGCCCGTGAGCTGGACAAGATCGGCCTGTTTGAAAAATCCATGCGGCTTTACTCCGAACTGATACAGCTGGACCCTTCATCCCCGGAAAATTTGAGTCACCAGGCGGGCATCATCGTGGGGGCATATTCACTCAGGCAATGGAACCGCGTGATCAAGGAAACAAAAAACATGATCCAGGGCTATCTCCGCGCAATAAGCGGACAACAGGCGGAACATACAGCCGCTTTTGAAGCAGAAAAAGCCGTGAGACAGGCCGTTCAGATACTCCAGTTCGAAGCCAACAAGACCTCGGACCCGGAAGATGCCCGAATAGCGGCAAACCAGGTTTACGAACTTGACGGGCTTTACCTTGCCGGCTTTGGAAAATGGGCGTCTTCGGCCGAGCCGCTTTATGCACATGCGCTTTTTCTCGCGCAAAGAGCAAAATATCCGGAGGCCGCCGGAGCTTTTGCAGCATACTGGGACACCTTCGGCGGCGACCTCAAGGAGCCGCGTCGCGAGGAGGCGCTGAGAAACCTCGTTTACACGCTCAACGAAGGGAACCAGAAGGCCGAAGCCCCGTCCGGCAATGACCGGCTTGTCGATTCAGCATACGAATACCTGGAAAAATATCCCAAAAACAAACATGCCCGCCCGATCGGACTCTTGAGGTCCGTAACCTTGCTGAAACAGAAAAAAATCAGCGAAGGAATCGCCGCAAGCGAGACGCTTTTGGATGCCGACCCAACCGATGACACCGGAAAGAAAGCATATAAAAACATCAAAGTGGCCCTTTATGAGGCAAAAGACTGGGAAAAACTGTATTCCTGGTCATCGGACCTTCTCGGACGCAAACAGCCTGTCTTCGCGGCCCTTAAGAAGGATCTGGTCACCGTCAACGAGGAATCCTTGTTTCTTGTCGCGGAAAACACAAAAGACGACAAAAAATCGGCCGGAATCTATCTCAAAATCGCCCATGACGCCACGATGGGGCTTCTGAAAAACAAGGCGCTTTACAATGCCTTCGTGCGGCTTCAAAAATCCGGACAGAAATTGCGCGCAATCGAAACGGCCGAAGAGCTTGAGGCGCACCACCCCTCTTTTGAGGGTCTTGGAGACATTGCCGCCTCCCGCGCCTCTCTCTACCAGCAGGCCGGAGACTATGAAAAGGCCCTGCCGCTTCTGGAAAGATTTGTCAAAAATCCGGGAAATGCGCCATTACAGGCCGTTGAACAGGCAAAATCAAACATCTCTGTCATCCGCGCCGCACTGGCCCCTTGGAATGCACAGCCGAAAACAACGCCGCAGCCAGTGCTGCCGGGCTGGCTGAAAATCCAGGCGGCCAGGGCTGCGTACATGAAACAACCAATGCCCGCAGGAGACGACATCGCCCAAAGAATTAAAAAGGGCGGACTTGCGCTTGAATCGGTTACAAAAGAAATCCTGGAAGTTGCAGCAGGCAGGAACGTGGCGGCAGTGGCCGCCATCGAGGCCTATTGCATCATCCCACAGCTATACAACGCCTACTCGCACGCAATCCTGTCGGCCGCCGACACCATCAGCGACCTTACCGCCGAAGAACGCGACAATCTCAGAAATGAACTCAGAATCATCGCCCTTCCGATCGAGAAGAAAACACGCGAAAGCGCTGATATCTGCATTTCAAGATCGTCAGAAAACGTGAGTTACGGTCCCGAAGCCGCCCTGGTCCAGAACCACTGGGGCTGGATGTCGGATAAAAACACCGCCGTTCGCGCGCAAACGCTGGAAGGATATTTTTCAAAACGCTGGCCGGCGTTTGATCCGCCTTCGGAAGGGATTTCCGAGAAAAAACTGCTGCGTTCGCATATCGAAGGAACCGAATCGGGCTTAAGCTGGTATGACCTCGGAAGCATCCGCAATGGCAGGAAAAAACACGGGCTCGCCAAGCTCACGTTTATTGATGCCCTGGCCAGATTTCCATCGGAGGGGCGGATTATGAACGCCCTGGCTTGTCTTGAAGAAATGAAGGAGTCAAAACCCCAGGCAACCATCCCGCTTTTTGAAAAAGCTTCGGGCTCGGGTTCGAAAGCCGCTTGGCTCAATCTTGCCTGGTGGAATCTCAGGGCAAAACGGCTCAAGAACGCGGTTGAAGCGGTAGAACAATCGCTCAGAGCAGGTCTTCTGGATGACGCACCCGAAAATGTGCGCAAAGCGGCGAAGGAGTTCACAAATGACTAGAATATGCTTCATCCTTGCATTTCTTCTGGCAGCATCCGCATCTGCCGCCGAAAAACCGGACAAAAAACCGCCGGTAAATAAGATTTACAAAAAAACCGAGCTGCACCGCTTTTCGGGACAAACATTGAGGGGACAAATCAAGAAACCGGATTTAAGCTATATCTATCAGAGGAAGGGGCTGCGGGCGGAGCAGATCGTGGGCATCCCCGAAAATTTTGACAATGAAATCGCAAGAGGCGTCGAAAAATTCTGACCTGAAAGTGACCGTCTACTGGGGGGACATCCTCTACGACACGGCTATCTGCAAAAACGGTGACCGGGTAACCGTGGGGCGCGACGAAAAGAACACTTTCATTCTGGATGTGAAGGGCGCCGGCAAAGGCATCACCATTGCAGAAATCGGGCATGACGGCGCGGACCTCAGGTTCAACGACCATATTGACGGACACCTCAGGATCGGCAAGGAGATCTTTTCGCTCAAAACCGCGAAAGACACCCCGCGCGTAACACGTGAACCGCAGGGGCTGTATAAAACAAGGATTTCAAAAAACGACAAAGCTGATTTTGTAATCGATCATGTCAGCTTATATTTTGACTGGATCAGCAAAAAGACAACCCTTCCAAAAGCCGCACTCATGAACAAACAGCAGGCTTTTTACGCCCTGCTCGCCCTGCTTGGAATATCAGCGGTTGTTTTTGTTTTGAGCGCGGTAAACGACCCTGAGCCCGAAAAACCGCCCGAACGCCTTGTAAGCCTTGCGCCCCGTCTCGTGCCGGGCACCGGATCGGGACAGGAGGCGACAAAGGCGGCGATCGGCCAGATAAAAACACCCGATGGCGGCGCCCAGAAGGGCGAATCCGGAAAAGCCGAACTCAAGGCTTCAAAAGGCAAGGCCATGGTTGCAAGCATCAGGGAGGCCAATCTCGGCTCCGTGGTTTCGGGGCTCGCTTCGCTTGGCGGCGCCTCGCCTTCGCAAAACGAGAGCACCGAGGTCGTGGCAAAAATAGACCAGAAGGGCACCGGGGGTTTTTCAACCGTCGGCACCGGCAAGGGCGGCGGCGGACACACCGTGGGAATCGGCCGCGCCGTCGGAC
>MEQJ01000144.1:552-16317 GCA_001770165.1 Bdellovibrionales bacterium RIFOXYD1_FULL_53_11 | reverse complement strand
GCACGGGACATGGCGGCGGTTACGTCCTTGTCACAAAAGGCGGTGGACTCGACCGGGACGTCATCGAATCCGTCATACGCCGGCGTCTCGACAGAATACGGCTTTGCTACGAACGCCAGCTCAACTTCAATCCGCGGCTTGCCGGAAAAATCGCGGTGCATTTCATCATCGGCAAGCGCGGCGAAGTGCTCACCGGCGCGATCACGGAAGACACGATGAAAAACGCATCGGTCGGCCAGTGCATACTCGCGGAAGTGAGATCCTGGAACTTCCCGGCTCCCGAAGGCGGGACGCTCGTCAATGTGGACTATCCGTTTCTTTTCGAATCAAGCTCGAAAGGAAAATAGCCGGGGTTATTTCCCTGCAGCACCCGCAACGCCGCGGTTGGGCCCGTCGTTCTCAAGATAGTTGGTGCGCACCGTCTCCTCACGGCTCTGGCCGCTTGAAACGAACAGGTCGACCACCGGGCTCGATCCGATCATATTGAACGTTGCAACCCTGGGATGTTCCTCGTTGTCGAGCCGGTCGACACTCTTGTAGGCGATCTTCATCACCTTCTGATTTGAGTTCAGCGTGATCGGCGCCGTATACGGCTGGAATGCGCCGTCATTGACGCTGACAAGGATGTTTTTGACGCCTACCGGCGTCTTCCCGACATTCAGGGTCACGACATTGGGAGACGGTGAATACGTAACGCCATCCCTTACAATGAGCGGCTGCGCGGTCGAAAGAGCCGTCTCAGGCGCCGTATCGGTGATGAACACATTGTAACTTTTTGCCGGTTCGGCATTGCCGACCCGGTCAATCGAACGATAACTCACGGTATGAAGCCCGGGGGCCGAAAACCTTACCGCTTCGATATACGGCTTGTAATCGGCCTCCTGGTCAACCTTGTACTCGACCTTCTCGATGCCGGCCACATTGGGCTGTGAGTCTATGAGAAGCTGGAAATCACTCCGCGCATAATTGATCCCGCCCATGTTTACAACCCTGCTTGCGGTACGCGCCGCGGTTCTCGGCGTGCTTGACACCGTATGTATTGAAATCGACTTGAGCGGCTCCTTGTTGCCGGTATTATCAACCGAATAGTAACCGAATGTATGCGGCCCTTCCTGCAAAAAATAAACAGGCCTTATGTAAAGCTGCTGCTTGCCGTCTATTACCACCCATGTCTGCCTGACTTTCGAATAATCGTCCTGGGCCGCGACACTGAATGCCACCGAATCACTGAGGAAATTCTTCCCGTTTATTGTCGTGGGACTCACGCCGGGACCTGCTGCGGACTGCCGGTTGAGCCTCAGCTCCGACGCCGGAGCGGTGCCATCCGCCACGAAATCAATACGTTTGGAAGCCTCAATGTTTCCGACCCGGTCGGCGGATCTGAAATGAAATGCCTGCTGTCCGGCTTTGTCCACCGCCACCGGCTTGGTGTATGGACTGAACGAGGTGCCGTCCCACGAATACTCGATGCTGGAGATGCCGGACAAATTGTCCTGCGCCACAAGCGTGATGGCGGAACCCAGGCTGATGAAGGTCGCTGCACCATCCCTGTATGATTTGTCATCCTGGAATTTTGCTTCGGTTGTCGGCGCGGTAAGGTCCGCAAAAACCTCGACAAACTGCACCGGCGACCAGTGGTTGACCGAGTTCACGGCCCGGAATTTGAGTGAATGCTTTCCTTCCTCCTTGAACTCGATTGCGCCCGCATAGGACTTGTACTCCGCGTTGTCGATGCTGACTTCGATCCTCTCGACAAGCGCGCTGGCCTCGCTCTGTTTGAGCATGAACTTGGACGTGCCACCGATGAAATATTTCTTGGACACCGGATCAAACACCAGCGGCAGATTTCCGGCCTTCTCCGCCGCAAGCACGGGAAACACGGTTACGCAGCTCACAAACCCCACACACAAGACGGATATTAGCATCTTCATGCCAATATTATCGGAAACCTCCATGCCAAGCTTTACAGCAAAGCCATCACGAAGGTAAAATAAGCCATTAACGTATCCATGGGAGGGGTAGTCTATATGTGGCTCATTCATTCATTCCGCGAAGGCGGCGCAATGATGTATCCGATTTTGCTGCTAGGCATCATGATGGTTGCCATAACGGTTGAAAAATTCCATATGCTTTATTTTAAAATCAATCTGAACAAGGACTTTTTCTTCAAGAATCTCACCGGACATCTTCTGAAGGGGGACTTTGACGCAATGATCCTTCTTTGTGACCAGAATCCCGCTCCCATCTCAAAGGTCATCAAAGCCTGCCTCATCCGCCTGATGAACAAGGGCACTGAAGCCGACATCCAGGCCGCACTCGACGAAGGCGCCATGACAGAGGTGCCCCGGATCGAAAAACGGATCGGTTTCCTCGCCGTCATCGGAAACGTTGCAACATTGGTGGGATTGCTTGGAACAATAACGGGTCTTATCCGGAGCTTTGGCGCTGTTGCCAACGCCGATGCCGCAACAAAAGCCGCCGAACTCACCAAGGGCATCTCCGAGGCCATGAACTGCACGGCCTTCGGCCTGATTGTCGCGGTACCTGCCGTGTTCCTCTATTCCATCCTGCAAAACCGCGCACAAACGCTTATCGATGACATCAATGAGACGAGCATCAAAACCTTCAACTTCATACTCGCAAACCGCGAAAGATTTGGAATACCGGAGAAACAATAACCCATGGCAAGCGTTTCGGGAGGACAAGGAGCAAACAAGATTGACGTGGAACTCAATCTCGTTCCATTCATCGATCTATTGAGTACGCTTGTCCTGTTTTTACTGATCACCGCCGTTTGGCTGCAGGTATCAGCGCTCACCGCTTCGGTGGATTCCAAAGGCAAAAGCACGAACACCGTGCCCGACCAGAACAAAATCGTCGTTCACGTCACCCGGGGCGGCTACCAGCTCACCTGGCCCGCGATGTATTCAAAAACCCCGGGCCTTCCCGGATCGCTTCCGAAGCAAAAGGACCGCTATAACACCGCAAATCTGATCGGCATTTTCAAGAAACTCGCCCGGGTCGCGCCGCTTCCGGTCGTTTCGGTATCGGGCGGAGATGATGCAACATACGGGTCGGTGGTCGAGGCCATTGATGCCGCAAAGATAGGAGGAGGAACGGCGGTCTCGCTAAGCACTAACTGACCGCGCCGGAGCAAAATGCCTCTTACCAAAGCACGCCTCAAAATAAGCGATTATAATGAATCCCGCAAAAACCGCATCAAGCACGATGAGCGGCGCATACGGATGGTATCGCTTTCACTCACCTCCATGGTCGACATGTTTGCGATCATGGTGATCTTCCTGCTCGCCAATTCCTCCACCGTTGCGCAATGGATCGAAGTGGGGCACAGCATCCAGCTTCCAAAAGCCAAATCGACGGACACACCGGTCAGAGCCGCTACCGTGCAGGTTTCCAGCCAAGGAGTATTTCTGGGCCTAAAACGCATTTCAGATCTTGGCAAGCCCGAATCCTGGGATGCCACCGCCGAAAAGATCAAAACCGCGCTTACCAGACATGCAAAAAAAGGCGCTTATGTGAACATTGTAGCGCATCACACGCTCCCGTTCGGACTCATGAAACGGGTGGTGGCCGCCTGCCAGGACGCGGGGTTCAAAAATGTGAATCTCGCCGTTCAGCCGAAAAGCGGCTCCTGAAATCCTAAAAAAACGGGCTAGAAATCGTCCGGCGGAGGGCCGTCCGGCCCCGGATGGCGACCGCCGGGCTTGCGGATGACCGGCGTTCCGGCGCCGGCTCCGCCATCGAAACCACCGAAATTTGCAAAAAGCGTGTACTGCGAAAGCCATTTGAGCGGGATCATGCCGGTCTCGCCCGCCCGGTGTTTGGAAACAATCAGCTCGGCAAGACCCCGGTCCTCGGAATCCGGATTGTAAACCTCGTCACGATAGACAAAACACACGATGTCGGCGTCCTGCTCGATAGCGCCGGACTCGCGCAGGTCAGAGAGCATGGGGCGCTTGTCCTGCCGGCTCTCCAGGCCGCGATTGAGTTGCGACAGCGCGATGATCGGGACCTTGAGTTCCTTGGCAAGCGCCTTGAGATTGCGGCTGATCTCAGAAATTTCGCGTTCGCGCGAACTGTCCCCGCGTGATGCCGCCTTGGACCCTTTCATCAACTGAAGATAATCGACAACAATGAGATCAATGCGCTTGTGGATCAAATAAAGCCGCCTGCACCTTGCGCGCATGTCCATAACGGTCAAATCGCCCGAATCGTCGATGAAAATCCTTGCCTTTGAAAGCTTGCCGGCGGCCTCGGTCAAACGCGTCCAGTCCTCGCGGTCTTTTACACGCCCGACCTTGAGACGCTTGGCCTCAATCCTGGAAACACCGGATAAAAACCTGAAACCAAGCTCCTCTTTTGACATTTCTAGTGAGAACAGCGCAATAACCGCGTCCTTTGCAATAGCCGCATACTGCGCGATCGAAAGGACAAGGCTGGTTTTGCCCATGGCGGGGCGTCCGGCTATAATCGCAAGCTGGCCCGGATGAAGTCCGCTGGTAAGCCGGTCAAAATCATTGAATCCGGTGGCAAGCCCCGTCACGGTTTCATTGCGGTCGGCAAGCGCTTCGATCGAATGCATGTTGTCGACCAGAATCTCCTGCATGCTCGAAAAAGACCGGGTAAGCTTGACGTCGGAAACAGAAAACACCTTGCGTTCGCATTCATCAAGATACTCTTCTACGTTTTCAATGCCTTCGAACGCGTCACCGGCGATCTCTACCGCCGTATCAATCATCCGCCTGAGCAGTGCTTTTTCGCGGACGATTTTTGCATAATATACCACGTTGCCCACGGCAAACGTGTCTTCGAACAGGCCGGTAAGCGCCGCCGTGCCGCCCACGGACTCAAACCAACCCTTGTCGCGAAGCGCCGACGTAAGCGTAACCAGATCAACGGGCTCGCCGCGCTCGGACAGGGCATGAAGCGTTTCAAAAATCTTTTTATGTGAATCCTTGTAAAAATCCCGGTGTTCAAGCCCGACATCGGCTACTTTATGTATCGCCTCGTTCTGCACCAGAACGGCGCCCAACACCGAGCGCTCAGCCTCGAGATTATGCGGAGGCACCCTGCCACCGGAAACCGGCACGCCCGCGGACCCTCCGCGCTGCGACAGTCTTTCTTCCCTTAAATCCCCCCCAAGCATATGATTACTCTTCTTTAACAACCCAGACCTTGACCGTTGCCTCAACCTCGGGCTGCAGTCTTACCGTCACGGGATGCACACCAAGAGCTTTGATCGGAGACGGCACATGAACATCTTTTTTCTGAACCTGAAAGCCGGCCTTTTTGAGCACATCGACAATATCGCCGACACTGACAGAGCCATAAAGCTTGTCGTTCTCGCCAACCTTGCGCTGAATGGTGCACGAGAAATCTGAAAGCTTTTTGGCCGCGTCCTCTGCCGCACTTTTATGCGCCTGCCGCTTCTTGGCAAGCTGTGTCTTCAGATGCTCGATCTGAGCCATGCTGCCGGCATCCGCCAGCTCCACAAGCTTTCGCGGAAGCAAAAAATTGCGGGCATATCCCGGCGATACGTTAACCACATCACCGATATGTCCAAGGTTATCAACATTTTCTCGTAATATGACCAGCATAGTCATTCTCCAATCAATACAATTATAGCCCTAGCGGACTACGTTTGCCTTATCTTACCCCGGAAGTCAAACCACAGATCGAAAAAACCAAGCCCGAGCAAAAGAGGCATCATTATAAACACCGCGAGCAGATACCCGATGGATCTCAACAGCCCGCGGATATTCCAGACCTCGAAAGCATGACTGAGAACACTCACCCCCTGGATGGCGTATACAGCCATCAGGAACTTGAAGATGTTCGTTGCCACATCAGTTGCGGCACCGGCCTTGAAAAGAAGAAGCACCCCGGAGGCAATGGTCGGCCAGACAAGGTATTCGGGAGCCTTCCAGCGCCTGAGGTATTCATCCGATATTTTGAAACGTTCCCGGATGCGACCGATATCGAGCCTGATCATTATGACAATACTCGTCCAGACCAGTACCAGCGAAAAAACCGCGATAGCGGAAGGAACTTCCGTTATAAGGCTTTTTTTCCATTCTTCCAGATCCGCGCCGGAAGATATCTGGCTTCTCATCTCGCTTGAAACCGACTGTGACAGATAATCCACAAGCCTGGCTACCTGCTCGCGCGCGCCGGTTACAGGATTGGCTTTGTATACAACCGCGTATGACACAGCCATCAGCAACCAGCCTGCGGCCATTGCCAGCAGGGTACAGGCGGCAGCCCGCTCGACGCTGCGACACCGGCGTAAAAACACGGGAAGCGAAATGGCCATGGTAAGGACAAAAATGCCGAAAAAAACCAGACTCGTGCGTCCGCCGGCAATCAGGACAACCGCCGAATTGATAACAACAGCCAGCCAGAGCCGCTTGCGGTCCTTATGCCCGCTCAAAAGGAGCAGCGGCACCGGCGCGAACACCGCAAAAATGCCGGTAATAAAAAGCACGCCGCTCAGAAAAAACGGCAGCGCACAGGCCATGGTTTCCCTCAATCAGTGTCCGCTTGTCACATATCCGACAAGCGCCAGATTGCGCGCGCGTTTGACTGCCGTGGTAAGCTGTCTCTGATGATAAGAACAATTGCCAGAGATGCGCCGTGGAACAATCTTTCCGTGCTCGCTCATGAATGACTGCACAACCCGGACATCCTTGTAATCAGGAATCAGATCCGGATCAGCACAGAATTTACACACTTTTTTGCGATGAAAACCGCTCATTTTCCGGTCTTTGCCATCGCCCTCGCGCCCCTCGCGCTCGGCACCATCATTTGAATACCTGGAATCATTCCTGTCTTCGTAACCCATTTGTCTGTTCCTTTCTTACTCGCCCTGTGGCCCGGTTTTCTCTGCTTCTACTGCCACAGCTACTGTTGCTGTTGAAACAGCAGCAGGCTCCTGCTCGGACTGCTGCGGACGGCGCCCGCGTTTTTCGTGCCTGTCACCGCGATCGCCCCTCTCGCTGCGCTCCCTGTCCCTTTCGCGCTCACGCTCCTCGCGCCTCGCCTCACGCTCGGCCTCACGGCGCTTGGCGGCTGCGCGGATGTCCGCACGGCGTTTTTTGAACTCCTCCGCCTCGAATTCGACATCGAGATTGACCGTAAGAAACCTGATTACATGTTCATGAATCCTCAGATTGCGCTCGATCTCCGTCACAACGCCCGGCTTGCCGGTATAAACAACGTATGTGTAATGTCCACGGGTTTCCTTGCTGATCCTGTAGGCCAGTTTGCGTTTTCCCCAGTCCTCCGCCAGAACGATATCGCCGCCGAACGACTGCACAATTGAAATGATGCGGTCATTGACTGCCTTGAGCCCGTCGTCCGAAAGCTCTGGTTTGGTAATAAAAGTGGTTTCATAGCCCGGGAGCAACCCGGGTGATGGATTCTGCATTTTTTCTCCTTCCGGTTGATGAGCCGGAAAACCGGCTCAAAAGCCCGATATCTGTAAAGTATCGAGCAAGGTTAACAAGTGCCGAATGGATAGCATATAAAAAGCTCTTGTTCAATGCCGGGCTACGGGTATTATCACGATATAGGAACAGCCAAGGAGGAAGAGGCATGAGGTCACGTACGGCTTTGATAACGGTAATCATGGTAATTGCGGCTGGATTAGCGGCAAGCGCCGTATATTTGTATAAGCAGCGGCAAAAACAAGCTCAAACAGAGCAAACACAACAAACAGCGCAACCCCAGGCCCAGCAGTCGACAGCGCCAGCCCCGGTAGCGCAAGGCGATATCCAGATGACAACACCAGAAACAAACCAAGCTCCTGATCTGACCGTTGACGCCAACGGACTGTCCAAAGCAACGGTTGTAATGAATACAACCAAGGGTTTTATAAAATTCAAATTCTATCCAAAAGATGCCCCCAATACGGTCAAACGCATGATCGAGCTTATCAACCAGAAATTCTACAACGGACTGGCCTTTCACCGCGTGGTTCCCGGATTTGTAATCCAGGGCGGAGACCCGCTTGGTAACGGCACCGGTGGCAGTGGCCAGCGGCTCAAGGCCGAATTCAACGACCGCCGCCATATTGAAGGCACGGTTGCCATGGCTCGCGCAGCCGATCCCGACTCGGCTGACTCGCAATTTTATATCGCACTCGGCACCCAGCCGCATCTTGACCGGTCATATACCGTTTTTGGACAAGTCATTGACGGTCTGGATGCGGTCCGCAAGATCCAGCCCGGTGACAAGATGACCGCCGTCCATATAGAATAGTCCCCGCAATAGCGGCTATTGCGGGGTTTTTTTCACGTTCTTGTTTGGCAGGATTCCGGCGGCTTTCAGCGCCTTTTCGGCACGCTTGCTGCGTGTTTTGAGCCAGAGTTCGTAAATGCGAAGAAGATCTTTTTCGGTCCGGGCCCCGGTCTTGTCGCTAACCTCGGCAAGCACATCAACAAATTTTGCAAAGCGCTCGGACAACTCCTGGAATACGGCCCTCAGCATGATGGCACTTGCGCTGGCGGCAGCATGTTTATAGGCTGCGCCCCCCATATCGATATAATAATCCACATCCACCATCTTGTTTTGCAGGCTGTCCTGGAAAAAACCGGCTGTATACAGCGATACATCACCAACCTGCCTGAACATCGCGTGGCGGTGCTCGCGCTTTGATGTTTCGAGGGCATCCTTGATCATCAAAGCAAGCGGTTCCTGGTGCATATGGCCCTTTTCATCCCTTGAAAACAATCTGTCCGACAACATGAACTGGTTCAAAAGATTGACAAGATAATATTCAAGATCAGGGCTGATCTTGATTTTAAGATGCCCAAGCGCAACATGGAGTAGATCCCTGAAATAATCCATTGGCTGGGCTACAGTTGTGATGCGCTGCTTCTTTGCCATACCGGACCCTGGCTGTTATTTTATCTCCTGCGCTTTCACCGGTCAACAAAGGCTAATCCCGTGGACGCCATAAAAAAAAAAGCGTAAATTATGTCACATCGGCTTATGAAAAAATTGATATGTATTTTATCTTTTCTGTTGTTTCCCGCATCCGCCGCAACTGCAGCCGACAAAACCGTCCCTGCTGCGAAAAAAAATGAAATCAAGATAATACTTTTTGGACAGCCCTGTCTAATGTCCGGCCCCTATGATGTGGCAACCCTCAATGCCATTCACGCCATCAGTCCCGAAAAAATACCGCCACCGGCCAGTTCTCACCAGGCAAGCCTGCTGCTCGACCGGGTTGGCAAAGCCTCAAAACTTCCAGCAGCCTTCGACCTGTACCGTGAACGGCTGGTGAAATTCCTTGATTCACAAGTCATCCTGCTGGGCAAAGACAAAAAAAAACCACCGGCAGCTCCATCTCCGGGCCCGTCACCTTCAGCAGAAGCCTATTCCGAAGAAAGCATCAACGAAATCCCGGAAGAGGATTTTCACCGTGCCGCACGCAAATCGGGGGTTGAATACACCTGCGTGTTCGGAGAGGATCAATAGCATGGAGATCAAATTCGTACCGCTGACGGACGGCCTGGGGTTTCATCCGTTTTCAGACGGACTGCCTTACGCGCCGGTTTCAAAACCGCGCATACCCGGCACCAGCCACGGCACCGGGGCGGTCGCGGCGGGCAAACCGGTTTTTTTAAAACCACCGGTAACCGGCGAACCGCCAACAATCCTCCGCCCCGCAAAAACCGAACTGCTCGGAATCGGCTATCTTGCAAGAAGGGTTGTCGCTTTTTGTTTTGACAGTGCAATCAACATCACGCTCTGCTTTGCCGCGCTCGCTGCGGTGATAATCCAGCAAAACGCCGTTGAAACAACCTTGATGAATCCTTCGATGCTGGCCATGCTCTGTCTGCTCCTCCTGCTCACCAACTGGTGTATCATAACCGCGCAAGAGGTGGCCTTCGGCGCAACTCCCGGCAAACGGTTGCTGGGACTGGCGGTTGACGGCACACCGGTCGAAACGCTGAAGCGTTCGTTGTTTTTCGCCATTGGAACGGTTTTTTGCGGAACCGGCCTTGCGTGGGCCCTGTTCAACCCCAAGCGCCAATGCTGGCATGACGCCGTAACCGGCATCCAGCCCGTTGATGCCGCGAGCCTTTGATGAAGGCGCTGAAAAGCAAAATAATTGCTGCGTCCGGTCTCGCACGGATTTTTTCGAAGATGCCGCGCCTCAAAAGCGGCCCAAGAAATGACCGGGTTGTTTTCACCAATGGCTGCTTTGACATACTTCATGCCGGGCACATCTCGTATCTTCTGGCTGCAAAATCAAAAGGCCATATTCTGGTCATTGCCGTAAACAGCGATTCCTCGGTCCGGGGATTGAAGGGCCCCGGCCGGCCCGTCAATACGCTTTCGGACAGGATGCTGGTGCTCGCAGCGCTTGAATGCGTTGACTATGTCACCTGGTTCAGCGATGCAACGCCGCTGAAAACAATCAAGCTGCTCAAACCGGATGTGCTTGTCAAAGGTGGTGACTGGAAGATTGAAAATATCATCGGAGCCGGCGATGTTATCGCTCGCGGCGGAAAGGTCATGTCGCTTCCATATGTGAAAGGAAAGAGCACCACCGCGGTTCTGGAAAAGCTCAACAAGCTGTAAAACCGGCAAATTCTGCCCACTTTTCATACTGAAAAAAACACAATAAACTGTAATTGTATGTCGGCAGGAAGCATCGGCAGATCGGTTGCATCAGAAGACGAAAGAATGGCGGCAGTGCTCACGCAAAGGCGCGCCAAAAATGCGTCCGATCTGGACAACATGGAACAAGAGCAGCTCCAGCTCCAGGAAAACCTCTCGAAACTCCATCATGAGCGATTCAAGGAAATGGACCAGGCTTACAAGGTAGAGCTGTCAAAACTGGATGAAGCGCACAAGAAGGAACTTGATGCCATCCGGAAATACCACGAAAAGGAAATCGCCACAGAACGCGAAAACCAGGCCAAGGAGTTCGAGAAGGTAAGAGAGCGCGAAAATTCCCGCATCACTACATACAAAAAAAACCAGGAAGAAGTGATCGAGAAAATGCACCGCAACTACCAGTCGTCGCTTGAAGAACTCGAAAAAAATACCAATAGCTGAACCGGCGGGACCAGAAATGCCCGAATGGGTACAACAGAAAGCCGAAGGTATTGCAATCCTGGTGAAGGTACAGCCAAAAGCCTCAAAAACCCGGATCCAGGGACCCCATGGCGCTCCCGCCAGGCTCAAAATCGCGATCGCAGCCCCGCCCGTCGATGGCGCCGCGAATGAAGAACTCGTGCGTTTTTTGGCAAAGCACCTGGGCATCCCCAGATCTTCGGTGTTCATCCTGCGCGGACACGGCTCAAGACAGAAGGACGTGTTGTGCGCGGGCATATCGGAGGAAAAAGCATTGGCCTTGCTGGCTACATAGACTTATCATTTTATCATGACCGTACAGTTGGGCAGAATCAATTCAACCGCGCTCCGGGCGCTGCCAAGGGGCCGTACTGTATTTTTTTTCGCGGTCGGCCCGCTCGAGGATCACGGTCCGCATCTTCCGCTTGGACTGGACCTGATCGAAGCAGAACGGGTCTCGACACTCGTCGCGGAAAAAATTGAAAAAGAGATGACGGGCTGGACCGCCGTAATGATGCCCCCCGTACCGCTTGGAATAGACAGCAACACCACTTCGCTTGCGATCATTGTGAGGCCGCACGTGATCCGCGACTGGCTGGTGGATGCGTGCACGGCGCTTCACAAACAGGGTTTCAGGTATTTCGCGTGTTTTACCGGACACACCGGCCCCAAACAGCTCACGGCAATCGAGGAAGCCGGACGCATCCTGCGCCGCAGGGGAGGACTGTTCAGAAAACAAAAACCCGTTCTTGTCTCAGCACTTTCGGGAATAGCCTCCAAACGCAGCCTGTTTTCCTCGTCTCTCTGGCCCGACCCGGGCGAACACGGCGGCGCGCGCGACACATCAATTGCTCTTGCCGCATCGCCCGATCTGGTTACAAAGGAATACGGCTCCCTGCCGCCCCGCGAACGTCCCCGCTCGCTTCTGCGCCGGCTCTGGCGGCACGCCACCGGGAAGACCTCCGGTTATTGGGGCAATCCTTCACAAGCCGGCGCCCGGGAAGGAAGCGCGGCGCTTGAAACCCTTGCCGGGGATGTGTTTGAAAGATTGAAACTTGTCCTTTCGGGCGCCGCTCCGGAGAAGCATTTCAGGTCGCGCTATTCGATATTCCCCACCAACCGCAGTTTTTTCAAGGCTTGGGTGCTGTTTTCAATGGTCACGGCGCTGCTCTGCGCATGGATCTATATCGTATTCAGGATGCTTGTTCCGGGCTGATGGCGAAGATCAACAGCACTACGAAAACAGCCTGTTGACGACCTCGCGCCAGGGAAGGATTTCCGCCACACCGGTGGATCTCATGCGGGTTTCCTGGCAGGCAACCCAGAAATCCCTGGCCTGCAAGTCTCGCTTCAATTTTTGAAAACGATTCAATGCGGTTTCATCAACTCTTTCCGCTGATTTGATTTCAATCAAAATCGGGGGCTGCCTTGGTTTTTCAACAATCAAATCGATCTCCAGCCCATCCTTGGTTCGTAGATAAGAAAAACGATACCCGCTCTGCAAATATTCGTTGAGCCGGAACAATTCATTAATAAAAAAAGATTCAAAAAGATTGCCATATTCCTTGCTTGTTTTTCGCACCTCTACTCCACACAGGCCGGACAGGGCCCGGCTTATGCCGGTGTCGAAAAAATAAAATTTGGGCGCCTGCCTTTGCGCCTTTCGTATCGAGCGGTGGTAGGCGTCCAGATGTTTTCCCAATAGAGTGTCTTCCATAATTTCATAGTAGCGAAGTACAGTCCTGGGCTCGGTTTGAGCGTCACTGGCAATTTTTGCTGCATTGATGATCTTTCCGTCCATTTGAGCGGAAACTTCCAGAAATCTGAGAAATGGATCGAGTTTTCTGATGATCTGCTCTTCCCGGACTTCTTCGCGAATGAACGTATCAACATAAGCATCAAGAATCCTCTTTTTTTCACTTGTATCCGCGGCCTCCAGCAGTACGGGCAGCGTTCCCCACTCGAGCGCCTGATCCAGGTCAAATTGATCGCCCAATTCACGATGAGTGAAAGGAAAAAGCGAGTAAATCAATGCTCTGCCGCCCAGCAGATTCGCCCCGCTCCGTCTGAGCTTCCTGGCGCTTGAACCAGTGAGTGCAAATTTGAGTTTTTCCTCCTCGATTTTGCCATGAACAATATTCAACAGATCCGGGACTCTTTGAATCTCATCTATGATGATCCAGTCTCCACGTTTCCTGTTTTTAGGAAGCAGCGAAACAAAACGCTCCGGGCGTTTTTGCAGTTCCCTGAACAAATCCGGCTTGAGCAAATCAAACCGCGCAACCCGCTCGTCGAACAGAACGTTCAACAAGGATGTTTTACCCGTACTGCGCGCGCCCAGAAGAAAAAAACTCCGGCCCTTGTTTGGAGAAAGAATCCTGCGTATCATGTGTCCGATTTTAACGCGATTTCAGACACAATGTCAATATAATTTCACCCGTCGCCCCTCCCCCGGTCCATTTATCAGATCAGAAAAAATCCTCCAGGGTCATAACATGGTGGAAATAACCTGATTTTTCCACTTCTGCCGTAATGCCATACGGTGCTATAACAGCTCGTTCCAGTGTGAACCCGCGCGGAACCCTGATCAGCTGGCATTTTCTTTCGACTTCCGGGATTATTTCAGGCCCCAGAGGCTTGTCGGAATATTTCAGTTCACACAGTGTCAGCACCTTGTCCGCCCTCCGGAAAAGCAGATCTATCTGGAATCCCTTCTCCCCCCGTTCCCAGTAAGGACCGAACCATACAACTTCTCCTTCAAAACCAAGCGCGGAAGAAATGGCCACATGGTTTTTCAGGCACATGTTTTCAAATGCAATTCCGGTCCACGGCTTCCATACCGGTTCGACAAGCGTTCTGAAAAGGTCAGTGCGCGCATTGTCCCTGATTACGCGCATGTTGGGTTCAATGTACTTGAAGTAAAAAAGCAGATAAGCATCTACAAGTTTGTACTTCCGGAGCCTGGAATCCGGCCCCCTGTCAAACGGCGCATGTATGCCGATGAATCCCGCCAGCTCGAGATTTTCGAGATAGTAAGCAAGTCCGCCGCCGGAGGACATCCCGGTTTTCCTTGAAATCCCGTCCATCGACAAAGGGCCCGATGAAAGTACTTTTGCAATCCTGCGGTAATTCTGCGGTTCCTTGAACTGGCTGTAGAAAATCCTGTCGATCTCATTGATCATGGCGCCATGCTTTGTAAAAAGGATTTCGTTCATGTTCTGGCTGAATGACCTCGATGTATTTACCTCTTCAAGGTATTTGGGCACGCCTCCGAGCGTCATGAGGTATTTCAGCGCCTCATCCTTCGATCTTTTCCGGCCAAGCATCAGATGGACTTCCTTTGGCGAAAATTCATCAATCTTCATTTCAAGCGAAAACCGGCCATACAGGGCCTTCGACCTGATGACATTCTTTACCATGAATGAATTGATGGAACCGCAGAGGATCAGCATAACGTCCAGGTTCTTCCAGTGGTTGTCCCAGTAGAACTTCAGTAGCGAAACAAGTCCGGTCCTGCCCACCGCCATCCATGGAAGCTCATCAAAAAAAACAACGGTTTTTCCGGACTTCCTCCTGAGGTATTCAGTCAAGAAACCGAATACCTCCTGCCAGGAGGCGAACTGAAGCTGTTTCAGCAATGGGTCATCGATCTGCGTCTTGAGCTGGCTGGTAAAATGCCCGATCTGCTGGCTGGTCGGCTTTTTTTCCAGGGCTTCGAACACCAGGGCGGATTTGCCAGTGCAGAACTTTTTTGCAATCGCGCTTTTGCCGATCCGTCTGCGCCCGTAAACTGCCACAAGCCGTCCGCCGCTCTTGTGATATGCCGCCTCAAGCGATTCAAGCTCGCTGCGCCTTCCGATGAATCCGTTTTCACCCATGGACAGCTCCTGTCCGCTAACTCAATAAAATAATTCTCTTAGCGGATATGACCATTATAAACTGGCATTATCCGCTAACTCAATAAAATAATTCTCTTAGCGGATACAAAAGCCAAGACAGCGGGCGCCGCCTATATCACCGTATCATGTTTGAAATGCACGTCGTCGGTCTCGGGATAGTCGATGCTGTAATGCAGTCCGCGGCTTTCGCGCCTTGAAAGCGCACATTCAATGATCAGCTCGGCAACAGCGTGGATGTTGCGAAGTTCAAGCAGGTCCTTGGTGGGAATGAATCGCCAGTAGTCCTCGTTGATCTCGGCCTTGATAAGCTCGAGCCTGTGCTTGGCGCGCTCGAGCCTGCGGTTGCTCCTTACAATGCCGGCGTAGCTCCACATCAGGCTCCTGATCTCGTGCCAGCAGGCCGCGATGTCGATTTTCTCCTCGAGCTTGACGGCTTCCATGAATGCATTGCCTTCTTGTTTTACGAGCCCTGATTGCACTAAAAAATCCAAACACTCCCCAATGGTTTGCATGGGCATTTTGAGGTGTTCAGAGAGGGCCTGTTTGTTCTGAAACGCAGGGGGATTCGCTGTTGCGCAACGCGGTTGTCACGGGGTGCGTGCTTTCGAGTTTTACCGTCGGAACGTGCCAAGACCTTTGGACACGTAACGCATGAATTTAGTGAGCATGCCTTCGCACGAGCATCTGAGTTCTGCCCAGTTATTATTTAGATTCAGTTTAACTCCAGTTCGCTTCACCAAAAAACACACACATCCGA
>MEQJ01000144.1:369-512 GCA_001770165.1 Bdellovibrionales bacterium RIFOXYD1_FULL_53_11 | reverse complement strand
CCTCCCTGGTCTCCCTAGGATATTCCCGGCTAATTCCCGTCTGGCCAAGAAGTTGCGCCCCCGGGTCAAGAGCGTGAATTTCATAAATAGAATTTTGGCCGATAGATCCGCCAGACGTCGAAACAGCAAATTGCTGGTACTGC
>MEQJ01000144.1:0-330 GCA_001770165.1 Bdellovibrionales bacterium RIFOXYD1_FULL_53_11 | reverse complement strand
ACATCTCTACTAAAATCTCTATTCGGGTTACTGTTATTGCGTAATATAGTTAAAAAAGTACGTAGCTCCACCATTGCCTCGCGTAAAACATCCTCATCGTGCTCATCATCAATGTGCTCATCGTCAATAGCGTCTTCAACCACCATGCGATTTACTTCAAATGCCAATCGCTCTCTGGCGAGAATTAACTCAAGCATGCGGATTGATTCACTGAGCGACTTGGTTTTATCAGACGCTAACCTATTTAAATCAGCCACTGTAAAATTATCGTTTCCATAATTACGAGAATCATCTTTACTAACCAATCCTAAATCACGAGCAATACTTAAC
>MEQJ01000143.1:12058-42415 GCA_001770165.1 Bdellovibrionales bacterium RIFOXYD1_FULL_53_11 | reverse complement strand
GGCTTTCCGCCCACGACCCTACGCTCGCTCCCGTTGGTCGCGGCTAAGGGTCGGGGCCACCAGCCATGGCCGGTGTCGCGAAACAGATCGCAGAAAAATTGATGCTTTCGGAAAAAGACACAAAATCACTGATGACAGAGTGCTTGGGAGTTGAAGACAAGGGCGGCTCCAAACAACCGGATAAAGTTGCCGACGCGCAATTCAAGCTCCCGACATCGGTATTCGAACATATTTGCGAATGGTGGTATCTTGCCATTCTCGAGTATTTTGAAACAAATCAAAAAGATCATTCGCCGCTTGCGATCTCAAAACGCGTTGGCATTCCAAAACACGGCGTTGTGTTTGCGCTCATGCGGCTTGTAGAGTTCGGGCTTATCAAGAAAGACCCCAGACGTCCGGGGCGGTATTGCAAAGTTGCAGAATCTCAACTTATAACTTCTGAAACACCAAATGATGCGCTAAGAAAATTTCATTCACAGATTTTAGATAAAGCAAAAGAGGCGATTTACACGCAGACACCGAATGAGAAGGCAGTCAGTTCGATGACCATTGCGTTTGATCCAGCCGATCTTCAGGAAATAAAGAGACGATGGAATGAATTCAGGCACTCTCTTGAGGATTTTATTGAGCAGGGAAAAAATCGCTCGCAAGTTTATACGATGATATTCGAACTGTTTGCGTTAACAAACAGGGAATCCCCTGGAAAATAGGAGATGTTATGAAAAACTCTATAATCAATTCGATTTTATTTGTGCTCTTGATTGCCCCGCAAACGCTTTTGGCCGGCAAGAGCGACGGGGGTTCTTCGACGGGTGGAGGTGGCGGTGGTGTTGTTCTGCCAGACGATAAGATCGTATTGGCAGATCCGTATTATAAAAGAGAAAGCATTGTGGACCCGAAGCAGCCTGTTTGTAACGGAATTGTCGCCAAATTACACCCTCTTCTTATGGCGGAACTCAAGCGCATTGACCATTTGCTCAACGTATACGGCGGAGAAAAAATAATCCCCAAACATGGCTCTATTTATTATGAGACAAAATTTTATCTGAACCATATTGAATGGGCTACGTATTGTTTTGTTACAGAACTTCCTAAAACAATCGAAACGCCGGATCTTGGAGGTAAAGAATTTATCCCAATAGCCTATACAGAAGAAGATATAACATGGATTTTAGCCGATGTTTTCAAGCGCATGAACATAAGAGAACAGGCAAAGCTGATACTTCACGAAAGGCTGCATGCATTCAATAAAATGCTATCCCATAAGCATATCATTGATATCACCAACGGAATTTCCGTTGCCTTGGATTTGTATAACCGTCAGCTGAACAGGGAGCGCCCCGTTTTGATTCAAGAGCAGATAAAAGCACTGGAAACACTTGTTGTAACGATAGATCTGATCGGACTTAACAATAAATTGCTTTTGGAAGACTTCGATTGGAAACGGTATATGGGCGAATTTTATATTTATCCTAATGGCGGTGGACTTGTGCATAAAAACGCGGCTATCGACGCTTCGGCGTATGTTGGCATAGGCTCATATCTACCTGATAGATCACACATCGGTGCGAATTCAGTTCTGATAGATTCCAGGTTTTGTTCTGTCCTGAAGAAACATGTCGATGACATGAGTAATTCCAAGGAGCTGCGGAAGGAATGGAATAAAAAAATCCACTATTATATTGGCAACAACGTGGTATTGGAAAACGCATGGATCGGTTTCTGCAATAAAAGTGCTACAATAATGGATGGCACCGTGGTCATTAACACAATGATCAGCATGCAATCATGGAATTCAAAATCATTTAAAATAGGAAAAGAATCCTTCCTGTCAAATGTGATTTTGAACGATCCCAATAAACTTAATATCGGTGATCATACGGCGATAATGGATTCAGTGATAAATATTACCGACAATGGCAAAACCATGCGGATAATGAGGTTTGGATCAGATTTGTGGATTGGGAATAATGTCTCGATTTTAAATCTCCCGAAACTGGAAATAGCCGGATCTCGCAGCAACAATCCATTCATTAAAAGAAATTTAGGGTTTCTTAAAATCAACAATAACTCGCAAATGGATTTTGAAAACAAGCCGGTCTGCACGAAAAAGAAAAACGCCTGGGAAAATTATCTGTCCATTCAAGGAAAAGAAACGGTCAACAGCAAGAAGCAGCTACGTAAGCTTTGCAAGAAATGATAACCTGGTTTTGCAAAAGTTTATCGATTTTTAATTCACCGCCACGGCAAAGGGCAGCTTCCCGTTTTCGCGCGTCTTCGGGATGTTCACGCCGCTCACAAATACGCGATACTCGCCGGCTGCAAGCCCCGTACGCTCGATCATCTCGCAGTTGTTGACGCGATCCTCTTTCGTAATGGACTTGCCGTCAGGACCGTCAACAACCAGGTCAAGATCGTTGACAAGCGAACGGGCCGCGGATGCCGCGGCGGGGGCATCGGTGTAGCACATCGTCACCCTGAGCGATTGACCGCCCTTAAGCAGCACCCTGGCAATCTCCTTTTTTTCTGAAAGAGCAACGCCTTCAAGATCATCAACAACAACCGACGCGGAATCAAGAGCGGTCAAAGCGTCCATGTCAACGCGTCCGTACCCCTCTTGCGAATTGGGCCTGACAGCAGGGATCTCCTGTTTGTCCCCGGCACCATACTGCCCCGGAAAAAGATCCTTTGCAGAATGCATGAGCATGGTCTTGACGATCGCACCGCTTGGCGTCTTGATGCCCCGCGCAGACTGTAAAAACTGTCGCGCAACCGCCGCCGCTCCAGCGGTGAGCGGCGTAGCCATCGATGTGCCGCCGGCATACAGATAATCGGCATTGAATTCGCCCCACAACTTGTCGGCCTTCGGATGCCTCGAACGCACGCTGACAATATTGGTGCCAGGAGCCACAACGTCGGGCTTGATGCGCCCGTCTTTCGCGGGTCCGCGCGAGCTGAATGCGGCAATGCCGCCCGGATTGTCCGAAAGCTTGTCGCTTCTCACCGGCTCGGCCCCCCACTTGCGCTCGCCATCACGGAGCTGGAAGTGCTGCTTCTGGTTTCCGCCCTTGGCAACAAGGTTTTCGGACGCGCCAACCGTAAGCACGTTTTTGGAGGTGCCAGGCGAACACAGCGACCCGTCGTCGATCCTGCCGTCACGGTTCAGGTCAACGCCGCTGTTGCCCGCGGCAAAAACCACGAAAAGATCAGGATGATTCCAGATGTAATCATCGACTTTTGAAGCGATGGAATCATATTCTCCGGGACTGTTCGCGTTTCCCCAGGAATTGGAATGAATCCTTGCGCCCTCGTTATAAGCCGTTCCGAAAATCTTTTCAAAATTCGTTCCGGGCGCGAAATTTTCGATGATCGGGCTCCAGCACCCCTCTGCAATGAGTCTTGCCTGGTGCGCACCGCCCTTGAGCCATCCATCGGAAAGAGCGCCATTGCCAAGCACCGAGCCCATCACATGAGTGCCATGGCCATGCGGGTCTTCCCACGATTTCGTGCCGATACCGACGGGAAATCCTTTAATAAGCCGGTCACGGAGGTCCTGGTGAACGGTCGCGGGATCTCCGGAATCAAGACCGGTATCCGCAACACCGACAATCTGTCCGTCCCCCTTATAACCACGGGACCATGCGGCATCAAAACCCATGATTCTGGTGCCGGACTCGTAACCGGTATATTCGTATTTTGGAGGAGGCGGAACACTGTCGCCCTGCGCATCCAAAACAAAAGTTTCAAAAACCGGCATCTCCTGCATCCACTCTACGCCCTCAACGCCGGCAATGGCGCCAAACATTTCGGGCGGAGCTTCGACAGCGATATCACGGCCGCCCGCACCGGACAGAACCACCCCCGGCAACCGGCCGATTTCCGCCCGCACCGTTTTTGAGGAATGCCCGGCAAAAACAGACACAAGAATGAGAATATTTGAATTTTTATTGTCACCTTCACGCCTGAAAAGCCCGGGGCTTACTTTCCATTCAGGAACATACGGATATACGGAACGGATATTCATGGTGGAAACCTTGAGCAGGCCGGCGACACCCGAAGCGGCCCTGACAATCACGGCATCATCTGGAAGATAACGTAATACCACGGCACCTGTCTTTAACAGGGCAGTTGTCTGGCCGGGCGTGATCCTGTCGTCAAATTGAACAACATAATATCTAACCACGTCGATGCGGAATGATTTTTCGCTCTCGCCGGGAGATGAAATCGAATCCGAAAAAAGCTGCACGGAAATATCCGGAAGATTCACGGCGCCGGACTTGAAATAAACAGTTTCGCCAGCCTGCGCGGAAGAAAAAAACTGTACCGCGGCAATGGCTGCAAACAAAGCCCCCGCAACACCGATACTCCTGAAGTTTGATGGATTACCCCCCATGACCTGATCCCCCCTCGTTAGATCCCCCCCGGGATTTAGGCAAGTATTCTACGGCTCTTGATAAAAATAAAGGGGTAGCAAAAATTTTTTAGCTTAACAGCCAAAAGTTTGATAAGGTGCACAACCTGTATTGACGCAGCACATATAAAAGTGGGGATATGCTTTACTACAGTCAGATAAAAAGAGAGTTTGCTCAAAACACCTGGAAGAAGGGGCAGACTAATTTTCATAAAAACTTCGTGGCCGAAGTGCGCATGTCAGGCGAAAACGTATCGGGCAAAATCAAGGACTCGGATAACCCCTCGAATATAAACACTTATGACACTACGATTGTGATGTCTCATGGAACAATCAAACGATCCAGATGTTCCTGCGCCTATCATGGCACGAATGAACACGACATGCACTGCCAGCATGTGGCAGCACTTGGAATCTGGATAATTGAACGCGGCAGCCTTCTAAGGGCCGGCATTGACAGCACCAACCTCGGAATGGCGAAGGAAAACGCCGGGGAAAACGAATCGGCAAAAAGCACAAAATCCCCGAAACAGCCGCAGTACAGGGGAGAGGGCGTTGCGTTTGTCCGCGGGGTGTTTGAGAAAAAAGCACTCGTTGCCGTGGTGATCGAGCCCGCGCTCAGATGGCTTGGCATGCCTACGGCAAAAAAAACCGGCGTAAAAACCGTCAACGTGTGCCCGCAAAGATTCCTGCGAAAGCACTTCGAGCCCGGCATCTGGCAGACCGCAGAGGGCGTTCTGCTCAAGCCCGACCCGAACACGGTTTACAACATCCCGTTCATCCAGTCCCTTGAAGCCGAAAAACTCACGTACCAGGGGAAGGACACCCTTGAGATTCTTTCAAAAATCCTGGCCAGCGACCAGAAGGCGCGGATTTTCATGGACGAGCACCTTGAGATGAAGCCGGACCCCGATCCGCTCAAACTCATTTCCTTCAACATAGGCGCAAAAACAGGCAAACACCGGATTCTGAGCTACGAATTCCGCAACAGCACCTTGCGCCTCACCTCCGAAGAACTTGCAAAACTCTCGGCACTCGGACGGCTGAGCAACCGTTATGTATGGAAGGGCGACAGGCTGTACCGCTTCGACCCGCCGCTGGCGCTCTTGGCGCGCTATGCAAACCGCAGCGGTATCGCCCCGAGCGACGATCCGGACAACCCGGAGCCGCTCAAGGGCTTTGACCTCCTTGCCGACGACGAAGAACATCCGCTGCATCCGCTCACGGTTTACCGGCTGGTTCTGGAGCTTGGCGTGAACAATTACGTAATAGACAAGGACTGGAAGGAATTCCACGCGTGGCGGAAAAATTTCGAACGGAAGAAACTGCCCCCGCTTCCAAAAGTAAAATACGGTTTCAAACTCCGCAATTACCAGAAAAACGGCCTTTCCTGGCTCTGGAGCCTTTACCACCGCGGACTTGCGGCACTCCTGGCGGACGACATGGGCCTCGGCAAGACCCACCAGGCACTGGCGCTCCTGAGCAGCCTTTATCTTGACGAAAAAAACAAACCGGATCATCCGTCCATCGTCATCGCGCCGACATCCGTGATCGCCGCCTGGAGCCAGAAGCTCGCCAAGTACGACACCGGTCTCAAATGGTATGTGTTCCACGGTAAAAGCCGCGAAATGCCGGGCGACGACATAAATGTCGTCCTGACGACGTATGGAATCCTGCAGCGGGAAGCGGCGCTCAGGGAACGCGAATGGGAAGTGATCATCCTCGACGAGGCGCAGGCGATAAAAAACGCCAGCACCATCAGCTCGCGCGCATCCCGCGTGCTCAAAAGCATATTCCGCATCGCCATGACGGGCACGCCGATCGAAAACCAGGCCACGGACCTCTGGTCGCTGACCGAGTATCTCATTCCCGGTTATCTCGGCACGATCGCGCGCTTCAAACGCCTTTACGGATGCGGCTACGACGGCACGAGCGGGTACCAGGCCGCCACGCTCAAACGGCTGCTTTCGCCGTTTTTGCTGAGAAGAACGAAGTCACAGGTGCTCAAGGAGCTTCCGGAAAAGACCGAAGAAATAGTCCAGTGCAACATGACCGCCGAGCAGGCGCGCACCTATGAAGAATACCTGAGCAGCGCCGAAGCCGAGAAGGCCCGCCACAACCTTGAGACCGGCGGCAAGATCGACTACGTGGGCATCCTCGCGCTTCTCACAAGGCTCAAACAGGTTTGCGACCACCCGCGCCTGCCGGGGCTCGGCGCCGGCGTGCAACTTCCCAAAAAAATCGATCCCCTCCAGAGCGGGAAGTGGGAACATTTCATGGAGCTTCTGGAAGAGGCGCTGCGGTCGAATCTCAAGGTCGTGGTCTTCACGCAGTATCTCGGCATGATGGACCTGATGAACCGGACTCTCAAGGAAAAGGGCATCGGACATACCGACCTCCGCGGGGACACCTCCGACCGCCAGGGCAGAATCGAGCTTTTCGGCAATGATCCGGAGTGCAAGGTGTTTTTGTGCAGCCTGCTTGCCGGAGGACTCGGCATCGATCTCACCGCCGGAAGCGTTTGCATACATTTTGACCGTTGGTGGAACCCGGCCCGTGAAAACCAGGCCACGGACCGCCTCCACCGCATCGGCCAGACGCGAGGCGTGCAGGTTTTCAAGTTGCAGATCCCCGGCACTATCGAAGACCGGATCGCACGGATCATCGAATCCAAAAAAACACTTTCGGGCGCCCTGATCGAAGAATCCCCGGTCGGCCTCAAGAGCTTCTCGCGCGAAGAGCTGCTTGAGCTCCTTAAACCGCTACCGAGAAATACCACGTAATATCAATAAATTACCACCAATAGAGAAAGTACGCAATATTCTGTAAAAAATCCAGATTTTCTACATAAAATCATGTAAAATATCCACAAGAGATCGGAAGGCCTGTGAACGTAAAAAGACAATTGCAGGAAAGACTGAAAGAAATTCTGACCAGGGTGCGTCCGCAGGGCGTGATACTGACCGGAATAGTAGGCTCCGGAAAAACCACCCTGATTGAAGAAACCCTGCGCGAAATCGGTGAAGAACGCGCGATATTCCGTTTTTCGGGAGACGATGTCAGATTCAGGGAAGCGATCGCAAGCGACAGCCGGTATATTGCAAACCACATCACGGCAAAAACCCGAAAAAACACCGTGGTCTATATTGATGAAATCCAAAAAACAGAGGCGGTTTTTGATGCGGTAAAAATCGCGTTTGACGAAATTAAAGCAAGCTTTGTGCTTTCCGGCTCGAATCCGGATTTTTTGAACACCCGCGCAAAATTCAACCTCCAACGCCGTGCCGATCTCTGGTTCCTGCCTCCTTTTTCGCTGTCGGAAATCCTGACCCACGAAAAACTTGTTCCCGCCCGGGCATATGGCGAGTGGCTCGAAATCCTGCTTCAATGGCCGACACTGAAAAATCCGGAATCATGTCTTGAACTTTCACCGGAACAGGAACGGATTTGTGATGAACATCTGATTTATGGCGGCTTGCCCCTCAGCTACCTTGCCACCGGCCCGCATGAGCGCATGACAGAAGTACGCAAGGTTGTCGAACGCGGATTCGACCGGCTCTCGCAGGAAAATGACAGCGTGACCGAGTTGATCAGGATCGAGCTTGGCAAAATCCATGCACGCGAATTCGCGTATCAGGGCATTTTCCAGCGCACCCGCCTCCGCCGGCGAGAACGGATAAATGAAGTCATCGACCAGATGATGAACCACGGTTACCTCCTGCGCCGCCAGCCGTTTTCGTTCAAGGATGCGCGAAGGACATATCTCTCGATTCTGAGCTTTGTAGACCCGGGCGTGGTCACCTATCTGACCGGCGAAGACAACCCGGCCGGCGACAGCCGGGGGTACAGGATAGAAGGTCTTGTACATGCACGGCTCGATGCCCTGCTCAAAAACGAACCGCTGAAATTCGAGCTTGGTTATTTCAAACCCTTCAAACTTGATTCCAGCGGGAATGTCAAATACCAGGCCGGTGAGGTGGATTTTATCGTCCGTCGCGGCAAGCGCGTTCTGCCGGTCGAGGTAAAGTCGGGACTTGATCGCGCAAATATGGATTTAAGCGGCCTGACAAGAGTGCTCGACGCGCACAAAACCATTCCATTCGGAATCGTCTTGTACGCCGGAATCCCGTATGCCGACCATGAACGCAACATCCTGTTCTGGCCTTGGTGGATGATATGACCCCGTGTTAATATTATAATAAATGAACCACCTCAATGGCATCCTTTCATCCCTGCTCTCCGGCGCTGACACCGGCGTGCTGCAGGCGCTCGCGGCACTGGCGATAGCCTACGCGGGCGGCATCTTCTCAAGCCTCACTCCCTGCATATACCCGATGATCCCGATCACAATCAGCGTCGTGGGCGGCACGAATGTCCGGGCGACCGGCGCAAAGCGTGAATGGGGAGTCCTCATCACGCGCGCCACTGCATATGTCGCGGGCATGACACTCGTGTATTCGGTGCTTGGCGTGATTGCCGGGCTCACGGGCAGGATGTTCGGTTCTTTTACCAACACCTCCGCATGGTACATCGCGCTCGGAATAATAATGATATCTGCCGCACTGATGATGCTCGACGTTGTAACCATCGATCCCACCGCATGGCTGGACAGGATCAAACGTGCCTTTACCGTAAAACGCGCCACCTCCGTCCCGGCAGACGGAAAAAACACCGGATTCTGGGGCGCGCTTGTTCTGGGCGCCACCTCCGGCAGCATCGCGGCCCCCTGCACCACTCCGGTGCTTGCTTCGATCCTTGCGTTCATCGCAAGCACGCAATCGGTGATTCTGGGCCTCGGGCTCATGATTGCGTTTTCGCTCGGCCTGAGCACTATTTTACTGCTTATCGCATTTTTTGCCGGCGCGGTAAAAATGCTGCCGCGCTCTGGCACTTGGATGAACGGAGTGAAAAAGGCGAGCGGCCTCGTCCTGCTCGCTTTTGGCGCATGGCTTTTCTATCGCGCGGGAGGCATGAGATGAACAAAAACAATCCGATAGCGCGCGAGACCCGGACGCTCTGGCTGTATATTGCAATCGCCGCGGCCGGCATCCTGGTATCACTGTCTCTTTCGCATCATTTTTATTCCATCCGCACTGGAGCCGCAACGTTCAAGTCCTACTGCAACGTTTCACAGACTTTCAACTGTGATGCGGTGTCCTCAAGCAGTTATTCCGAGTTTGCGTTCGGCCTGCCGCTTTCAGCCTTCGGTACCGGCTGGTTTGTCTGCGGCCTGTTGTTCGCGCTCATGGGCCTTGGCCTGCCGTGGCGCCGGGATGCGGTGCGCGCGCTTTTTCTCTCCGCCGCAGGCGGGCTCGTGTTTTCCATTTATTATTTTTCGGTCATGGCCTTCGTGCTCAAGACCTTCTGCCTTTTCTGCCTGCTGGTAGACGTTGTGAACATCGCGCTTTTTGCCTGCGCGCTCATGCTCAGGCCCGAATGGATCAAGCCACACAAACCGGACGCCGCAAAATGGAAAATCATCATCGCCGCCGGTCTTGCCGCAATGACCGGATCGATCAGCCTTACAAAAGCCGCTTTTGATGTCCCGGTCAAGACTTCCGACGCACAAGAGATCGCCGACAGGGTGCTTGCAACTGCTCCCGTGCAGGTCGGCGCTGGAACCGGATTTCCGTCCGTGGGCCCGGCTGGCGCGCCGATTACGATTGTGGAGTTCAGTGATTTTCAGTGTCCTTACTGCCGCAACGGAGCGCTGGTAATAAATTCAATCCTCAATCTCTACCACGGGAAGGTCCGGATGGTGTTCCGCAACCTTCCGCTTGATCCGGCCTGCAACCGCACGATGAAATACGGCGGACATATGACGGCCTGCGAAGCCGCGCGGGTGGTTACCTGCGCGCACAGGGCCGGCAGCTTCGAACCGGTTTACGAAGCCCTGTTTGAAAACCAGGCGCTGCTCGCCGGCCGCAAGGCCGTGCAGATCGCCGTAGAGGCCGGAATGGACGAGGCAGCACTCAAAAGCTGCATGGAATCGAAAGAGGCACACGACTCGGTGTCGCGCGACATCGAAGAAAGCATCAGCCTTGGTTTCCAGTCCACGCCGACGTTTTTCGTGAACGGACACAAGGTCGAAGGCGCATATCCGGTCGCGGTCTGGAAAGCCATCATCGACCGTTTGCTTGCGGCAAAATAAATGTTTTTCGATTCGCACTGCCATATCGACGGCCGGTACGCTTCAAAGCCCCACGAATCCGTTGTATCCGAGGCGCGCGCGGCCGGCGTCACGGGACTTCTGACGGTCAGCACCGATATCGCATCCATTACCGACGCCTCGGCAATCAGCGAAGCGCACGACTGCGTGTGGCATGCCGCCGGCATACACCCTCACGAAGCAAGCGGCTGGAAGGACGGCGACGACAAAAAACTTCTTGAAGCGTCAAAACATCCGAGGTGCGTGGCAATTGGCGAAACAGGGCTCGACTATCACTATGATCATTCGCCCCGCGACAAGCAGCGCGCCGTATTCGAGCTGCAGCTTGCGACGGGCCGGGACGCCCGGAAGCCCGTCATTATCCACTCGCGCGAAGCCGAAGAGGACACGCTCGAAATGTTGAAAAAATTCCCGGGCCTTCGCGGCGTTATTCATTGTTTTACCGGTTCCGGGGATTTCGGTCGCGCCTGCCTTGACATGGGTTTTTACATTTCTTTTTCCGGAATTGTTACCTTTGGCTCCGCCCGCGACCTCCAGGAATGCGCGCGGACCTTTCCGCTGGACCGCCTGCTGATCGAAACGGACGCGCCGTTTCTGGCGCCCATACCCATGAGAGGGCGCAAATGCGAACCCTCGATGCTGCCTCATACGGCCCGCAAGATCGCCCTGCTGCGCGGCATGCCGGTCGAAGATCTGGCGGCGGCCACCACGCACAATGCCCTGGAGCTGTTTGGAATCAGCAGGATTTGAATTTCAATAATGCATCGAGAATGCTGTATGGATGCGGCGGACAGCCCGGAACAAAAAGATCAACCGGAATAATTCCGCCAGCTCCCCCGTTGCATCCGCTGCCGGTCGCAAAAAGTCCTCCGGATATCGCGCACGCGCCAACCGCAATCGCGATCTTGGGCGAAGGCACCGCCGCCCAGGTTTTTTCAAGCGCAAGCTTCATGTTCGCGGTCACCGGACCGGTTATAACAATGCCGTCGGCGTGCCGCGGCGAAGCCACAAACTGGATTCCAAAACGGCCCAGGTCAAACACTATCGTGGAAAGCACGTTCAGATCGGCCTCACAGGCGTTGCAGCCCCCAGCCGACACCTGTCTGAGCTTGAGCGAACGGCCGAAAAGGCCGCGAAGCTCGCGGGTCATGGCCACAACATCAGGGACCGGCTTTCCGGGACGAAGCACAAGATCATCCCGCTTCGTCGCCGAGATGCGATAATCCCCGCTCATCCTGATCGCGCCGGTTTTGCACGCTCTTTCGCAGGCGGTGCAAAAAAGGCACTTGCCAAGATCAAGGCTGATTCCACCTTCACACGAAATCGCCCCGGTCGGGCACGATTTTGCGCAACTGTTGCAGCCCGGCACGCATTCATCCATTTCGAGCCGCGGCAAGCCCCGGTACCTTTCCGGCATAACGGGGGCCGCGTCCGGAAATCCGACGGTACGGTGTTTCTGTCTGAATCTCTCCCTGATGGTCCTAAACATTCTCCGGTTTCCTCACAGATCAAACCCCGAATACGATAGATTGAAGCTCTTGTTGCAAAGCGGAAAATCCGAGATCTGCTGCCCGCGCATCGCAATGGCAAGAGCCATCCAGTTGTAAAAAGACGGATCGACAATCTTGCAATGTTCGATCCGGCCCTTTGAATCCGTCAGCACGACATGACAAACGGGTCCGCGCCAGCCTTCGACAAAAGACACCGCGATGGAATCCGGGGCAAGATTCATGCGATCAGCGTCCTGTCCGCCCGGTTGCAAAACCCCGAGCGCGCGCTCCAAAAACCCAAACGACTGCTGGATCTCGCGCCACCTCACCACCGCGCGCGCATGAACGTCGCCGTACTGCGACACCGAGGCGCGCAGTCCCGATCCGGCATAGCCGGGCGACGGAAAATCCAGTCGCGCATCCCTTGCAATCCCGGTCGCGCGCGCGGCAACACCCGTGGCGCCCAGCGCGCGACAGTCCTCCTGCGTGATTTTTCCGATCCCCTCGAACCTTGACTGCACCGATGGCGTTGCAAACAAAAGCTCGGCGGCCCCCCTCACATCCCTTGCATGTTTTTGGAGGCGGTCCCTGAGTTCCTCCGCCAGTGCGGCATCGATCCCGAAGGCCGTTCCTCCCGGCACGATCCAGCCGCGGCCGAACCGGTTTCCGCATACCAGTGCGGTCATGTTCAGAAAATCACCCCGGAGCCGGCCGCAGAACGATGCCACCGGCAAAAAACCGATATCGTTTGCCAGCGCGCCAAGGTCACCGGTGTGATTGGCAAGCCTTTCAAGCTCCAGGGCAATTGCCCGGCAAATGGCGGCATCACCTTTGACGGCCTCCCCGGAGAGCGCCTCAAGCGCCTCGCAGACCGCCACGGTGTGCGCCGCCGACGTATCACCCGCCACAAGTTCCGCAATGCACGCGGCGCGTGCCGGAGAGGCGCCGCAAAGCATGGCTTCGATGCCGCGATGCTGGTAACCAAGCGCGATTTCAAGATGCAACACCTTCTCGCCGTGGCACTGGAATCTGAAATGGCCGGGCTCGATGATCCCGGCATGTACGGGACCCACCCCCACTTCGTGAATCTCGTGGCCCTCGACCTTGAAGAAATCATTATACGCGAGGGGCCGGCGGACAGGCTTGAGCCATGGATGACCCGCGATATTGATGCTGCCCGTCTCATGCAGTTCGCGCTCGAAAAGCTGCGCCTGCGGACATACGGGCGTAATGGATGGAAACAGGCCCCGCACCTCCGCAACCGACACCTGCACACTGCCCCGCGCATCATCCGCCACCACGGCATGAAGCCGCGAGCCGTCACCGGACGGCAGGCCGAAAAACGCCACAAGTCTGCCGCCCGCGTCCACCCTTGCAACAAGAGCGGATCTGAATTCATCAGGCGCAAGGGTTTCAAGACGGCGGCGCGAAAAAACAAAACTCATAGTGCCATCACCCTCCCTTCCACAACGGCCCTCGCCCCTTCAAGCAGCCGCATGAGCGGGGCTGGAATCACCAGTCCGAGCACAACAAGGAGCAAAACCACAACACAGACAAACAACATATCAAACCTGCTTCCGGCTTCGGGTGGGGCGGCGGGGGAAGAAGCCAAAGCGGCATCCGGCCTGTCACCCCAGAGAAGCGGGATCGCATACCTCATCACGCCCGCGAACACGACACCAAGGCCCGCGAGCAGCAGGGCAAGAACAAACCATTTTTTCTGTTCTATCGCCGCGCGGGCGACCAGAAGCTCGCTCATGAACAAAGCAAACGGCGCCGCCCCGACAAGCGCAAGCAGCGCGGCAAAAAGACCCACCCCCCACACCCGCGAAACACGCATCGATCCGGCAAGAGCCTGCATGTCGTAGGTGCCGCGCGGATGCCCCAGCCGTCCGGCCGAAATGAAGGCCAGCGGTTTGGCGAGCGAATGACCGAGCGAATGGAAAAGCGCGGCAAAGGTTCCGATGCCTCCAAGGCCGAATCCAAGCGCCATTATTCCGACATGCTCGACACTGCTGTACGCGAGCAGCCGCTTGAGGTCGCGCTGCAACAATATGAATGCCGCGGCGACGACGATTGAAATGAGACCCGCCAGGATCATGAGGTCGTGCACCCAGGGCCCGTTGCCCGCCGCCCCCTCCACCACCGGCATGAACCTGAGCAGGCAGTACATCGCTGAATTGAGCAGTACCCCCGAAAACACCGCCGACACCGGAGACGGCGCCTGTGAATGCGCGTCGGGCAGCCAGTTGTGCATCGGGGCGAATCCGGATTTTGTTCCGTATCCAACGAGTAAAAAAACAAATCCGGCCCTCAAGAGGCCCGCATCAAGACTGCCGGCGCTTGCCATGAGTTCCGTCCAGAACATGAGACTGTGCCCCGCAACGCCGACCGTGGAGGCCGCAACCAGTATGGTCCCCATGAACGCAAACGCCACGCCGACCGAGCAGATCAGGATATATTTCCACATGGCTTCAAGCGAGCAGGAGGTGACATTGGTGCAGATGAGAAATGCCGTGAGCAGCGTCGTTGCCTCGACCCCCACCCACATTATGCCGATATTGTTTGAAACAAAAACGAGCACCATGGCCCACATCGAGCCAAGCCAGAGCGCCGAGAACAATCGCGCCCACCAGGAGCCTGTCTGGCTGCTTCCGCCCTTGAAATACGCAATCGCATGAATCGAACCTGCAAGAAATACAAACCCGAGCAACATGAGATGAAATGCCGAAAGCGCGTCAATCCTGAGCCACTGTCCGGCCCCCGCCGGTACGCCGCCCCGGAGCACCTCATGCACGGCAAGCGCCACCAGCAGACACTCGGCCGCAACAAACCCGAGCATGACCGCAAACACCCTGCGCACGGACCACGGGAGCAAACAGACCAGCGCGCCGGCAAGAGGAAGTACAAGGAGCAGCTTGATCATTATCGCGTGGTCCATCCGTGTCATCCCTTGAGCTCGTTGAGCCTGTCGGCGTCCATGTGCCCGAACCCCCGCTGCAGCTTGAGCGTTGCAATCCCCATGACAAACACCGCCACAAAAACATCGAGCAGCATGCCAAGCTCGACCAGAACCGGAATCTCGCCGGCAAGCGACAGCCCGAAAATCCAAACGCCGTTTTCCATGACGAGATAACCGATCGCCTGCGAAAGTGCTTTTTTACGTGTCATGATCACATACACGCCGGTCAATACCGTGAAAAGCGCTGCGGGCACCGCGATTTCCGGAGTCCGGCCCGCAAGGCTGGGGTGCAAAACCCATTTATTCGAAAGCCAGAGCGAAAGAATGAACGCCAGGATCCCGAATATGATCGCGCCGCTGTAGCCGCCGATCGGACTGCGCTCGCGCTTGACGCTCATTTCGCGCATCGCGCGCGTGAACAGCCACGGAAAAACAACCCCCTTGAGCACAATGGCGACCGCCATGAGCAGCGCCGTGCGCGCGGCCGGGAGCGAACGTTCAAGGGCCAGCGGCAGGAATCCCAGAACCACTCCCTGCAGCGCGGCCATTCTTATATACATGCGGATGCGTGACGAGCCGAGAATCACGAGGCCCGCAAGAATCACGACAACCATCATTGTTTCATAAAGCATCTCTTCTCACCTCAGGGCAAAGGCGATTGCAAGCACGCAAAGCGCCCCACCGGCAAGAATCGCCTGCGGCACGCGCGTAAGCCTGAGCCGCGCCATCAGCGATTCGACCATGCCGACAATCACCGCAAACACCACCATTGAAGCCAGAAACACGCCGGTCTGGGGCAGCCAGCCCTCCGGCCTGAAAACCGGCAGCACCGCGGCAGCAGAAAACAACATCCCGTACATCCACAGCTTGAGGGCCGCAGCATAGGTTATGAAGCCGAAATCCGGGCCGCCGTGATCCAGCACCATCACCTCATGGATCATCGTCAGTTCAAGATGCGTGTTGGGATCATCAAACGGGATGCGCGAATTTTCGGATAAAAGCACGATAATGAGCGCCACCGCCACGAGCGCCGCCACCGGACCGCCGGAAGAATGCATGCCCATCAAAAGCAGCACGAGAAGCAGCACCGGCTCGCAAAGCGCCGAGAAAAACGCCTCGCGGCTCGCGCCCATCCCCTCAAAGCTCGAACCGGTATCAAGTGCGGCCGCCATCGTGAAAAATCTGGCCACACCCAGCAGATACGCCCAGAGCACGACGTCACCGGTAAAAGACATGACCGCCCGCCGCCCCGGCACCGGCAGCAGCAAAAGCGCCGCAACCATTGCCGCCGGAGCGATGACCGCCCCGGCGCGCAGCACATGCGAAGTCGTGCGGCTGTAAACCGCGCCCTTTTTCAAAAGTTTGATCACATCATGATAACACTGAAGCAGCGGCTGGCCGCGCCGGCCGCCGCACACCGCCTTCACGCGGTTGATGATTCCCGGCAGAAGCGGCGCCAGCAAAAACGCAATAAGCACATCGATTGTTCCTGCAAGCTCAAGCTTCATGATTCCCTCACCAGAAAACCCTGATCAGCAACGCGACAAGCGCGAGCATGATCATGAACACATACAGATGAATCCCGCCCTGCTGCAAAAACCTGAGCCGGCCCAGCTGCGCCGCCGCAGCCGAAAACACGGGCGCGAAAAATTTATCCCATGCCAGATCACCGGTCCTGGTCGAAAACCTTGAGAGCCCCGGAAAATACCCCGTCGGCCGCTCATAAGCACGAAGAGTGCCGGTTACAGTCCTGAAAAACGACACCAGGGGCTGTGCAAATGACGAGGCGGTGTACTGCATGCGCGGGGACGGAAGATGATAACCGCAATCCCAGGTAACGGCGGAGTGCTCCACGCGCCGCCCGCGCAAAAGAACATGCCGGAGAAGCGCCGCCAGGGCCGTGAAAATGAGCAGCAGTGCAAAAATCCCGGCGACCCCCGTATAAGCGCCGGCGGCACGGGCGAGTTCGGCCTTTGTCTGCGCGATGTCGATTCCGCCGCCGGCAAACACCACCGAAACCGGTCCGGCCAGCAGGTGTATACCCAGCGGGGCCAGCAGGGCAATGAGCACGCATGATGCCGCAAGAACCGCCATGGCCAGCACCGCCTCGGGAGGCGCCTCGGTCACGGGCCGCGCCTGATCCTGCTTCGTACGGGGCTCGCCCAGAAAAACAATCCCGAAAGCTTTTGCAAAACACGCGGCCGCAAGTCCTCCAATCAGGGCCAGCCCCGCGACCGACACCGCCGCTATCCCGGCAAGAGACATATCGCCGCCGCGGAGCACGCCGAACGAACCGAAATAAATCATGAACTCGCTGGCAAATCCGTTGAGCGGCGGCAATCCGCTGATTGCCACCGCTCCAACCAGGAACGTGAAGGCGGTCCATGGCATTTTTTTGATGAGTCCTCCAAGGGCATCCATCTCGCGGGTGCCGGTGGCATGATGAACAGCGCCAGCGCCAAGGAAAAGCAGCCCCTTGAACACGGCGTGGTTGAGAACATGAAACAGCCCGCCGGCGAGGCCCAAAACGGCTAGCGCCGTGTTACCGCGCGACAACCCCACAAAGCCGGTGCCGAGACCGAGAAGGATGATGCCGATGTTTTCAACGCTGTGATACGCAAGCAGCCGTTTGAGATCATGCTGCGCAAGCGCATACACGACGCCAAACACTCCCGAGACCAGCCCCGCCACGATCAACAGCCAGCCGAACCACTCGGGCGCTCCACCGGCCAGCGTCACCGCCCGGAGCAATCCATATATACCCGTTTTGATCATCACTCCCGACATGAGAGCGGACACGAATCCCGGCGCCGCCGGATGCGCCTCCGGAAGCCAGACATGAAACGGCATCATTCCCGCCTTGGTGCCGAATCCGATAAGCGCGCAGACAAGCGCCACGGTTGCAAAACCACCGTTTGCGCCTGGAAAAGCCCCGAGCCCCATGAACATTATTATGATGAATGCCGTACCGATATGTGTTGCCACAAAATATATCCACCCGGCATCGCGCGACGCTTTGCGTGCGCCGCCATCGATCACCAGAACAAACGAGGCAAGGGACATGGTTTCCCATGAGATCAAAAACAATATTGTATCCGAAGCGCAAACCGTCAGCGCCATCGATGCCACGAGCAGGTTGAAAAAAAACCACGTAACCGGACGCTTTTCGGTCCGGGCCGCAAACAGCGCGCAAAGGGCCGAGACGAAAAGAATGATAAACAGAAAAAACGCCGAAAGCTGGTCCACCAGGATGCCGGCTGGATGCTTGACGGGCAAAGCGGACACCAGCACGTGAAGCGCAGGAATGATTCCTGCGATGCATCCCGCTATGGCAACAATTGCACCAATAGGCATCGCCTCTCCCCGAGTGGCGGCCGGAATCTGCTTCAACAGGTTGCGCGGTCGTCTTGTCAATATAATACAAAAAAAGGTGTCCGCCAACTTTTCGGAAAGTGTCCGCCAACTTTTGGTATATGCAGTGCGTCAAAATAATCGAATGTATGGCCGTAATAAAGCTGTTCCCGCAGATGTGCGTATTGAAACTAATCTTGATGTTTCAGACCGCCAAAAAGCAATTGAATGACTTCTATTGGCTGTTTGTCATTGAGCCGACTGATTTCGTATACAGTTTGATTAAGATTATCAACTTTGACATTCGACTGTTTAAATAGTTCCAACAATTGACTTTCAGATAGTCCAAAAAGTTGCCCCGTAACGCGCAGCTGACTCTTTTCAATCCGATCAAACAGGATTCTTGACGAAAAATGCTGTTTTCCTGTTCCGGGATATAACAGTGGAACGACTAATGCCACTAATGCCAACACAGTCAATGTGATTACTGATTTGAATTCGAAATATCTTTTGAATTTTATCCAATTACAAACAATATGAAAAACGCTTGCGACTACAAAGAGAAGACCTATAAGTTCATGCATCACCATGAGAGAATGTGGTGCGACATGAAAAAACATAAATAAACCCGTATGAGCCACTATAATAAATAAAACAATTGTCGCACTTGTCCAGATCGAATTATTTTTACACCAACACACAAAATACCTCATCCGCATATTTTAGTCGCGACATGATGGCAACGTCAACACCATCTCTTAATGCTTTATGCGCTGCGGGTCTTTTGATTTTGGATCGCGCGCAAGTTCGGCTTTTACAACAACGCCGACCGGCACTTCGACGCCCGGTTTGCGCATAAACGGCGCAGGGTCCTTGAGATCCAGCGCGATACGCAACACCCTTTAATCATGCTCTACGCAATCATACTGTCGTGGCCCTCGGGGCGGTCGGGGTTGTTATCTGGCTCTCTCTGAGGAAACCTTCAACCGGCTTCAACACGTCGTACACGCAATGCGCGCCCGCCCAATTCAACCCTCCTTTTTGAAATTGAAATGATGGGCATCAAATAAAAGGCGTTTGATATTCTCCTTTCTAGTCAAGGTGTTGCATATAGCTTGATTTATTTGGTCAATTAAAGTATGTTTCACATCCGTGAATAATGCGGCTTTGGCGGTTGCAGTATCATTTTCACTCTTGCTCGCCCTGACCGGGGCTTCACCTTCACACGCACGCACCACACCCGCCACCCAAGACGTCAGCACAGTCACAAAAAAACCGGACCTCTCATGGCACATAAAAAAAGACCACTGGTCCGGTGAAGACAACAGGAATTTTGAAAAATTCATTTTTTTCATGGGCGACAGCGGCTGCCGCACGGTTGATCAGTGCCTTAAAAGCCCGGCCAACCCGTGGCGGGACACCGACCCGGCCGGCATGAAATATTACTCCGACTGCGGTGATTTTCCCTATGTGCTCAGGGCATATTTTGCATGGAAGAACAACCTGCCGTTTTCCGTTGCAGCCGCGATCTATTGCGAAGGCCATTCCAGGCCCTGCAACATCCAGTACAACGCCCACGGAAACCGCATCTATAAACGCTTTGACATCACCGCAAAATCCGCCGACCAGCCCCCCAACGGCATCCAAACGCTGAACAGAATCTCCTGGCTGGTCACAAGTGCTCTTTACAGGATCAATCCCCTTAGCTGTTTCAACCATGACGAAAACCGCTTCAGCGACCATTATCCCGTCGCCATCTCGCGCGAATCGGTAAAACCCGGCACGGTTGTCTACGACCCGAACGGACACGTCGCGATCGTTTATAAAATTGAAAAAGACGGGCGCATCCTTTTCATGGACGCGCACCCGGACAACTCCGTCACGCGCGGCACCTTCGGCCGCAAATTCGCCATGTCAAGGCATGAGATGGGACCGGGCTTCAAGAACTGGCGCCCCCTGAAACTCACCGGCTACACCCGTTCATCCGACGGCACGCTCATCGGCGGCAGAATCACCGGCACGCTGGAAGGCAAACTGCCGGATTTTTCAACCGAGCAGTACTTCGGAAACCAGGATGGAACCGCGCAAAAACTGCGACCGGACCTCATCTGCCGGAGCCCTGAAAAACAAAAAGAGGCACAACTCCTGGTCAGGGAAACAAAAAAACAGAAATCGATCGCAAAAGAGCATGAAACCACGATGTTCTCCTCGGGCGGCGAAACGCTGGATTATTACGATTACGTCCGGAGCAAAATGGCGCTCGGCGACCTCAAATTCCATCCGGTCCAGGAACTGACAAACATGCTGCAGGGGCTCTGCAATGACATCAAGGACCGGGCCGTATCCGTACAGGTTGCCATCGCAAAGGGCATTCACAAAAAAAAACACCCGCCCCGGCTTCCATACAACATTTACGGCACGACCGGCGAATGGGAGGATTATTCCACGCCCTCGCGCGATGCGCGCCTCAAGACCTCCTTCAAGGAGCTGCGCGACCAGCTCGCGGTTTTCATCGCCCGCCAGCGCTCCGGTGACGCAAAAATCATCTACGCCGGCAAAGATATCAAACATGACCTGCTCGCCGCCTTCGAACACGAGGCAAAAGCCTGCACCATCACCTATGCAAAAACCGACGGACAAACCGTCACGCTCTCGCTCGAAGACGTACTCGACCGCCTGTTCAAGCTGTCCTTCGACCCCTACCATTGCATCGAGCTGCGCTGGGGCGCCAGCAGCACCGACGAGCTTGCCTCGTGCAGGGACAGCGCCGTCAAACGCAAATGGTACGACGGCGAACAATTCATGCGCAATCAGATTGACCGCACATACAACGCAAAGATGAATTTCTCGTTGAAAGAGCTTTTCAAGCACCAAAAAGGCAACGGGGTCCCTGAAGCGCCGGAAGCGGACGCAAGAAAAATCCTAAGATAGCATCACGCGCCTTAATGTTTTATGCGCTGCGGGTCTTTTGATTTCGGATCGCGCGCCAGCTCGGCTTTTGCAACAACGCCGACCGGCACTTCGGCGCCCGGTTTGCGCATGAACGAGGCGGGGTCCTTGAGATCCAGCGCAATGCGCAGCACCTCGTCCGCCGTTTCAACCGGAATGATCTCCATGCCCTTTGTGATCTCCTTTGACACCTTTTTGAGATCCGGCACGTTTTCTTTCGGGATGATCACGATCTTTATGTCACCCAGCCGCGCGGCAAGAAGCTTCTCTTTAAGCCCGCCGATCGGAAGCACGCGGCCCCGGAGCGTGATCTCACCCGTCATCGCGACGTCGTGTTTGACCGGGATGCGCGTAAGCGCGCTGGTAATCGCCGTGGCCATGGTAATGCCGGCGGAAGGGCCGTCTTTGGGAACGGCGCCCTCGGGCACATGAAGATGTATGTCAATGTTCTGATAAAATTCCCTGTCGAGTTTGAGATCCTCGGCGCGTGACCGCACATAACTCATGGCGGTGGCCGCCGATTCCTGCATGACATCTCCGAGCTTGCCCGTAATTTTTACCTGGCCCTTGCCCGGCACGACACTCACCTCGATCTGCAGAAGATCGCCGCCGCTGTCCGTATAGGCAAGACCATTGGTGAGACCTATCTCATTGAGCTTCTCGGCCTTGCTGACCGTGTATTTGGGCGGCCCCAGCATTTCTTCGAGATCCTCGGCCTTGATGCGGATCATCCGCTGCTCGGCCACTTCGGTTTTGCCGCGGGATTTTGATTTGGAATCAACCATCATCGGCCCGGTTACCTCAAGCGCGCTCCGGCGCTCAACGATCTTGCGCGCCACCTTGCGGCATACCGTAGCGATGGTGCGCTCGATGTTGCGCACACCCGACTCGCGCGTGTAATGCCGGATGAGCGAATACACGGTGTCATCCATTATATCGATATCACCCTCTTTGAGGCCATGCGCCTCCATCTGTTTCTTGATGAGATACTTCCGGGCGATGTTGAATTTTTCGGGCTCCGTATATCCGGAGATGTTTATCACCTCCATGCGGTCAAGAAGCGGTTTTGGAATCGTATGCAACGTATTTGCGGTGAGCAGGAACATCACCCTTGAAAGATCGTAGTCGATCTCAAGGTAATGATCCCCGAACGCGACGTTCTGCTCGGGATCGAGCACTTCAAGAAGCGCGCTTGACGGGTCGCCACGGAAGTCCATGCTCATCTTGTCCACTTCGTCCAGCAGGAACACGGGATTTGACGAACCGGATTTTTTTATCGACTGTAATATCTTGCCGGGCAGCGCGCCGACATAGGTGCGCCGGTGACCGCGGATCTCGGCCTCGTCGCGCACGCCGCCAAGCGAGGTGCGCACGAACTTGCGGTTGAGGGCGCGGGCTATCGACCGGGCAAGCGACGTCTTGCCAACTCCGGGGGGGCCCGCAAAACACAAAATCTGGCCTCGCGCGTTTTCGGTCAGAGCGCGCACCGCGAGATATTCAAGGATGCGCTCCTTGACGTCTTCCAGGCCGTAGTGATCGTCGTTCAAGATCTGCTCGGCCGCCTTGATGTCGTTGCGGTCCTGCGTGTACTCGCCCCACGGAAGCGTGATGATCCAGTCAATGTAATTGCGCACGACTGTTGCCTCGGCCGACATGGGCGACATCATCTTGAGCTTCTTGAGCTCGCGCGTGGCTTTTTCCTTGGCTTCCTTGCTCATGGGTTTGGAGCGGATCTGCTTTTCGATGGCCATGATCTCGGCCTTGAACTCGTCTTTTTCGCCAAGCTCCTTCTGGATCGCCTGCATCTGCTCGTTGAGATAGTACTCCTTCTGCGAACGTTCCATCTGCTTCTTCACGCGAGTGCGGATGCGACGCTCGACCTGCAATATCTCGATCTCGCCCTGCAAAAGCTGCAGCAGCCGTTCAAGCCGCTTGACGGGGTCATCGACCTCGAGGATCTGCTGTTTGTCCTCAAGCTTGAGATTGAGGTGCGCGACAATGAGGTCGGCCAGCCGCGACGGATCCACTATCGAATTCACGCTCATCAGCATCTCGGGCGGAATGCGCTTGTTGAGCTTTACATAATTTTCGAACGTGCCCTTGAGGGAGCGCATGAGTGCTTCGATCTCGACATTTGACTTGATCGACTCGTCCATCTCCTCGATCACGGCCTCGATGATGCGATCGGTCTCCTTATACTCCAGGATGCGCGCGCGGCGTTTGCCCTCGATAAGCACCTTGACGGTATTGTCGGGCAGGCGGAGGATCTGCAGGATCGTTCCAAGCGTCCCGACGCTGAAAATATCCTTCTCGCCGGGGTTGACGGTCGTGGCGAGTTTTTGCGCGACAAGAAAAAGCTCCATCTTGCGGTTGACGCATTCTTCAAGTGCATTGATGCTTTTTTCGCGCCCCACGAACAGCGGCACCACCATATGCGGAAAAATGATGACATCCCTCAGCGGAAGCAACGGCACTGTCATGGTCTTGGGCTTCTTCTCTTTATGTCCACTCATACACGTACCCCCAATTTAAAATTACATGCAAAAAGCGGGGCTGTCAGGCACTTTCGGCTGCCGCGGGCGGCGCAGGGGCGTTATTTGCCGTGTCATCAGTGAGCACCATGACCGGCCGCTCGCCTTTTGTGATCGAATTTTTGGTTACAACACATTTCTTGACGTTGCCCTTGACCGGCAGGTCGTACATAACCTCAAGCATCGACTGCTCAAGAATGGCCCTGAGGCCGCGCGCGCCGGTGTTGCGCTTGATAGCCTCCTGCGCAACCGCGACGATCGCATCGGGCTCGAACTCAAGCTGCACGCCGTCATATTCAAACAGCTTTGCATACTGCTTGGTGAGCGCGTTGCGGGGCTTGGTAAGAATGTCAACCAGTGATTTTTCGTCAAGCTCCTCAAGTGAGGCGACAACCGGAAGGCGGCCGATGAACTCCGGAATAAGACCGAATTTAATCAGGTCCTCGGGCTCAACCTGCGCCAGAAGCTGCGAGTTGGTCATCTGCGACTTGGCCGTGATGTTTGCATGAAGTCCGAGGCTGCGGCTGCCCTTGCGCTGGCCTACGATCTTGTCCATCCCGACAAACGCCCCGCCACAGATAAAAAGAATGTTCGAGGTGTCGACCTGGATGAATTCCTGCTGCGGATGTTTGCGCCCGCCTTTTGGCGGGATGTTGGCCATCGTGCCTTCGATGATCTTGAGAAGCGCCTGCTGCACGCCTTCGCCGCTCACGTCGCGGGTGATCGAAGGGCTCTCGCTCTTGCGGGCGATCTTGTCCACCTCGTCGATGTACACGATGCCGCGCTGGGCGCGCTCTACGTTGTTGTCGCAGTTCTGAAGAAGATTGAGGATGATGTTCTCGACATCCTCGCCCACGTAACCCGCTTCGGTGAGCGTGGTGGCATCGGCCATCGCAAAAGGCACGTTGAGGAGCTTTGCGAGCGTCTGCGCAAGAAGCGTCTTTCCGGTGCCGGTAGGGCCGAGAAGCAGGATGTTGCTCTTCTGCAGATCCACTCCGTCCTTGTTTTGCGACGCTTTGCGGTCCGTCTGATGTTGAATCCTCTTGTAGTGATTATAGACCGCGACGGAGAGAATCCTTTTGGCGCGCTCCTGACCGATCACATACTCGTCAAGCGTGGCCTTGATCTCGGACGGCTTGGGCAGCTTGTCCGACGGGCGCGTCGAGCGCTCCTTCTGCCCCTCTTCGGCAATGATGTCGTTGCAGAGCTGGATGCATTCGTCACAGATGTAAACAGTGGGCCCGGCAATGAGCTTCTTGACCTCGCGCTGGTTTTTTCCGCAGAACGAGCAGCACAGATTGCCGAATCCATCTCCGAATTTTCTTCCGTCCATATACCTACCTCAAAGCGTATTAAAGAGCCCCGTGCTTTTCAACTACCTTGTCAATAAGTCCGTATTCAACCGCTTCTGCCGCCGACATGTAATTATCGCGATCCGTATCCTTGTCCATCTGCTCTGCCGAGCGCCCGGTATGGCGTGAAAAAATTTCGTTGATCCTGGCCTTCAAGTACTGGATCTCCTTGGCCTGTATGGCAATATCCGACGCCTGCCCCCTTGCACCGCCAAGCGGCTGGTGAATCATTATCCTGCTGTGCGGCAAGCTGAAGCGCTTGCCCTTGGCGCCCGCACCAAGGAGCACGGCCCCCATGCTTGCGGCAAGTCCGATGCAATAAGTGCACACATCGGGCTTCACAAACTGCATGACATCATAAATCGCCAGCCCCGCGGTTACCGATCCGCCGGGGGAGTTGATGTACATGTGGATTTCTTTTTCGGGATCCGACGATTCAAGAAAGAAAAGCTGCGCCACGAGCAGGTTTGCGACCATATCATTGATCTCGGTACCGAGAAAAACAATGCGATCGAGCAGGAGGCGCGAATAAATGTCATACTGCCGCTCACCTCTCGCTGTCTGTTCGATGACTATGGGATTTGGAACATAACTGTTGAATCCTGCCAGATCCGGACGAACAAGTTCATCGGGAATTTTCAACTTCGGGACTTGGGCTAGCATCCGTGCCTTCTCCTTCCCTGGATCAATTATACCAGCGTATCGGAGAAACCACGGCTTTTTTTAAGCCGTGGGCTCAGCCGTCTTTTCCGAGCCCGTCAAATCCTGATGTATTGTTTCCAGATAGGCAATCATTGCCGACCGGAGCTGTTCGAGCGTCAAATCCTTGGGGTCCGCCCCTTGCGTTGCGATAATGCCATGCAACTCTTCCTTGACCATCTGTTCGGGCAACCCTGTAGCTTCCACAACCGCCGTCATCAACTCTTCACCACCCGGCTCTTGCTTGGAGATATTCATTCTCCCCCCACGAACCAAGTATAGAAACGCGTCTTTTAGAACCGCAAGATTTTTTTTACACTTCAAAAAGATTTAATAAAAGATTCCATATAAGTTATAAGCAACCCGCATACTTTTTGATGCCCGCCGCATCAAATCACTTTTGCTCGATCACAATCGATTTGACGACCCGGAAGGCCGGATCAACCGCCACCGCAACCTTCGTGCGGTCCTTGAAGCTTTTCGTGAGTTCGGCCGAAATCCGTGCTGCATGGCGTCCTTTTTCGACGACATAGTCACCATCACGACCGGCAAATCTCACGTGATGGCGTCCGGACTTTTCATAAATCGAGACAACAACGGCCTCAAAAGTCTCCGCCCTGCCGGACGGCTCCTGCATTTTTTCCACGGCATTACGCAGATCCAGTACTCCCGGGCTCTGCCCGATGCGCTTTCCGCCTATATTCTCTTCAACAACCGGCATCACCCTGCAATCCGGACAATCGCGCTCCGGACCGGCAGCACCCGATGGCTGAAAAAAACTGCAAATCATGACAAGCAATAGACTGTTCACATCACATAGCGTACAAAAAACAGCGGGGGAAAACCAGAGGGCTGGCAAAATTCAAAAAACCGGGCGCAGATTTCCGTACAGGATCTCGGGTACGGACATGGTAGCCACATGATCAAACCAGTTTCCAACGACATTGCATTCCTTTTTGGCGACGCGCGAAAGAGCTCCGTACACCTCTGAAACGGCCTTGAACCTGCCCACATCCTTGTAGATCCACAGAACATCATCAAAGTGCCTGCCAAGAAGCTCCTGGTGCGCAGCAAGCTTGGTCTCATGCGCGTAGCGCTCGGCAAGAAAACAATACAGGTCCTTGCTCAGGATCGTGGCTCCAGCCTGCACTGAAATCATGTCCGCAGGGAGCATGCTGCGGATAATCCCGATATTCGCGTCCAAATGCTCAAAAAACTGTATATGTGAAAGCTCGTGAATCAGCGAAAGAAGGTCATTGTACTTGTCTGACAACGGCCGGTTCTGGACATAAATAAGATATTTATCACTGTTGCGCTCCGGTGGCCTGCCCTCAAACCGCCAAAACACACCCGGCTGGTCGAGAACAAAATATCCGGCCTCCCAAAGCTGACCGCCCCTCTCGCGTTTCACCTCGTCCGTCAGCGACAATACAACCAGATCCGTTTGCGTCAGCACTGAATTGAAGAGGTTCTTGAATTTTGCATCAACCCTGCCATCCCGGATGATATCAAATGTTTTTTTCTGGAGCAGTGGAAACGAATCAAGTTTCCTGCTGATGATTGCTTCAATGTCAAAGGACGCAAGCTTCGTGTCCGGCACGAAAAACGGGGCTTCGAGCCTGTATGCAGGGGGTGCGGCAAGGCCGACCACCGCCAGCAGAAAAACAGCAAGGAACGCAAGCCCTCCGAATCGCCACATTGTGTCTTTAATACAAAAACTGTCTTTGAAAAACCAGCACTATTTCAATCTCTTGGACCCCTCCCCGCCTGTGATCCTGCAATCTGACCGAATCCTGACACAATTAGTTCGGTTTTTTTTGTATTAGCTGTTTATAAAATAAAGGAGATCATCACATGAAAACGTATCTGATCGCATCGATGTCACTTGTCGCGGCACTGACCGCCAGCGCATACGCCGAAGAAATCGTGTTCGACATCGACCCCTGGGGCAACACGGAAGAGCTGAGAGGCGATTCCAAAAAAATCGAACTCTTTGATGTGAAGTGGAAAAAAGTGCCGGTGAAGCAGAAATTCGTCCGGGCGGGAATCTGCGGCGGGGACGACGACTGCCATGACAGGTTGATCACGCTTGCTTCAGTTGAGGCAATACAGGTGACCGTCGCATACGACAAACCGGGCAGGTCCTGCGATACCGATTCCGCGTGTGAACTTCCGAGCGTAGAATTTAATTTCCCTGTTTCCTCTTTTCCGGCAAAAACCGTCAAACACATCAAAAAACTGAGCAAAAAATGGTTTGTAAACACGATCAAAAACGAAGCCAGGCGCTACAAGCTGGTTAAAAAACTCTTCAACATGTCCATAACGGATTATCGTCGGCCGAAGCAGGTGATCGACATGAACAAATCATCCTTCTGCCATGGGGGCGACGGCCATTGTTTTGAAGATCATATTGTCTACAAGACTGTAGACGGCAGATTCAAGAAAGTTACAGTCAACATCAAGTGAGCAAACTACATGAGGGCCATTAAAATCTATTTCAGTAATTCTTTCAGCAAGGGGACAGCCATCGGCAAATCATCATGGATTGTCTTCCATAAAACGCGAGTGCTAACACCGAAATACTCATGAATGATAAAATTGCGCATGTCTGTCATTTCCAGCCACGGAATGGTTGGATGTTTTTTTTGGATTTCCCTTGGTACGCATGAGGCGGCTTCGCCGATTATGGCAAAAGTATGGATTACAGCATCGATTGTTTTTTCGTCCTTGCTGAACTGATCTTCACTCAGTCCATTTATGTGCCGCTTGGTCCTCTCAATTGCATTCAAGATGTCTTCAATGCGTATCCTCCATTCCCTATGCGGCATGGATCAGCTCCTTTTCAATCCCTTCCCTGAATTCTGGACGAACGGAGTCTTTGATAACAAGATCGACTCTCCTGTGAAAAAGAGTTTCTAAAAATCTGGCAAGTCTTGATAAATGGAAAAGTCCCACGGGAACCATGAATTCAACCAGAAAATCAATATCACTCCTTGCGGTCGCCTCATTTCTCGCGACCGATCCAAAAAGGCCAAGATTTTTGATCTTATAAGCGCCGACCAGGATGTCATGGTTTTTTTTCAGCAGCGAAATGACTTTTTCGGGATTCAGTTTGCAATTTGTTTTTTTCATCTCGACTGTATCCTAACAAAGGAAAATCCGGAATTCCACCTCCGGCTTCCGTCACGCCGGAAAGCGGCATGAAAACACCGTGCCTTTTCCGGGCGTGCTTTCGACCGAAACATCCCCGCCGTGAGCCATCATGATGTGCTTTACGATCGCCAGCCCCAGCCCGGTGCCGCCCTGCTCGCGCGACCTGGACTTGTCAACGCGGTAGAACCTTTCAAAAAGGCGCGGAAGATGCCCGGCGGCCATGCCGGGGCCGTTGTCCTCGACACGCATCACCACATGCCCGTCGCCGGGCAGCCACGAAACACTGATCCGGCCGCCGCGTTTCGTGTATTTGACGGCATTTTCGAATAAATTGAAAAGCACCTGCTCGACCCGGTCCGGGTCACCCCGTACAAACTCCGAACGCGTCAAAACGCTGATTGAATGGGCCCGCTCCCTGATCCCGCTTTCAAGCTGGTCGATCACATGCCTGGTGACCGTGGCAGTACTGAGATCCTGTTTTTGTATTCCCGCCGCAGAATCCAGCAGCGAAAGATCCAGCAGATCCCGGATCAGGCTGACAAGCCTGTCGGCGTTCCGGGAAATGATTTCAAGGTGTTTGCGGTCCACCCCCTTTCCGGCCTCAAGGGTCTGGATCGCGGTGTCTGCATACCCTTTGATTGACGTCAGCGGAGTGCGAAGCTCATGCGAAACATTTGCAACAAAATCAATTCTCATCTGCTCGGCCTTTTTAAGGTCTGAAACATCATGAAACATTCCTACAACGCCGTAAATGCCGTTGCCGCTTCTTAGCGGCGAAAGCGTAAGCGCATACCACCCGCCGCCTTCCGTCGGCTCAAGCATCACGGCCGTTTGTGAAAACGCCGGCCGGCCACCGCCGCCTTCCGCCTTCTTGAGCGCCGCATAAACCTGCGTGCTCTCCGGAAACAGGTCCTCCAGCCGCGCACCGGCGCGCCCAAGGCGTTTATCGCGGTCAAAAAGCATGGCAAAACGGCTGTTGAAAAAAAGCGGCCGCCCGTTCAGGTCTACCGCCACAATCGCATCGGAAATGGATTCCATAAGCGTTGCCAGCCGTTCTTTTTCCTCCCAGGCGGTTTCCTTCTGGGTGGCAATGATGGATTTTCTTCCGGTAAGAAGCAAAAGGACGACGGAAACAAGCACCACCGCGGATATCACAAGCCCGAGCGAAAGATCGAACGCATGGAGCGATCTTGCAAGAACCGACACCGGAAGCGCCGCCCTGAACACCGTGTGACCGTCCCCGGAAAGAAGGGCTCCATATAAAAAGCTCTCATGCACCGTGCCGCTGAG
>MEQJ01000143.1:11342-12038 GCA_001770165.1 Bdellovibrionales bacterium RIFOXYD1_FULL_53_11 | reverse complement strand
CGCTTTTTTTAGCGGCCAGGATCTCCTCCCTGCCGCCATGATTGTCCATTTGCGACAAATCGCCGTGTGAATCACAAAGCACCATGCCGCTCACGGCGCTGATTGCGGTCAGCCTGCGGCCCGGCCCGGCGCCGGAGGCCATGCACCACGATTTATAATCCCTTCCTCCCGGTGCCGCCGCAAGCCCTTCAAGCAGATCATGCAAACGCTCCGAAGACTGCCCGATGAACTGCTTTTTATAGAAATACCTCGCTCCGAGCCCCGCAGCGCCGACGGAAAGAACCACGATAACCGTCTGGGCGATTACATATCTTGCAAAAAGCCTCCACGGAAAAAGCATCAGCCCCGCCCCTTCATCACGAAATCCTGTAGCCTATCCCCCGCACCGTTTCGACGAACGAAGCGGCGTCCCCGAGTTTTTTACGAAGCCCGAGGACCAGTGTGTCGATCGTGCGCTCGACCACATGCACGTCGCCGCCCTGAACGAGCTTCAACAACGTCCCCCTCGAAAGAACGCGGCCGCGGTTTTCAAGGAGTGCCTTGAGCAGCCCGAACTCGTAGGGGGTCAGCGCAAGCGCCCTGCCGCGGCAGACGGCCCGGTGGGCCTCCTGGTCAATCACGATGCCCCCGCCCTCATGATCATGATTGCACGGCCTTCTCAGAAGAGCCCTGATTCTCGCGGCATAAACACCGACA
>MEQJ01000143.1:662-11274 GCA_001770165.1 Bdellovibrionales bacterium RIFOXYD1_FULL_53_11 | reverse complement strand
GGGCAGAAGCCAGTCGAGCACCAGAAGATTGAAATTTTTTTCTTCGATCAGCCTGATCGCGCGCTCGCCGTCCCCGACGCCGGTCACGCACCCCCCGGTCAGGCCGGCATGCAGGACAAGCAGCTCGCGCACGTCGCGCTCGTCTTCGACCACCAGGATTTCAGGGGCGGGATGTCCGGTCATGGCCGCAACAAATCACACTTCAATTCATGGGCAAGATTCTTCGTTTCGTCCCTCTCATTAATGGCTTCAAAATCCGAGTAGAGACGAAACGACCCGTCAGGATTGACCGACTTGAAATTCAGCCGCGTGATATAGCGCGTTTTGGCGTCAATCCGGGTCAGCCGCGGAAGCCCCTTGCGAAAAGTAAGATGAGCGGGCAGCCACAAATTGTCGGGCTCAACGCCCTGCCCCTCATAGCTGATCATGGATTTGTCGCCATTTACGGAGATAAACACCTTGTAAATCCTGTCTCCGCCCTTGGAGTTCACGCATGAATACTGCTCAGCATGAACAACACCAGCCATACACAAAATACCCGCAACATTTATAATAAAGTATTTCATAAGCACCTACCGGCTTTATTCCATCCGTTTTCCCCGCGTCGCATGCCAGAGGACTGCAAATACTATTACCAAACCGCCGGCAATCTTGGCAATCGTAAGTTGCTCGCCCAGGAAATATGTCCCCCAGAGCGCGCCCAGTACCGGCTGAAAAAAAAGCGTGAGCACAACCAGCGCCACCGGTACGCGCACGAGCGCGACCAGCCAGTAGGCATATCCGACGGTGGTCCCGAGCGGCCCCATCCAGAGCAGGGCAAGCCACTCGCGGGTGCCGAATTTTTCGAACGAAGGCATCCCGACCGTGATGACCATCAAGATGGTAAGCACGGCGACACCGGTAAAAAGCCCCGCGCCGAAAACCCCGAGCGGCTCATGCCGGAGCATGAGCTTCTTGCCCGCCACGCTGTAGGTGCACTCGGATATGACCGAAAAAAGCATGATGATGTTGCCGAAAAAACCGGCACGGGCGATTCCGCTCGTGTCGCGAAGCAGGTCTCCGCCGGACAGGAGGATGAACCCCCCCATGGCGATGGCAAAAGCCACAAGCGCGCGACGCCCGAGGCGTTCGCCGAGAAAAAATGACGCCAGAAGCGCCGTCACCAGCGGCTCCATCACAACTACCAGCACCCCGTCAACCGCTGTCGTTTTTGAAAGCCCGGTCATGTGCAGAAACGGCGTGAGGCAGAAGGTGAGAAGCCCGAGCACGAAAAGCCAGAACCACTCGACGCGGCCCCTGGGAACGGCAAAAACGGTTCTGCCCTTTGCAGCCCTGAGCACCAGTGCTATTATAAAAAAAGCGGCCAGCGCCGAGCCGTACCTGAACCAGGCGACATGCACGGGATGGTGGCCGGCAAGGAGCACCTTGGCCATCGCAGGATTTGCGGACCAGACGAAATTGCAGAAAAGCAGGCCGAGCAGGGTTTTGAAGTGCATATCCGTTTAAAGCCGCCCCCTCAGCCTGTGCATGAAATCAAAAACTTACATGTTATCATTTTGATTTTCCACCGTTATATTCAAATAGTTGTCACCAAATCAGATATTTCCTGCTTTTCTTGAAATCAAAAATCAAAAAGTAAAATGATATTTATGAGACTGTTTCAAATATAATCGGTCAACATGCACAGGCTGGTGGAGCATTTAAAACGTGTCGTGCCATAGCCACAGAATTTATGCCGACAACCCACAAAATTCAGCCCACAAAATTCAGCATATTGATTTTATTGTATTTTTTCTGATTCAAAAATCGGCACGTAATCTGCAAAAGGGCGCACTGTACTGTTATTGAAATCAATTCAACCGAAAAGGAGAACAACATGAACAACGAACAGACAATCCAGAACACGAGTGATGAAAACACCGCGCAGTTTTGTCGCGCACCGGAGCTTCAGTAACATCAAAAGCGGGAGAATACCGGCGATCAACTGTCATTCTCCCGCTCTTTTTCCAAGGAAACCCAAAATGCCGCCAAAAGTAAACTCCCTGGTATTCAAGCTGACCGAATACTGCAATCTTGGTTGCTCATACTGCTATCGCGACAATGACCGCGAAAAACCACGCGTTGTAATGCCGGACGAAATCATCCATGAGTCCCTACAAAAATTTGCAAAGCATATTGCAAAAACACGTCCCGACAACGAACACGCATATACCATCTGGCACGGCGGCGAGCCGCTTCTTGCGGGCATCGAAAAGTTCAAGCGCATAATCGACCTGCAGACACGCATAACAAGAGAATCCGGCGTAATCTTTACAAACGCCACACAGACAAACGGCGTGATGTTTGACGAAGAGTGGGCGCAATTTTTCAAAACAAATGATTTTCTGGTGGGTTTCAGCCTGGATGGCCCACAGCACGTCCATGACATCCACCGCAAAAACAAGGGCGGAAACTCGACATTCAATAAAACACTGAATGCAATCGAAACATCACTCAAATACGGCATTCCTACCAACATCATCGCAGTGATCACAAACGAATCATCAGGACATGCAAATGATATTTACTCATTCCTGAAAAACTCCGGCATCAAGCAGGCCGATCTCATCCCCTGCTTTGATTATGACGGCCCGCTTACGCTCAAACCCGAAAAATATGCAGCATTCATGTTGGAAATCGCCGCGCTCTGGAAAAACGACGGATTCCAGCCCCTGAACTTCAGATTTTTGGGTGATATCAGAAAGCGTCTGTTTCAGAAACAGACAAACTCCGGACGAATTGCGATCGGCTGCGAACTTGCCGGACAATGCGGGCGCAACTGGTCGCTATCCGGCCGCGGAGACGTCTGCGCCTGTGAATGTCTGACGCCGGTGCCACGCTTTTTCCTTGGAAATATAATGAATATGGATTTCGAGGAACTCAATTCCGTACAGGGGATGAAGGAAGTTAATGATTCGCTCAAGGACATCGACCATAAATGCTTGAAGTGCCCCGTATTTGACATCTGCCATGCCGGGTGCATAAACCGCCGTCTCAAAGAGTTCAACCTCAACGGCAAGCTCGATCTATATTGTGAAGCCAGAAAATCAATCATTGATTTTTTTCAAAAGGAGACTTCCGCATGCCAGGCAATGTAATCTTCATCAGATTTGCAGTACTCAATACGATTTCCATCCTGTATGTCTGGATGTCGGTTGTGGCTTTCATGGCACTTGCATCCAAGGGGCTGAGCGCGACTTACGGAGCAGGAGCAGTGCTTCTTCTCAGGTCTCTGTCATCAGTGGGAGGTTCTTTTTTCTCCGGCGCATTCATCGACAGATACAACAAAAAGCATGTCCTGCTTTTTTCCTGTCTGGTGCTAATTATTCTAAGCGGGCTGGCGTATTTCAACGGAGCGGGAAAACCGATGATTATCCTGCTCCCGTGCATGGCGGCTGCAGAGGCTTTTTTATTTCCTGCGATACATTCGATCATTCCAGGACTCATCAAGGATCAAAACGGCCTCATGAAGGCCAATTCAGCCCTGGTCACAACCGACATGGCCGCAATGGTCGCGGGTCCTGTTGCAGCTTCCATGATCATGACAAAATTTCCGGCAGAAGCAGTGCTGGCCGTGGTGGTTGCGCTGCTTGGTATTGCGACTGCGATATTACTTCTCGGTCTCTGGAAACATCTGCCGCAATCCCCTGCCGCTGCAAATTCACAAAAAAACCTGTGGTCAGAAGCAGTATCTGGAATCAGGAGACTGGGTCATGATCCGTTTTTGAAAAAATGGTTGTTAACAGGAATGGCCGCACATCTTGGAACCGGCATACTGGGCGCAGTTGAACTGCCTTTTTCAATCAGCCGTCTTGGCATGACTGGAGAGCAATACGGATGGATTCTTGCCATTTCGGGGCTTGGCTCGGTGATTGCCACATTGTTCATCAGCCGTTCAAAAGGGACTCCGGCATCAGCCTTCATGATAGGTGTGGTGGTTCTTGCCGCCGCGTACATCGGATACTCGCTCCAGACCGGACTTATATTTGCGGCGCCATTCATCCTTCTTGCCGGAGTCGGCGAGTGTTCTTACCGCTGCTCCCTCCGGACATTGCTGCAGCAGAATTCCAAGCCGGAGGAACTAGGGCGCATATCAGCTTACAACTACCTGGCAGACAAAACCGCCCTGCTTGCGGGCGTCCTCTCGGGAAGCGCAATAATGTCCGTTTCATCACCGGAAACCGCCATGCGTGTTTACGGCTGTCTTCTGCTCGCGGGCACTCTTGTCGCCGCGGCCGGCAGGTTGCGGGGAAGGGAGCTTGGATATGAACGGCAAAACTGAAAAATGGGTGGCGGTGATCGATCCCTATTCAAGCGGAAACGTCCTGCCGCAAAAAGCGCGCGAAAAAGGCATGAAGGTCGTACGCATCCAGTCTGGTACGGACAGTGAGCTGCATCCGCTGGATATTGCCGACATCCGTATTTCTGCAAATTTTGAAGACAGGAAGATTGTTTTTACGGGAGACATCCAGTCAACCGTACATGAACTCGAAAAATTTGATTTGATGGCCGTAATCCCAGGCTACGAAGGCGTGGTGGACACGGCAGAAACCATCGCAAGCGAGCTATCACTTCCGACAAACAGCAGGGAGCTGATTCAAGCAAGGATCGACAAATACGAAATGCACAATGCTGTCGGAAAATCAGGTCTTGCCATTCCACGCCAGAATGTTTTTGCTGACAAGAAAGCAGCATGCAGGTGGATAGAGAACGAATCGCCAGGATTTCCGCTTATTGTCAAACCCGCGCAAAGCGCAGGAACCGAAGGCGTATCGCTGTGCCATGATTTGCTGGAACTTGACGTGGCCTTTGCAAAAACCCTTGGAAAAACAAACATACTAAAGAAACAAAACTCAAGACTTCTTGTCCAGGAATACATCCGGGGTACGGAGTTTGTTGTTGATGCAATCAGCGTGCATGGCAGGCACTTTATTACTGACGTCTGGCAGTACAGGAAGAACGTCGTAAACAACAATAATATCATCTACGATTACGCCGAACTTCTCGATCCTTCCTGTCCTTCGCTCATGCCCCTGATTGAATACCAGAACGGCGTGCTGGATGCCGTTGGCATCCGGTATGGCGCCAGCCACGGAGAGGTGTTCCGGACGAATGACGGCCGGATTGTGATTGGTGAAGTCGGTGCAAGACTCCCCGGCGCCGATCTTCCGCTGGCTCTTGAGCGTGCCACGGGAATTGACATCGCCGGTTTGAACATTGATTCGTACATCAATCCACAAAAAGCCATAATCGAACTGGAACAGCTTTTTATGAGCCGGAACAAGCCCAAACATTGCCGGGTCGTGTTCCCGGTTTCAGAAAAAAACGGCATCATTAAACGTGTCCGTACGGATCTTTTGCATGAAATGCATTCACTGGTTCACTTTGTTCTGCCACAAGCGGGCGACCTGGTTTCAAAAACGGTTGATCTGGTTACCGCCCCGGGACATCTGGTACTGGTGCATGAAAACATGGACACGCTGAAAAAAGACTACGAACATTTCAGGAAAATTGAATCCAGGCTTTTCATCTTATGATGACGCCCGCACGCAGTAGCGGTTACATATCCGTTGGCGGGTCCTCTCAATTCACCAGGCAGGATGGATTGAAATGCATGACCGTGAGCCTTGGCCTTTCCACAAGAGGCGTCAGCGTCAGACCCGTGCCGGCCTGATCAACCACTTCAACCAGGTTGAACCAGTATGGAACGGGAAGCCCGGTCGGCAGCGTGATATCGACGGAGTCGCCGGCGGCGATCACGCCCGAATCAATGTAACGGTTGCTGCCGGGCACCGACCCCACCGAACCGGGAATTCCGAGAAAGGAGTTGTCGGTCGTCACGAATCTGTGTTCCACCGTGTCGTCGTTGTTGATGCGTATGATCTCTCCGCTTTTTACGACCACGAGTGACGAAGGCTCCACGCGATAGCCGCCGCCATATCCCAGCTTGATATAGATGTTCCTCGGAGCAAGCCCCAAGCTGCCGCCCAACGGCAGGTCATACCTTTCACAGATGCTGTCGTACGGAAGCGGCGGAGACGGATCCATTGCTGTGATCATGCTAAACTGCATCGCACCTTCCACCGGATCGCCGGAGCCGGAAGACGCGGGCCTTTGCACCCAGTGCACGTTGACATAGCTGCAGCTTCCCGCTGACGGGTGATTTGCCAGGTCCATCGGAATTGCGTGGACGACGTAGGTTTCGTAACGGTCGGTCCCCGGGTTTTGTGACGAAAGATCGAACTCCTGCCCGACGGCGATATGGTTTGAAGCATCCGGCGCGTGCCTGAACGCCTTGATCACCGCTGAATCGTTCACCTTTCGCAGCCTGTAATCGATATGGCTCAGTTTGCGCGAAAGACGCTTCAGGTCGAAATCCGCCGACATGGTTCCAAGATTGTCGTAGTACACCTCGACCCAGGAACCACTGACGCCATCAGCAATCGAAACGCCGTTCGGAACCATGATCGGCCAGTCCCTGCCGTCAATGTCGTTGGGCGTGTTCGGAACCATATGGAAGGGATTCTGCGTGATCTGAGCCGGAATGGAACTCCCGGACAGGTCGCGAAGCAGCTCGGAAATTTTCGCCCCATGGTAAATCCTGTGATTCAGCGCGGAACCCAGCGATGCCCATGCCTGCACATGCAAGGCGGCGTTTTGGGCGTCCGAGGCATACGAGGCATATAATGGAGCCTGTACAACATTCATCAATGCCGAACGCAGCGCGGACAGATACCCTTCAAGAAGCTGATCGACATTGTGCGCTCCGGAAGCGTTTTCGCCCCTTCGTTTTTTGTACCAGTGCAGGCGGTTCACGTATTCGCGCAGAAACGGCCTGTATTTCAGGCCTTCACCCGAGAGCGCCACCGTGCCTGCATACGAAGTTACAGCAGCATAACCGACGTCGATAAACGCCGCGCCCGCCTCTTCCGCTCCGGCCGGAGGCAGCGACCCGTCCGCAGGCGGCGGCTCGCCGCAATCAGTAAGAAATTCGGAGAGCACAAGCGGCACCAAGGCTCCGCTTGTCATGGCGGCCGTAAACGCCTGCCATGCCAGGCCGGTGGCGCCCGATTTCCTGTTTGCGATTAACTTGCTGTTTTCAAGATAGGCAAGAAGCCTTGAGGTGACCACAGCGGTAGTGATTGTCTCCATGGTCTTCACGCCTTTTACGTACTTCTTGAGATGATTTTCAATCAGGCTGAACCTGGCGAGCAGCGACGCCGCACGGTTTTTTTCCGTCTGGCTCGCGCTTCCGGCGCGCGCCTCTATCGGCGCAAGAAATGAATGCACCAGCACCGGATCGTTCCTGTAAACGGACAGCTGTTTCACGATTGCGGCCAGTCCGTCATCGACCGCCATCAGCGCCGTTGTCTCGTCGTCTGTTCTTGCGCTCTTGAACAAAGGATACTGTTCAACATCAATGCCGGGGGCTTCCGCCTCGTTGAAACAGCCCTGGAAGGTCATCAATACCGGAAACAACACAACACACGCCAGAAACAGTATTTTGATTTTTCTCATAGCGGGGACAATACAGTTTATATTGCAATGTGTCAAAGGCCGGGGACGTCATCGTGGCATAATGCCGCATGGCGCACCGTAATGTCGCCCTTTTCCGGCACAATCTGGGCAAAGGGGTTTTCTGAATCAGCTTTTTCAAAAATCAGCCCCGGAATGACCAAGACGGTTGTTGATAAAATAATGTGTGCGCCGCTTTCTTATGACTGCGGCCCTGACATTTGTGGGTCATCTTATTCAAAACAGGACACACCCACCGCAGACTATGACAGAAGATGGATAAGATATGATTTGACCGAAAAAGTCATCGAGACCATACGAGAATTCTATATAGATTAGCCGTCCCTTGCCATCGCAGGTACGGCGTCCGGATCGGTAAAAATCCACTGCACCCGTCCTGCGCGGGACTTGCCGCGAACGCGCAGCTTGCGCGCGATGCCGCTCCTGGCAAGCGACCGCGCAACAGCCTGCGCCGAATTGACGATCATCCACCCGGGCAGCGCGCGTTCAAAGGCCGCATGAATCCACGGATAGTGGGTGCAGGCAAGAAGCGCGACACCGGGCCTGCCCGCGCGGGCATAAGCGCCGACATATTCTTTTATCGTCCGGTGCAGCACCGGATGGTCAAGCCAGCCCTCCTCGATCATCGGCACCAGGAGCGGGCACTCCTGCTCGATAACATTCGCGCCAAGGGCTTTGCCGTACGCATGGCTCCTGATCGTCGCGCGCGTCGCAAGCACGAGCACCGTCGCACGTGAGCCTCCGCATTTGCGGCGCGCGGCCTTTGCCGCCTCAACGCCCGGACCCACCACATCAAACACCGGCACCTCGCCCATCACATCGCAAATAGCGTCAAGCGCGAGGCTTGAGGACGTATTGCAGGCAACCACCAGCGCATCGATGCCGGTTGACTTGAGCACGCGCGCGCAATCGGCCGAGAGCTGCCGTATCTGCGCGGCGCTCCGGGTGCCGTACGGGACATGCGCGGTGTCTCCCAGATAAACATATTCTACCGACGGAAAACTGCGCCTGAGTTCGCCAAGTACCGTTATCCCGCCGATGCCCGAATCAAAAACGCCGATCTTCACTTTTTCATTCCCGCCAGCAGCTCCGCAAGCCTGCGGCCCGAATCCTCCTCAACCTCCCTGTGAAGTGAACCGCCGTGCGCGTCCATGGTCACCACGACCGGAAATTTTTCAACCCTGAACTGCCAGATCGCCTCCGGGCTTCCGAACTCGTCATACATGTAGACATTTTCCACATCCTTTATTGACTCGGCAAGCACCTGCGCGGCGCCGCCGATGGCATGAAAATACACGCACCCGTACTTTGCGCAGCCTTCAAGCGTTTTCGTCCCCATGCCGCCCTTGCCTATCACGGCCCGGACGCCGAGATGCTCGAACGTCCACGCCTGGTACGGCTCCTCGCGGATTGATGTCGTCGGACCCGCCGCCACAACCTTCCAGCTGCCGCCGCGCTTAACAACCACGGGACCGCAATGATATATGATGCCGTCACGCAGGCTCACAGGCGGGGCGTTGCCGTCATGCAACCATTTGTGAACGGCGTCGCGGCCGGTGAAGATGACGCCGCTGAGGAGCACCATATCGCCCACCCTGAGTTGTCTGATTTTTTCTTCGGTAAACGGAGCTTCGAGATGAATCATTGCCGGTGCCTCCTTAATAAAACCATTTTTTGATCCTGCCGTTTTTTTCGACCCGGGCGCCCTGCCTGCGCTCGGCCCAGCACATGTACGCGATACTCACAAAAAAAGATGCCGGCAACCGGTTGAGCGCGCCGATCTTCACGCCAAGAAGCGTGGTGCTGCCGCCAAAGCCCATGGGCCCGATACCAAGACGGTTGCCAAGCCGAAGGCATTCGCTTTCGATCCGGGCAAGATCGGGATTTATATTGCGGTCATCGAGCTTGCGAAGCAGCTGCTCCTTTGCGTGCATGTAACCGGTGCCACGGTCGCCGCCCACGCAAACACCAAGAACGCCGGGTCCGCAGCCCCTGCCCTGTGCCTTGTGCGTGGCATCGAGAACGCATTTGCACACGCCATCGAGGTCGCGCCCCGCCCCGAGGCGCGTGTCCGGCAGACTGTACTGCGTGCTCATGTTCTCGCTGCCGCCGCCCTTGAGCACAAGACGGATATCGAAGTAATTCTTCCTCCACGGCTCCAGATGCAGCACCGGTGATCCCGGGCCGACGTTCGTGCCGCTGTTGCGGCCGGTCAGGCTGTCAACGCTGTTCTGCCTGAGATAACCGCGTTTTGTCGCCTCACGGACGGCTTTGGTCGCGACACCAGCAAGTTTTTCAGCATCAAAACCACCGGGATATTTGATGAAGAAAAGTATAGTCCCGGTGTCCTGGCATACGGGCTGGCTTTTTTCGCGGGCCATTTTGATGTTTTCCAGAATGATCTGCATGGCGTATTTGCCGCGCGAGCCATCCGGCTCCGCCTGATGGCCGCGTTCGATCGCGGCCGAAATGTCCTTTGGCAGGTCACACGAAGTTTTACGGATGATCTCGACAAGCGCATCGAGAAGCGACGTTCCCTTTGGTTTGGATTTTGGCATGGGGGAACCTTACCGCGACGGATGGCGCGTGTCGAGAGGCGCGGTGGCCTCCAGGGGTGCAGATAAAAATGAAGGTATTATTTGACACATGAGCGCCGTATATTACCATCGATAAATCCAAATGAAGGCACTTCACATCCTGCAAGCCGCTCTGTCTGTCATCATGCTTCTCACAACCGTGATGGCGCACGCAAAAACCGCGACCATCGCCCCGACGCCCGGACAGAAGGCGCTTCGGGGCGTGTACTTCGATCCGGATTGCTGCGAAGTCGTCCTGAATATCAACGACGCCGGCAAGCAAGAGATAACCGCCACCATCACCGGAATGCTTGACGTGCCCGAAGGGCAGATGCTCGTATTCCAGAAAAAAAACAAGGTCGCCCTGCTGCCCGGGTTCAAATTCGCCTTTCCAGTAGTCTTGCCGACCGGCTCGCAGCAGATCCACTTTGCGCTCGCGGACTACAAGGGCATCGTGAAGG
>MEQJ01000143.1:107-642 GCA_001770165.1 Bdellovibrionales bacterium RIFOXYD1_FULL_53_11 | reverse complement strand
CGCAAACTTGTATTCAACGTGTCCATGGGCGCGAGCCTCATCACATATTTCCAAACTGGATTCAAAAACATCACCCAGTATGCCGTCACTCCAAAATTCACCATGACCTACCGGCTTGGCGACTCACGGTTTGATCTTGGCTCATCGGCGTTCATTAATGCCTATGCAATAAACCCGGCAGGTGGAAATATGTTTCGCACAATAGGCGCGAACGCCCGGCTTGGCTTCATCATGCCGTGGATCGATCATCCGTGGCGCATGATTTTTTACGCGGGCGGTTACTACACGACCATGCTCACAAGTCCCACACAGTTCGGTTACAGATCGATGGTGTATCCGCATCTTTTTCCGACGTTGAGCCGCGCCATCACGGAGCGCGATTTCATTGGAACTTATTTCAAATTCACGCCCATGGGCAGCGGCATTTCTTTCAGTATCACGGACCGTGAACTGGCGGGCGGCATCTCGTGGCGGCACACTCTTTCAAACAGCCATCCGCTAAGCGTATCGCTTGACTATTCAAATCAAACAATGA
>MEQJ01000142.1:4500-7010 GCA_001770165.1 Bdellovibrionales bacterium RIFOXYD1_FULL_53_11 | reverse complement strand
TCCTCGTCTTCTGCCAGGAGAATTTCCCTTTTCGCCGGTGCTTGATCGTTCATTTTTTTTCCGCCTTTCTGGTTTCGAGGAATTTATACACATGTTCCACTATCTGCCCCAGTCCCTTGTATTTTGCCACCAGGGCGGTGTTACCCCATCCGGAAATCTCGGCTTCATTCGGGGCCATCTGGTCCTCCACCGACATGAGCAGTACCGGAAGCGAGATGAATCTCGGCGTTTTTCGCATTATTTTCACAAGCTCGATGCTTGATATGTCCGGGAGATGGGTGTCAAGCAGGGCCAGGTCGTAGTGTTCCTGCTCAAGACGTCCGAGCACGAGATTGCCGCGGTCAACGTCGTCAACCTTGAAGCCCCTGTGCTCAAGGGCGCGCTTGATAAGAAGCCTGAGATCCGTATTGCTGTCGGCCACAAGTATCCGCCACCAGTTGCGGGCAAGAAGGTCCTTTACGGCCAGAAGCAAAATTTCCCTGGTGACGGGTTTTTGAATGCACGCGGAAGCCCCCTGTGCAAAAGCGGTTTTCGCGTCCACGGAAGGGGGTCCGAGGAGTATGATCGGTACCGTCTGATGCAGATTTTGGCGGACCGAAGACAGGGCGGTAAGGCCTTCAGTCTCGGTGTTGACCGAAAGAATGACAAGACCGGGCGCTTCAAGTCCCTGTTCATCCGTCGGCATCATGTGGACACCGTCAAAATCCCTGGTGCCCGTCGCGGCGCCGCTGAGCGCACTGCCCGCGTCCGATATGATTTTCTTGCATCTGAGTTTTTCATTTTCATCCGGGCTTATTATCCAGATGATCTGTTTTTTGCTCTCGCGGGCCAACCGTCTTTTATCGATGCCATCCTGTGTCGGCGCCATGGCGGGGAACGTGATCTGGAAGGTGGTGCCTTTTCCCGGCTCGCTTTCGACCTTGATCGAGCCGCTATGCGCCTCTACGAGTTTGCGCATGATCACGAGCCCGAGCCCGGTGCCGCCCTCTCCGGTCGCGATGCCGCTCCTGGTTCGGTAGAATTTCTGAAATAGTTTTTCCTGGTCCTCTTTCGTCAGTCCGATACCGGTGTCGGTAACGCGCACCACAATGGCATAGCCCTTCAGCTCTGACGATATTTCGACATGTCCCTGCTTTGTATATTTTATTGAATTCGAGAGCAGATTCATGAAGACCTGCACCAGCCGGTCGTGATCGCCGATCATCATGAGCGGAGTGCCGGACGGATTGAACAGAAGCTGGAGCCCCTTTTGTCTGGCAACGACTTCAAAGGTGTCGCGGCATTCTTTCAGGATCATGCCAAGATCCTGGGGCTCGCGCCCGAGCTGGATTTTTCCTGATTCCATTTTTTCAATATCCAGGATGTCATTGATGAGATTTGTAAGGCGAACGACATTGGTGTCGATTATGCCGAGAAATTCCTTTTGTGTTTCATTGATTTCACCGGTGTCGCCTTCGGCGAGGAGCTTGGTATATCCGCCGATAGAGGTGAGCGGTGTTCTCAGTTCGTGGGATACGGTGGAAAGGAATTCGGTTTTCAGCTCGTCCAGTTTTCTGAGGTCGGTGACCATGGCTTCGATTTTTTCGGCCATTTCATTGAAACTGGCTTCGAGAAAGCCGATTTCGCTTTTGTTTGAAACCTGCACGCGCGCCTTGAAGTCGCCTTCCTGGTATTTTTTGATTCCGGATGAAAGATCGGAGATCGGCCGCGCTATCGTAATGAAGAGTTTGGCCAGCGCAACGCTGAAAATCAGGAGAAGCGCGATGTTGATGATCGCGATGGCGATGAATGTTGATTGTGTCGCGTTTTTTTCCGTCTGGTTCCAGACCTTGAGCTGGTTGTTTTCCCAGTCGATCATTTTTTCGATCACAAGAAAGGTCTGTTTGAACGAGGCCGACTCTTCCATGAGGCTTTGCCTGTCGGGCCGTGTCGGCCTGCCTCCGTTGCTTTGTACGCTGTCACCGGCTTTGTGGATCAGCTCGTCGGCGAGCCTGAACCAGCCGGAATATCCCTCGGTGATATTGTGGAGCAGTATGACCTGCTTGGGATCATCCGAGATCAGTCCCGTTATGGTGGAAACATCCTCCTCCCAGAGTTGTCTGGCCTCACGCGTGACGGCCAGAAAGCGGTTGTCAGCAGTTTTGAGGTATTCGTGCATTGAGGCCTGCTGCCGGTAGTAGTTCTGGCCCAGAGTTTTGAGGTGATTGAGCGTCATGTGGGTCTGCGACAGCCAGCGCGATGCCGCGATCTGGTGACTTACCTGATAAAGAAGGATGCCCAGGCTGATGATTGAAAAAGCCGCAACTATTCCGCCCGTGATGACAAATTGCACGCTAAGGGGCTGGTCAACCATTTTCCAGCCGGGCTTCAAGATGGACAACGCCTTCCTGGCATCCATTAAATTACATTATACACCGCCCGTGCGTTCAGGCAATCATGATGGCCGAATACTGTCTGGCTCCCGCCCCCGCGCCATCCCTCCGGTAGCTGCAGAAGGCCGGTTTGCCTGC